>DBCY01000052.1:3160-14708 GCA_002293295.1 Ruminococcus sp. UBA946 | reverse complement strand
ATCCGGGTAAAGCCAAAAATTGCCACTGCGAAATCGTAGAGCACCACCCGTGATAAACCCGTTCTACTAATTCCTAATTCAAGGACCCCACCATTGTTAATTGTTAATCGTTAATTGTTAATTATTCTATCTCCCACACCTCATCCTGCTTACCGCAAACCCTGCATGCGTAAACAACGCTGTTTTTTATACTGCCTGCCCCGATTTTCTCAAAGCTGTGCTTCTTTTCTCCCTCTTTTTCGCATATTGCGCAGACCATCCGGCATCTTTTCACGTCATGCTCCCATTTGTGTAACCCGGCTTCACAGGCTTTAAGGCGCAGTTCCTTGTCTGAAATCCTTTCCGCCGCCGCTGAGCGGATACTGTCGTCATTATCCTTGTTTTCGGCAAGGGCAAGCAGAGCCTGCGAAACGGTAATCCTCCCAACCGCTTCTATGCGGATTTTTTTATCCCGGCTTTCGTTGCCGGCTATGCCGATAAGAACCTCCTGGTCGCTGATTCCTGTAATAATACGGCTTATAATCGCATCCTCGGTACCGGGGTTTTCCGCCATCCTTTTAAGCGCGTCCCGGTCTGTAATTCTGTCAACGGCAGTCAGACGAGCCTCTATTTTTGTTGAATTTTCGGCAATATCAATAAGGGTCGCCTGGTCTGTGATTCTTTCAGCCGCTTCTTTTAATACCCACCTGTCATTTCCGGTGTTTTTCGCAATATCGACAAGGGCTTCCTGGTCTTTTATACCCTCTATTGCCTTTATGCGGATAGCGTCGCTGTATTTCCCGTTTTTTACAATAGATGAAAGGGCGGTCTGGTCGGTTATGCATTCTATAGCCTTTATACGCGTCTTTGAATTGTTATTTACATTGTTTGCTATATCTATAAGCACCGGCTGGTCTGTGATTCTCTCTACCGCTTTTTCCCTGACCATATACCCGGCGGCGTCATTTCCCGCTATTTTGGAAAGAATGCTTTGGTCGCCGATTTTACCCAGTGCCTTTTCGCATACCTCGGTTTCCCTGTCTCTCATTGCTATATCAACAAGTGCGGACGGTTCTGTAATATAAGAAACAGCCTCAATCCGGACATTCCTGTCGGGATTGTTCAAAGCGGCGTAATAAAGAGCTTTTTGGTTTGCCATTATGCTTTTCACTTCAATATTAGCCATTTTGAGGAAATTTTCATCCAGTCCCCCGCACTTTATGCACTGATGTTCGCGGTAATCATGCTGTTCATAGCCGCATTTCATACATTTACAGCCGTCAAATTTATGACCGAAGACTTTACATGAGAATCCCATTATATTCCCTCCCGAACGCAGATTAACAAAAATTCATATTATAATTACGCTGATAAATCCCGTCGTGTTAATTGAAATTCCCTTTAACACAGTTACTAATATGTACTACAGGTTTCCCTTTATTGTCAGTCATATATATTTATTTATGTCCTTCTAAAAAACATTTTTTACAGAAAGCTAAAGCTTCAGGACAGTAACGAGTTTTTCATAAAACTATTATTTTATTCCTGCAATACTTATTATACTTCAAATTTTCCCGAAAATCAAGCATATAATGATTGTCCCCGTCATATTTATTGAATAAAACAAGCTTGCTGTAAAATATTACAGTTCAATTAGGAGGTATCCCAATGAAAAGAAGGTTTTTCAGAACAAAATGGAATGTCGCTTTCGTGGCGGTGACTTTTGTCGCGTGCGTTGCCGTAATCATATATGCGTCAACAAAAATCGACAGGGCTGTAACCGTGGATTCCGTCCCTGCTGCACAAAAAATGATTATTCTCGACGCCGGACACGGGGGTCTCGACGGAGGCTGTTCCACTCCCGACGGAAAAACCGAAAAGGTCATCAACCTTAACATTATGCTGTCAGTTAAAGATTTATGCGAATTTTTCGGCATGCCGGTCGAGGCGACCCGGCTTAAGGACACTTCAATCCATGACAAGGGCGTTAAGGGAATCCGGAATCAGAAAATGTCCGACATGGATAACCGGCTGGCTGTTTTCAATAAATATTCCGACGCCGTATGTATTTCCATACATCAGAATACCTTTACCGACCCCCAGTATTCGGGCGCCCAGATGTTCTATTCGGAAAACCTGCCTGAAAACGAACAGCTTGCCTCGATAATGCAGAACCTTTTCGTTCAGAATCTGCAGCCTGATAACCAGCGTGAAACCAAACCCTGCGGCAATGAATTATTCCTTTGCCATTACAGCGAAAACCCCTCGCTGATGATTGAATGCGGATTCCTTTCAAACCCTGAGGAAGCCGCCAGGCTAACCGATAAAAATTACCAGAAGCTGGTCGCGTTCACCGTTTTCACCGGCATTAACGAATTTGTAGGAAGCGTATAAATACATAAATATGACCATCCATTCCGGACGTTTTGTCCTGAAAGGACAAAACTCCTAAGCTTTTAAACTTTAATCCGGCGGACTGCTGTAACAAATGCGGCAGTCCGTTATTATTTTCTGCCTTCAATGAAATAAGATGATTCCATATCCGCCGTACAGAGCGCGAACGCAAGCGGGTATTTTTCAAAAACGCTTCCTATTGTATTTTTATCCTCAATTCCCGAAAATCCCATATGGTACCTTATTGCAAAGGCTTCCTCACGCGAAAGCTTCATAAACCCCGTAATTATGTATACCGATTTTTCACCGTGTCCGTAAGGAAGACGGTCGTCTACCGTATAATACGGGACTTTCTCCCAGACGCCAAGGCTGTTCTTGGCGTTCCTGTAATCAACCTTATAAAAATTTATTTTGCACAGGTCATGCAAAAGGGCGGCAACGGCTACGGTTTCACAGGTATAATTCATACCGTATTTTTTCTGCGCCTGTTCCCTCGCCAGATAATCCTTTAAGCATCCGTATACGTTAAGGCTGTGTTCAAGAAGCCCGCCTTCGTAGGAACCGTGAAAACGCGTGCTTGCCGGCGCCGTGAAAAAATCACTGCTGGGAGAAAGCAGATATTCCAGAAGTTTATCTGAGCCCTCCCGTTTGATGTTTTCCCTGTAAATACTTAAAAACTCTTCCTTCAGGCTCATGATTCCTCCATAAGGCTTCCCGCCAAAACCTTTAACGGAAAGCGTTCATTCACGTTTTATCGTTCAGGGGTAATATTATTACACAAGCGGTGAAAAATGGAACATTTCAAACTTCTCATAAGCCTGTATGTCTTTTTTATCCGCTTTAACCTTATAGACAGCGGCGTCTTCGTCCGAAGGGTCATATCTTTCGTACATATCCAGATACCCGTCTTCGCCGTAATAAAATTTATAGCCTGTTTCTATATAAGCCGTGGAGGTATGCGCTTGTACCAGCCTCCCGCCATCGTATTTATACTCTTCCCTTTCATTCTCGCGTTTGACGCCCGGACCCCTTGCATAGCTTTTTTCAAGCTTAATCAGCCGCTTAGCTTTATATTCGAGAATATAATAATGGCTTAAACTGTATTTTTTTCCGCCGCTTAAGTCATAGAATAAAAATAATTTCAATCCGTTATAAATCACGGGAAAGACATCATAAGTGTTTTTTTCATCTTTATTATCGATAAATTTTACTTTAATCAGTTCGCCGGCTGAATCATACCAGTAAATAAAGTATTTCCCGTGCCTCGGTTCTTTTCTGATAAATCTGCCTTCACGGCTCAGCTGGTCGACAAGCTTAACGGTTAAGCTCGGTTCATAATATCCCAGCAAGCTGTCCGAATCCGTGAAAATTTTCTTGGAATCATATTTACTCTTCGCTTCGATATTTAGTCTTTCAAAGCTGCCGGTAAATTCATTTAAAATCTGTTCTTCCATAGCGCACCGCCTTTTTAAGTATTATATTTGTTTTATAAGGTCATAATATGATTTCACCCTAAGCTGATATGTGAGGTTTTCAGCCGTTGCGTTAAGCGGAAGAGACATACGGGGTATCATTACTGAAATTTCTGTTCCGTGAATATCAAACCAGTTATTGCTGAATATACAGTCAAAGCCGTCAAAGTCAAGGTACACGCCCTTAGCAAAATTCTGCGAGCCGAACGTTATCCTGTATATATCGCCGACCTGATGAACCTTAAAGGTTATTTCCGGATTTAAATAATTGAATTTTTTCGGTACGACGAACATATAAGTGCCGTTTGACACAATTGCGTTTTTATGCAGAAGAATATATTCAATATAGCATTCCCTGTGCATAGCCTCGGTTACGCCCGTCATTTCAGGGGTAAGGCAAAGGCAGTTCTCCGCCGAAAGCGGTTTTATATCAACAATTTGCTCTCCGCTTGATATTATGGACGCATCGTTTTTCCTGACCCGCCATTTTAATCTTCCGGTAAACGGAGCCGTGCTTTCGTTAGAAATATTCAGGATAAGCCTTTCCTGAACCGTATCGTCCACAGAACACAGGACAGGCATATAGAATTTCTTCGCATAGTAATGCAGAGCCTTCCAGCGTCCGTAATAATCAACCGACGACCATGAAATGACGGGGTTGCTGTCATTTAGCTGCCAGTAAAGGGAACCCATGCACCTGCCCCTGCTGCGTCTCATATGCTCGACATTAAGCCTGATTGCCTCAGCCTGGACGAGCTGAGTCGCATATACCAGGTTTTCAAAGCTGTAGGGATAATGAACCATCTGAGCCAGGTAGTAAAGCAGTTTTTCATTTCCAGCCGCACATTTCTGGTGAGCCTCCATAACAGGGGACATAAGGTTCAGGTCGCCGTCTTCGGCAAAGGTTTTTACGGTTTTCATGCACGGGATTGATTCAAAGCCGTATTCCGAGCAAAAGCTGAAAAAATGCTTCTTGAAATCGGTGAACGGCTTCAGGCTGTGCCATACAGCCCAGTAATGCGAATCGCCTTTGTTTTCCGCCCCGGAATTGTCAAATCCCCCGCCCGACGACGGCGACGACGGCCAGTAAAACGTCTGAGGGTCATAATGCCTGACTACATTAGGGATAATTACTTCAAAAAGGTTTATGTACCCCTTTTTAAGCTCTTCGTTTTTGGGAAGACCCCAGTATTCCCATGCCGATTCGATTTCATTGTTCCCGCACCACATTCCGAGCGACGCATGGTTCCTTAAACGCTTGACATTATCGGCTATTTCAGCCTTTACGTTAGCCGAAAATTCCATATTGACATCATAAACCGCGCATGCGAACATAAAATCCTGCCATACCAGTATGCCAAGCTTGTCGCACAGGTCATAGAAATAATCGTCGGGGTAATATCCTCCGCCCCATACCCTTATCATATTGAAATTCGCCGATACGCAGCTTTGCAGGAGGCTTTTGGTCCTTATCGAATTACATTCGGAAAGGAGCTGGTCTTCGGGTATATAATTTGCACCCATGGCGAATATTTTTATACCGTTCACTTTAAAGCAGAATTCCTCGCCGAATTCGTTTTTATCCCTGGATACTTCAACAGTGCGGAGTCCGATATTGAAATCATACCTGTCAACAGGGCTTTCGCCGTCAAACAGCATGAATGAAGCCATATACAAATACTGTTTGCCGTAACCCCTGACATTCCACAAAAACGGGTTTTTAATGCCGCATTCAACGTAAGTATGAGTTTTTACTTTAAATACTGTGCTGACAAATTCCTCGCCGTCCGGCGCCGTTATATGAAGCTCAGCCTTTAAATTATCCGAGGCAATATCGGCAACCGCCGCATCCAGCTTCAGCATAATGCCGTCTTCAAGGTGGTTTTGCTTAACATATACCGAATCAATACGCCCGCCTTTAACTCCGCAAAGCTCGACGTCGCGCCATATTCCCATATCGGGGAGCTTCGGTCCCCAGTCCCACCCGTACATATAATGCGCCTTGCGGATATGGGGATAGCCGTCCATTGTGGAGGACACTCCCCACAGCGGAAATTTTTCCTGCATGTCATTAATATATTTTACAGGGGACATAATTTTAACCTGTATTAAATTTTCCGATTCCGCAAGCTTCGAGGTTACGTCAAACTCATATGTACGGTGCATATTTTCAGCCGTTCCGATTAAAATTCCGTTCAGGTATATTTCCGAAACAGTGTCGATGCCCTTGAATCTCAGGTATACCTTCTTACAGTTTAAAAGACCCGGTTCGGGAACGAACATTCTCTCAAACATATAGTCGCAGTCGCAAAGATATGTGCTTTTATATTCGTTCTCACGGTAATACGGGTTTTGTGCCTCTCCGTTTTTTATAAGGAATGAATACAGTGTACCCGGTACCGTAAAAGGCGATTTGCCGCTGTCGTTCGCCTTATGGATATCCCATTCGCCGTTTAAGCTCTGTACCATAATTATTACCTTTCCTTTCGGTATGTATTATCCGCAGGGACGAAATCCATTGTAAATCTAAATAATTTCTGACATAATGCCGGCAGTTCTGATTATAACCATTTTTGATACAAAACATCCGTATGAGAATAATTATATACTATTTACTATGATAAGTCAATAAATATACAGCCCTAAATTATTTTTGCTTAGTGCGTGTTTGTTTAGAACTTTTTTAGGATTTTTAATTGCACGGTAATCCAACGAGTAAATAATATATGAACAAGATTGAAATGCCCTGTGTTTAGGCTGCTATAACATTGACAAATAATAGCAGCCGTGATATAATTTTTATTACAGTATTTCAAAGGATGGGTCGTTATTATGAATGATATTAAAAACGCTGTCAGCCGTTATATTGACAGTCAAAGGGATAAAATGACTGAGGATTTGCGCACACTTGTAAAAATCCCCTCCGTTATAGGCGAAACAAAACTCGGTATGCCTTTCGGCGAGGAACCGGCTAAAGTCCTGTCGGCTGCTTTGAACATCTGCAGGAACGCGGGGCTTTTCATCCGCAATTTTGATAATTATGTGGGGACAGTCGACCTTGACTGGGGAGCCGAACCCGCTCTGGGCATTCTTTGCCACCTTGATATTGTTCCAGCGGGCAGCGGCTGGACTTATCCTCCCTTTGACATTACGGAGGATGCCGGCAGGCTTTACGGCAGGGGAACCATCGACAACAAAGGACCCGCAATTGCCGCATTATATGCCCTAAAGGCAATTCAGGCGCTTAATATCAGGCTTTCGGAAAACGTCCGCCTTATATTCGGAACAAATGAGGAGAACGGTTCCTGCGACCTTGCCTATTACCGCTCAAAGGAAGAGCTTCCGCCCATGCTGTTTACGCCCGACTGCTCCTATCCGGTAATAAATACTGAAAAAGGCGTGCTGAGGCTCGGAATTGACGGAAACGTCAGCGTTCCTTCAAGCGGTATGATTATACATAAAATCGAGGGCGGAAACGCTGTAAATGCGGTTCCCGATTTTTGCGGCGCGCTTGTAAGCGGGGTTTCACCCGAAGAAATAATGAACTGCGCCGCAAAGCTCGGTTCTGATATTTCAGCTGAGGTTCACCCCAGTTATAATTTACAGCGGATTATTATAAAAGGAAGGGGCGCTCATGCCTCCCTGCCCGAAAACGGAAGCAACGCCGTAACCGCAATGCTGAAGCTCCTTTCGTCTCTTTCCGGCGGCTATGCTGAAATCAAAGCCCTGTCCCGGTTATATCCATTCGGCGAAACGGACGGATATTCCCTTGATATAAGCTGCGCCGACGATATTTCAGGCGGACTTACGGCTGTACTAAGTATGATTGAATTTGACGGGTTCCGCATTGAAGCAAAATCGGATGTGCGTTTCCCCGTATGCAGAACCTCCGAGGAAATAATAAACACTCTTTATCTTTTGTGCGGAGATAATAATCTCCGGCTTTCGGTTCATTATTCAAGCGAGCCTCACCATGTCCCCGAAAGCAGCGAATTCATAAGGACGCTTCTTTCCGTTTACGAGGATTTTACTGGCAAATCAGGTTATTGTATTTCGACGGGAGGAAGCTCCTATGTCCATAATACTGAGAACGGGGTAGCGTTCGGAGCGGAATTTCCGGGCTATGAGAATAACGCTCACGGTCCGGATGAATCCATAAGCGTTGAAAATCTGCTGCTGAACGCAAAAATATTCGCAAATACTATAATACGTATCTGCGGGAAGGAGCAGGATTAACGATGCCGGTTTATAAATACGAAACGCATCTGCACACTTCGCAGGCAAGCGCGTGCGGGGTTTCATCCGGAGCTGAAATGGCTGACGCCTATAAAGAAGCCGGGTATACGGGGATTATTGTCACCGACCATTTTTTCAACGGGAATACATCCATTCCTTATTACAAGCTTTCATGGAAAGAAAGCGTCGGGCTTTTCTGCAGCGGATATGAGGACGCGAAAAAACGCGGGGATGAAATCGGGCTTCAGGTTTTTTTCGGCTGGGAATTCAACTGTGAAACCGCCGAATTCCTGACTTACGGCCTTGATAAGGAGTGGCTTCTTGAAAACGGGATTATTATGAGCATGGGTTACCCCGAATATCTGGAATATATAAAAAAGGAAGGCGGTTTTACCGTTCATGCGCACCCGTTCCGTCAGAGAAGCTATATAAATAAAATTGAGTTAATCCCTGATTATACCGGGGCTGTCGAAATTTTTAATTCGGGCAACAGCAATACTCTTTTTGACGAGCGGGCAAAATGGTATGCCGAAAGCTACGGTCTTGCCGTTACGGCGGGTTCGGACGCCCATTTTGCTTTCGATACACAGCGTTCGGGGGTTGAAGTCCCTTACAGGCTTGAGACAGTCCATGATTATATTTCCGCCGTAAAAAACAGGGATGTAGTTATAATTAACAATTAACAATGGCGGCATACCGCCTGCGGCGGTATGTTTTTTATTTATTTAAAATTTATGTGTGCTATTGTAGGGAACACTGTCCACAGCGTTTCGCAATGAATATTTTTGTCTGCATACTAAGGGGGAAAAATGGATTTCAGAACGATATTTGAAACGGTTGCGGAGCAGTTCGATGAATGGCGTCCGCGGTACTGTGATGAACTTTTTACAGACTTGATTGAATATGCAAATCTTGATGAAAATAAAACGGTTCTTGAAGTAGGTCCCGGAACAGGCCAGGCCACAGAACCTGTTTTGAAAACAAAGTGTTCATATTATGCAATTGAGCTAAGTAAAATTTTCGCTGATTTTATGGTAAATAAGTACGGGTCATTCCCGAATTTTCACATTATAAATTCTGATTTTGAAAAGTACGGGTTTGCAGAAAACCATTTCGATTTGGTGTATTCGGCGGCTGCTTTTCAATGGATTCCCGAAAATATAGGATATCCGAAAGCGTTTGACATATTGAAAAGCGGCGGAACCTTTGCGATGTTTATGATGAAACCTGATATTCAGCACGGCGGAGGGTATACAGATGAACCTCTGTATTCTGATATACAACAAGTGTATGCTCAGTATTTCCGTCCCGAAGTTGAGTATAAATGCAATTTGGATTATGATGCAAGGGACAAATACGGTTTCATCAGCCCCGAATGCCGTTATTATAAAAAAACGCGGGAATATAATGCAGAAGATTATATATCTCTTATAGCCACTCATTCTGACCATATAACGCTGAAAGAACCATTCCGGACAAAGTTTTATAATGGTATCAGAGAAGTCATTCTTAATGCCGGAGACAAAATCACGCTGTATGATAAAATCACCATGTATCTGGCAAGAAAACCTTGAGTTCATTGAATATAAGTAAAGTCTCCGGTTGTAAATAGCAACAGTGTAAACGGCATATGCTCCGGCTTGTAGCTGATGAATTCCAAAACTTTGGATGGACTCCTGCTTTAAACAAATAAACTTTATATGAGAGATGGTAATACTTATGCTTATACATAAAGGCACTCAGCCGCTTGAAACCGAAAGGCTTATTCTGCGCAGGTTTACATGCGGCGACGCGAAAGCCGCCTTTGAAAACTGGACTAATGACAGTATGGTATCAAAATACCTGACCTGGCTTCCCCACGGGAATATCGCCAAAACAGAAATTATTATTGACAAATGGGTTTTGGATTATGCAAATACAGATAATTATAACTGGGGGATTACCGTTAAGGACAGCAGAACCCTTATCGGCAGCATAAGCGTCGTCGGTATAAGCGAAGAAACGGAAAGCGCCGAAATAGGGTACTGCATAGGCAGGGAATGGTGGAATAAAGGCTTTATGACCGAAGCCTTGGGAGCTGTTATCAAATACCTTTTTGAAGAAATCGGTTTTAGTACAGTAAGGGCTTGTCACCAGACGGAAAACCCGGCTTCGGGGAAGGTTATGCTCAAATGCGGTCTTAAGCATGAGGGAGTTCTGAGAAAATATAAAACCAGCAACACCGGCGAAATTGTCGATATGGCATTCTACTCCGTACTTAAAAGCGAATTCAGGGGATAAATAATAACCGTCCGCTCCAATAGCCGACGGTTATTATTTACATATGTGATTATCATATTTTTCAGGTTTGTTTCCAGCGCTTCAAAGTCGGCAGAACTTTTTCGCAGTGTTCCTTCATTTCTTCCTTTGTCATGCCTGCCTGTTCCGCAAACTGCAGACTGTAATCAATATATTCCTCCAGAGAAGAAATATTATCGGTAAACGCCCCGTCCTTAAAACAATACACGCAATAGTCGCTGTTTTTACTTCCGTCGGCATTTGTCCCGATAATATCATCCTTTTCTATCGGCATACTGCAGCTCTGACAAATCAATACTTTTTCCATTTGATTTTCCTCCTTTAAATTTTTATCCGCTCCAATGCGGTAAGTGTGAAAAATAACGTTTATTTCAACGATTAACAAACCGGTGAACTGTTATAATAAAGCTCATCGGGACATATATCCTGACCGTGTATCCATTCCACACTTAAACCGGCAGGTTTGACAGTGTTAAAAATAACTGGATTTTTTAATTCATTAAACGGCTTGAAATCAAGATATGGCTTTACATCAAAAATTCTCTTCTCATTATTACTAAAAGTTACCATCAGGCAATAATCAGGCTGAACAATTACATTAACAGCTTTCGGACGGAGCATAAAATCACCTTAAACCTTCAATTTTTTATAATTTCCCCTTTCTCAAAATTGTGATATTAGTGGCATTATAATAACTCCCTGCTATTCTATATGAATTTCATATATCTTCTTATTCTGTATTATAACACAGCCTTAATGAAATTACAATTAAATCTTAAATAATTTAAAAGTAAAGGGGATATTCCTGAATACAACTCAGTTAAATCCCCTTTGTATTATTTTATAATTATATATTAATCGTTAAGCTCCTTGTTCCAGCTGTAAAGCTTCCTCAGCTCTGCGCCGACTGCTTCAAGCTGATGCTCCTTAGCCAAATTGCGGCAGGCGTTGAAGCTTGGGCGTCCGCACTGGTTTTCAAGGAGCCAGTTGCGCGCAAAGGTGCCGTCCTGTATTTCCGTAAGGACTTTTTTCATTTCTTTCTTGGTCTCTTCTGTAATAATTCTCTTTCCTACCTGATAATCCCCGTATTCGGCGGTATCGGACACCGAATACCTCATCCTGCTGAAACCGCCCTGATAAATCATATCCACAATCAGCTTCATTTCATG
>DBCY01000052.1:2580-3098 GCA_002293295.1 Ruminococcus sp. UBA946 | reverse complement strand
CCGAAAAGGTCGGTTTCGGTTTCGCACCTGAATGTCGTTTCAAGAACGCCAGCCCTTGAACCTCCTATTCCGGCGGCATAGGCAAGACCGGTTTCCTTAGCGTCGCCTGTGGCGTCCTGATGAACGGCAATAAGGCAGGGAACCCCCTTGCCTTCCTGATATTCATAGCGCACGGTATGACCGGGACCCTTTGGGGCAATCATAATAACATTAACGCCGGCAGGAGGAATAATGCATCCGTAGTGGATATTGAAACCATGTGCAAAGGCAAGCGTTTTTCCTGCCGTCAGGTTAGGGGCTATGCTTTCCTTATAAACGGCAGTTTGTTTTTCATCGGGGAGCAAAACCATAATAAGGTCGGCTGCCTTAACCGCGTCCGCAACGGGCATAACCGTTAATCCTGCCTCCCTAGCGCGGAAAGAGCTTTTCGAGCCTTCGTAAAGACCAACCACAACATTTACTCCGCTGTCATTAAGGTTAAGCGCATGCGCGTGCCCCTGAGAACCGTAACCTATAAC
>DBCY01000052.1:0-2551 GCA_002293295.1 Ruminococcus sp. UBA946 | reverse complement strand
CATATTTATGACCATCCTTTCCGGACGTTTTATCCGTTTCGAACAAAACTCCCTGTCTGAAACCTAGAACCAATTAACAATAAAAAATTAACAATGGTTGTATACCGCCTGCGGCGGTATAATTTTTATTATATTGTAATATTAACGAGGTACTGGTTCAGACTTTTTCTTATTATAATATTTATTCTGAATATTGGGTATCATAGTTTTCTTAGTCCGTCCGCGCCTTTCTGAAGGGCGATAACCCCGGTTCGGACTATTTCCTTAATTCCGTACGGACGAACCATTTCACCGAACCTTGCAAGCTCCTGAGTCGTATCGGAAATTTCAACAGTAAGGGTGGAAACGGTAATGTCAATGATTTTTGCGTTCATAATATCGCAGATTGTGATTATTTCGCTTCTTTGCTGGGGATTCGCATTAATTTTTATTAACTGCAGCTCCCTGGATATGAGTTCGTCAGGAGCAAGCGTTTTTACCTTTATGGTATCGATTAGCTTGTTAAGCTGTTTTTCAAGCTGCTGGGCGGTATGCTCGTCTCCGTCCGCCACTATCGTTATACGGGATATTAAAGGGTCGTCCGTTTCGCCGACCGCAAGGCTGTCGATATTGAACCCTCTCCTTGAAAACAATCCAGAAATCCTTGACAGCACTCCGGCATGGTTCTCCACAAGTATGGAAATGGTATGTTTCATCCTGTTTTGGCTCCTTTACGGGGAAATATCTTTACATTATATTATACCGTTAATAACTGCATTAGTAAAATGAATAGTTTTTATAATAAATATAACATTTATTTATACCTTGCCGGTAAGGCAGTAAATTCAAAGCGTTGATTCATACTTATAAACGTTGCATTCTATCAGGTATGGTTCGTCCGAATTAATCAGCTTATTAACGGCTTCCGCGGCTTCCGGCATTGTATTGATGCGCATTGCCTTAATTCCGTATGCGTTCGCAATTCCGGCAAAATCGGGATTGCCGTCGGCAATATGGACGGCGGTCATGTTATTTTTATAAAGATGAGTCTGAAGCTCCCTTACCATACCTAGACGGTTATTTCGCATAACTATAATTTTTACGGGAAGCTTTTCCTGTATTATCGTCGCAAGCTCCATCATCATCATCTGGAAAGAACCGTCCCCGCAGATTGCTATAACATTCAAATCCGGGTTTGCAAGCTTCGCCCCGACGGCGCAGGGAACCGAATACCCCATCGTCCCCATTCCTCCGCTTGTCAGGAACCTGTCGCCCTTTTTCAAAGTAAAGTTATTGCATGTCCAGATTTGGTTTTGTCCCACATCGGCAACGCAAACGGTTTTCTCCGGCATTTGCGCCGACAGCCTCCGTAAAAACAACTTAGGGTTAATATACCCGTTTGTTTCCTCGGAATAGGATTCGCTTTTCTTTATTTCATTCAGCTCCGAAAGCCATTCCCTGTGTTCGCAGGAATCAGCAATTGTTATCAGTTCAGATAAAATTGCCTTGCAGTCCCCCACAAGAGGAATATCGGTGCGGATATTCTTCCCTATTTCGGCAGGGTCTATGTCAATATGGATTATCTTTGTTTTTTCGGCAAGGAAGTTCGGCGCAGTTACAGCCCTGTCCCCTACCCTCGCGCCTATCAGGAATATCGTATCGCATTTGTTGACCGCTTCGTTTGCCGTTTTAACGCCGTGCATACCGAGCATTCCGAAATTAAGGGGATGCTCCGTCGGCAGCAGGCTTATGCCCATCATTGTGGTTACAACAGGAATCCCCGTTGATTCGGCTAAGCATACCAATTCGTTTTCCGCTCCGGAGGAAAAAACCCCTCCCCCTGCGCAGATAAGCGGGCGTTTTGCTTCCCTTAGAGCTTCGGCGATGCGTTTTATTTGTAAACTGTTTCCCTTTACAGTCGGTTTATAGGAACGGAGCCCGGCTGTTTCGGGATATTCGAATTTAATTTCAGCCGTTTGAATATCGATGGGAACATCAATTAAGACAGGACCTTTCCTTCCCGAACCCGCCAGATAAAAAGCCTCCTTAAAAATACGGGGAAGCCTGTTTGCGTCCTTAATCAGGTAACTGTATTTAACGAAAGGCTCCGCCGCCCCGGTAGTATCGACCTCCTGAAAAACATCGCAGCCGATTTGGTCGGTCGAAACCTGCCCCGTAATGCACACAAGCGGAACCGAATCGGCATATGCCGTCGCGATTGCGGTAAGGAGGTTAGTGGCTCCGGGACCTGATGTTGCGATACAGACAGCCGGCTTGTTGGTAATCCTTGCGTACCCGCTTGCGCTGTGACCGGCGTTAGCTTCATGCCTCACAAGGACATGCTTTATTTCAGATGCGGTAAGTTCGTCATAAAACGGACAGATTGCGGCGCCGGGATACCCGAAGACGACTTTTATGCCCTCTTTTTCAAGGCATTTAACCATTGCCGCAGAGGCTTTCATCATTTCTGCCATGAGTGCCAGCTCCAATCTGAAGAATATCAATATCAAACGTATACTATGTAATTATATTCCTTATTATATAATATGTCAATATTTTTATATTATTTTTA
>DBCY01000060.1:17643-20259 GCA_002293295.1 Ruminococcus sp. UBA946 | reverse complement strand
CGGTATTCCACCATTGTTAATTGATACTACTACCGGCATTAACTTTAAAACGGAGGCGGGTTAAATGTTCAGAATCGGTCACGGCTATGATGTCCACAGGTTTTCCGAGGGCAGAAAATTAATGCTCGGAGGAATTTTAATACCATATGAAAAGGGGCTGCTCGGTCATTCCAACGCCGATGTTCTTTGCCATGCCATCATGGATTCTCTTCTGGGCGCTCTGGCTCTCGGAGATATCGGAATCCATTTCCCGGACACTGATAAAAAATATAAAAACGCGGACAGTATTACGCTGTTAAAAACTATTATATCGATGGTTGAAAAAAACGGATATTCATTGTCAAACCTCGACTGTACGGTTATATGCGAACAACCGAGGCTTGCCCCTTTCATACCGGAAATGCGCAAAAATATTGCGCAGGCCCTGAACGCCGGCATTTCACAGGTCAGCATTAAAGCCACAACCGAGGAAAAGCTCGGATTCACCGGCAGAGGCGAAGGAATTGCCGCCCATGCAGTGAGCTTGATAGGATTGAGGAGCGAGGAATGAGGAACGAGGGGTTAAGGATTGGG
This sequence comes from Ruminococcus sp. UBA946, assembly GCA_002293295.1. GTDB lineage: Bacteria > Bacillota > Clostridia > Oscillospirales > Ruminococcaceae > UBA946. The sequence goes on along the minus strand of DBCY01000060.1, from coordinate 19,686 downwards.
AAGAATTCGCTGGTAAACCTGGAAATTACCGGAATGACTTCCGAAGGGAACGGTGTGGGAAAAGCGGAGGACGGGATGATTGTTTTTGTTCCCGATACCGCTGTGGGCGATATTATCTTATGCCGGATTGTTAAGGTATTGAAATCCTATTGCTACGGTATTATTGAAAAAATCACAAAGCCGTCCGGCGACCGTATAAAAAGCGGATGCGAAGTATCTGAAAAATGCGGAGGCTGCACCTTCCGGCATATTTTATACGAAGCGGAGCTTTCAGCAAAACAAAAGGTGGTAACAGATGCTTTTAAAAGAATCGGCGGTTTTACCGGGGATTATTTCATGGGTATCAAAGGCAGTGAGAATACCGACTTTTACCGAAACAAGGCTCAGTATCCCGTTGCCGGAATAAACGGCAAAGCCGTATTCGGATTTTATTCAAAGAGAAGCCACCGGATTATACCCGCAGCAAAGTGCCGTCTCCAGCCTGAGATTTTTTCGGAGATTGCCTGCTATTGCATTGATTATATGAACCGGAACAACATCCCTGCTTACAATGAACAGGACGGCAGCGGACAGCTCCGTCATATTTATCTGCGCCGGGGGCATTATTCCGGCGAAATTATGGTATGCCTGGTCGTAAAATCAAAGAAAGCACAGGTTTTTCTTGAAGGACTTGCCGGTGAACTCATTAACAAATATCCCGGCGTTAAAAGCGTTGTAATGAACATAAACCCTGACAATACCAACGTTATTATGGGGAGTAAAAATATTACGCTGAAAGGCTCAGGCACAATTTCCGATACGCTGTGCGGTATTAAAATCAAGCTGTCGCCAATGTCCTTTTATCAGGTAAACACCCCCCAGGCTGAAAAACTGTATGCGTACGCGAAGGAATGCGCCGCTCTGACAGGAAGTGAAAATGTCCTTGACCTTTACTGCGGAGCCGGAGCTGTCGGGCTATATTTTGCCGCAAGTGCAGGCTTTGTTACCGGCGGTGAGGTTATCCCCGAAGCCGTTGAAAACGCAAAAGGGAACGCCCTTGATAACAATATTACGAATATAGAATTTATCTGCGGCGACGCCGGGGAAATCGCCGAAGACCTTGCAGACAAAAAAATATCCCCCGATGTCATTGTCACCGACCCGCCGCGGAAGGGCTGTGACATAAAAACGCTTGAAAGTATCGTTAAGATGTCTCCCTCGCGGATTGTAATGATTTCATGCAACCCCGCAACTGCAGCGAGGGACGCTGAATATCTTTGCGGAAACGGATATGCCTTAAAAAAGCTGAAAGCCTTTGATTTGTTCCCGAGGACAGGACATGCGGAGTGTGTTGCGTTGATGACGAGGGATTAAAAGTAAAACCTCCCGCACAACCCCAAATTAAAGGGCAGTGCGGGAAGCTATTTTATATAATCCTCAACCATTGGTGCGTTGAAGTCGTCTGACATCCAGACTTTACCCTCTAAGCCTCCGAATTTAACCTCTTTGGCAAGTTGTTGATTCGGTTCGTTTTCTTCAATAAAATTAATAAAGGGTGTGTTTTTTAACATGGCAATAAAACCATTTATCATATTATTGTCCGAATTTTCCTTAATTTCAATTGTGTACCTCTGCATAATACCGCTCCTATAAAAATTATATCCGATACTAATATTATAACCCATTTAAGAAAACAAGTCAATATAAATCTTCCTATCTAAAAATAAACTTCCCGCAAAACCCAAAATTAAAGGGATGTGCGGGAAGATTTTTATCAATGTTTTTGGAGATTAGTATTGACTCCAGCTCCAACCCTCTTCGTCAATTAAGTAATCTTCCAGTGCGTCAAATGTGCTGAATGATTTTCCCCTGAAATTAATGCTTGTCAGTGCAGTACAGCCGTCAAATGCAGTTGCTTTAGACAGATTGGTCATATTGTCGGGGAGAGTAACACTTATCAGCCCTGTGCAATAACTGAATGCACCACTTCCGATATCCGTGACACTGTCGGGTATTTCTATACTTGTAAGTCCTGTGCAGTCGCTGAAAGCGCTATTTCCGATA
>DBCY01000060.1:0-17491 GCA_002293295.1 Ruminococcus sp. UBA946 | reverse complement strand
GCATCCTTTTCGATACTCGTAACACTGTCAGGTATTTCTATACTTGTAAGTCCTGTGCAGCCTTCGAACCCTGAAAGGTAAATAACACTGTCAGGTATTTCTACACTTGTAAGTCCTGTGCAGCCGTCGAACCCTGAAAGGTGCGTAACGCTGTCAGGGATTTCTATATTTGTCAGTCCTGTGCAGTTTCTAAACCCCCCAAGGTGCGTAACGTTATCGGGGATTTCTATACTTGTCAGTCCTGTGCAGTCTTTGAACGTGGCGTATTGTCCTTGTCCGATTTTAGTAACGCTGTCAGGGATTTTTATACTTGTAAGTTCTTCGTAATATTCGAACGCAGACCCAGAGATATCCGTAACAGGTAAGCCCGAAATTTTATCAGGTATAATAACATCCCCGCCTTTTCCTTTATAGCCTGTGATCATTATATTGTTATCTGTGATTTCATAAGAATAAACATCCTCCGCATTCACCGCACACCCTGTGAATATAACCGGCATAATAAAAGAGATAAAAGACAAAGCAATAATTATTTTAATTTTCATTGTATGCAAATCCTTTCTTAAATAAAATTTATTTATACCCTCTTGGGAATTAAAGATACTTCTTTAAAACGGCAAGCAGTTCGTTAATCATTACAGGCTTGCCGATATGTGAATTCATACCCGCTTCAAGGCAGCGTTCTATATCCTCGCGGAAAACATTCGCCGTCATGGCGACAATGGGTATTTCCTTTGCCCGGGGGAAATCCTGCGCCCTTATAAGCCTTGTGGCTTCATAGCCGTCCATTACGGGCATCTGAATATCCATAAAAATCAGGCTGTACTTACCGGGAGCCTTTTTGAACATCATAACCGCCTGTTCCCCGTTCTCGGCGCATTCAACCTTTATATTATAAGGTTCCAGCATAACTGTAATAATCTCGCTGTTAATCTCGACATCTTCCGCAAGCAATACTATACTCCCGGAAAAATCATCAGAGGACTTTTCGCTTGACAAAACCTCCTCAGCTCCGGTTTTAACCCCTGTGCCGCGTTTTATAACGGCTGTGAACGTAAATTCCGCACCGTGACCCTCCTGCGATTCCACCCGCATCTCACCGTCCATAAGCTCGACAATGCGTTTGGATATAGCAAGCCCGAGGCCTGTTCCGCCGTATTTGCGGGAAGTGCCTATTTCAGCCTGCTCAAAGGACTGGAACAGCCGCGACATATGTTCTTTAGTCAGACCGATTCCTGTGTCCGCAACGCTTATTTGCATACGGCACATATCATTTTCCTCGGATAACAGCTTGGCTTCCAGGTTTATAGTACCTTCCTCAGGAGTAAATTTCACCGAATTTGACAGAAGATTTGTAATAACCTGAGCAAGCCTCTGGTCGTCGCCGATAAGCGAGTCGGGGAAATCTTCCGCTATATTAATATGCAAATTCTGCCTTTTTTCATTAACACGGAAATCAATAACGTCCACCACATCCTGAAGCATCTTGTCAAAAGAGAATTCAGCGGGTGAAAGCTCCAGTTTATTGGCTTCAATTTTCGACATGTCAAGCACATCGTTTATGACCCCGAGGAGATGCTTTGAAGCGTTATTTATTTTATCGAAAGCATAATCCTTTTTATCCGGAGACTGCGAAGACTGCCCTATAGTCGTCATGCCGATAATAGCGTTCATAGGGGTGCGCATTTCGTGGCTCATGCGGGAAAGGAAATCACTTTTAGCGCGGTTTGCCGTCTGTGCGTCATGGAAAGCATTCTGCAGCTTAACCGCCGATGTATGCAAATCAGTTTCCATTTCGTTTCTCAGAAGAGCGTCGGTTATTAATTCACTGACGGAACGGAGGAAATTTATTTCATTGTCTGAAAAAACCCTTTTCCGGTGGCAGTCGTCAAAGCCGAGAAAACCCCAGAACTGTCCCTTAAGGAACATCGGAACCGCTAAAATGGACATGATTCCCTGCGGCGATATAAATTTTCTTTCATTTTCTGACAAACCGCTGACAAGTCCGTTTACGCAGTTTCCCTTTGAAAGGGTTTCTCCCCATTCAGGCAGGTCTGACGCATATGATATTTCCGAAATAACAGTACCGCTGACCGGTATTTCCTCTCTCTGCGACCACCATTCATGAATCTTAACGCTGAACAGCTCACCGTTTTTTAATATATTTTTCCAAACGGTCACACGGTCTACATCCATAAGCTCCGCCATTGAACTCATGGCAAAAATCAGGTCGCTTTCAAAAGTCTCTATATTTGAACGGAGCAATACTGACAGAACATCATTGACAGTCTGCAAAAGCGAGTTCTGCCGTTCTATTTCACGAAGCATGCGTTTTTGTTCGCGCAGGTCGCGGATATATCCCGCAACGACATAGCTGCCCTTATGTTTTATACGAACCAGTACAACCTCCGAGGGAATAAGCGTGCCGTCCAGGGAACAATGCGTGCATTCAAACGCATGGCTTCCTTTTTTAAAAGCCAAGCCCAGAACCTCAGTCATTTTATCATAAGAACGCATGCCGTCCGGCTGATATTCGGCACAGCAGTCAAGGAACCTTTCGCCCAGCTCACTTTTGTCCTGCAGCTTAAAAAGCCTGGTAACAGCGTCGTTGCAGTTAATAATTCTATAATATCTGTCCCATAGTATACAGCTCAGGGGCGTTGCGTTGAACATGAGCTTTGTATACTCATCATTCTCGCGCATTTTTCTGGATTCATCGTTTCGGATAATAACATTTGTCAGCATAAAGCTTGCCGAACGCAGTATATCAACCTCATCCTCGGTAAAAGTCATCTCTTCCTTAAGGTTCTCAAAAAGAACAAAGCCCCAGAAATTTCCCTCATAAAAGACGGGGATAGCCAAAACGGTAACGCATCCGAACTGTTTCAAAGCTTCTCCCTCCGGCATTGACGATACCGGTCCGTTAATGCACTCGCCCGTTTTCAGCATTTCCCTCCACCGGGGGATATGTTTGTTGTATGAATTTTCAATCAGCTCCTCACGTACATCGACGGAAGAACCTGTTTCTTTATTCCATCGGTATATCTGCGACGCATATAAGCCGTCCGGCTTTATAATGTTCCTTGATACCGACATTCTGTCAATTCCGGCAATACCGGCAATAAGTCCGACACCCTCGGTCATTGTCTCCACGAATGTATCCTCATTCCGCGAAAGCAGAAGCGTTGCGGCGCGGTTAAGTATTCCGAGCATTTTTTCGCGGTGCATAAGAGCTTTCTGCGCTTTCCTTGTATCTGTTATGTCTACGCCGAATTCAAGATGGGCTTTTCTGCCGTCGGGCCAGTCAATAAGAACCGCCGTCATACGGAATATGCGGTTTTTATGCAAACCGTTGGACTCCCAGTGTATAATCCGGTCAGGTTCCTTTTCAAGCTGAGGATACGGGCATTGCTCACAGCGTTCGGTTCTTCCGAAAAAGCTCTCGTAGCATCGTTTTCCTACACTGTCCTTGGTTCTTTCAAAGAACATCTTGATCTGGTCGTTTAAAAACAGGATTTCGCCCGTTTCAGGTACGGTAACCAGTATGATTGATTCGAGGCTGTTAAAAATGGCTTCAAAATTAGCGGCAGACCTTTCCAGTAATTCTTTCTGCCGTGACTTTTCCGTAACATCCTCGGCGGCGCCCGCAACCCTGAGCGGAATACCTTTATTATTCCTTAAAGTTGCGCCGAATGCGTGAAGCGCTATGTAACCGCCATTTTTTGTTTTTATCCTGTATTCAAGGTCAAAGGGGGTTTTCCCGGTATAATCATTCAAATGGGCTAAAAAAGCTCCTATAACCCTGTCAAAGTCATCCGGGTGCAGCTGGTCAGACCAGCTTGACAGTAAATCCGGGAAATCTTTTTTATCATTAAAACCGAGTAAACCCCGGAACTCCTGCGACCATTCGAATCGGCTGTCCCGGGTTATAGGGGCGCCGTGAACGACTTCCATATCCCAGTGGGCGATACCGAGCGCGTCGCTGGCAAGCTTGTATTTCATTATATCGTATTCCGTCGCTTTGCGGTAATTCCCGAGGATCTTCCCGATAAGGCGTAAAAGCTCTTTTTCATCATCCGACAAGTCCTTTAAAACAGGCATAAAACCGGAACCGTCTGATTTTATATCCCGGGAGAAGTGTTCTAACTCAGCTAGTAATTTTTCAGATATACTTATATCGGACATTTCAGCCTACCCTTTCGGTTGAATTTGGGAGTATTTATCGTAACTGCGGTGTTTTACCGATTAATACATTATACTATATATTACGGAAAAAATCAATACTGCGCAAAAGGCTTTAACGGTAATTTAGCGGGTTATAATATGTGACAAGCGGTAACATTCCGCAATGCTCCTTGATAATGTCTGCCTATAAAACAGTTTTCCAAGAAAACTGTTTTATAGGTGCAAGGGTTTTGAGTGTTTTTACTCAAAACCCTTGCACAAGAATAATCGAAAAATGCTTTTCCGTCGCACAGCGACAGCATTTTTCAATTATTCAGCAGACATTATATAAGGCTTTTATTTTTCCAGTGTCCCCTTTTATACCTGATAAAACTCACCAAAGCCGTTATAAGCCAGGTTATGCAGGTAGTACCCCATATACCCCAGTGACCGATGAACGGGATTCCGGTCAGAACAATCGAAAATATTACCCTGCATATTACCTCGGTAAGCCCGTTTATCATGGCATAGCTAGTGTCTCCCGAGCCGTTAAGGAATCCCCTCGTTACATTGATTACGGCTAAAAACGCATAAAAGCAGGCGTTAAGCTTCAAAGCCCGGGAAGCCATTGCTATTACCTCCGGTTCGTTTCCGACAAAAGCTCCGGCAATGTATTTCCCGGTAATATAAAACAGTACCATAAGAAACGCCGCTACGCAGAATGCGATTTTCATTCCGATTTTATAGCCGTTCACAACACGTTCCCTGTTCCCCGCACCCGTGTTCTGACCTGTGAAGGTCGCAATTGAAACGCTCAGTGAAGCAAAGGGCTGGTGTACAAGCTGTTCAATTCTCATCGTAACAGTATATGAAGCCATTACAGTCTCCCCGAAGGTGTTTGTGACTCTCTGAAGCGAAGCCATGGATATGGCAATCATACCGTTCTGCAAGGATATGGGAATGCCTGTTTTCAGGCATTTGAGAATCATTTCCATATCAATGCGCATATGCTGTCTTTTAAGCCTTAACTCACTGTTTTTAAAAAAGCCGTATGTAATGCTCGCAACCGCCGATAATCCCTGCGAAATGACCGTCGCATAGGCGGCTCCGGTTACGCCTGTTTTAAGGACGGTAATAAAAAATATGTCAAGAAAAATATTAAGCAGGCATGCGAATCCCAAAAAGAACAAAGGGGTTTTGGAATCGCCCAGGGAACGCATTACCGAGCTTATCCAGTTGTATGCGGCGACTACGATTGTTCCTCCGCATGTAATGCTCATATACCCCGCGGAAGTGTCAAGAAGCGTATCGGGGACTCCCATAAGCTTATCAAGAATCGGTCTTGTGGCGAATATGGAAATCAGACTTACTATAATACCGAAAACAGCCGTAACGACAGCCGAATTGAAAACCGCCGACTTAACCTTGTCGCGGTTGCCTGCTCCGAAATGCTGTGAGATTATAATACCCGTCCCGGCGGCAATTCCGAGGCAGAGCGTATAGAACAAAAATGTCATCGAGCCGGTGGCTCCGACCGCGGCAAGCGCGTCGGCGCCTATAAACCTGCCTACTATAACGGTGTCGGCTGCATTATATGCCTGCTGCAGAAGATTCCCCATAAGCATGGGGAAGGCGAATTTAAGGATATGACCCGCTTCGCCGCCGGTTGTCATATCCCTTGCGAAAGATTTAGCCATTAAAACGCTCCTTTATTTATGTAATGGTCAGAATATATTGGATAATTAATTTTAACACAAGTTTATATCAATAATGATAATAAATTTTACAAATATTCTTTACTATAGTATTACATAATATGACATACATAATATGTTATATTTTATATAATCAGTATATATGCCTGGCATTTAAAATATTAACATTTTTAAGCAAGGATTTTGTAGAAAAGGGCAGCCTTTTTTATAAACTAATGGACAAAAGGTTTTGTTTATTAGGATAATGTTTAACGCACAATTTATCATAATTGTAATCGTAAACATGATATTAAAATGAAAGGAAAAGCTAAAATGAAAAGATTTAAGAAAACCGTATCGGTAATAACTGCGTTCATAGTTGTTGTTACTACATTTGTTATCAGCGTAGCTGCCAGATACCCGGTGCCTTCACAAGAGACTTTCAGTGTGGGTCCATACACAGCAAGTGCATACCTGTTTACAAACGGTTCAACTGCGAATGCATCCACCAGTATCAATGTTCAGAATGCCAGTGTTGTAGTTAGTATCCAAGGACATTACAGAGATTCTGACGGGTACAGCCGAACAGTTACCAGCGGAAACGGCGGTTCTAATGCCGCGTCAGCCGGTGTTAACAGCGGCATATATTTTTTGAGTTACTCAACATCACAGCACAGGGCAAATTACGGTTCATACTCGGGTTCAACAGCTTTGACTAACTAGCATTTTAACGCAGCCATCAAGTATGAAAAGCAGTTAATTACAGGGAAGGCAGCCCGCATATTATTTTATATTATATGCGGGCTTACCGTATTTTAAATTTCCGGATTTTGAGGTAGATTATGAAAAAATTCATATATATAGTTTTAATGATGGCGATACTGAGCTGCTGCAAGCGGGAGACCGGCGGAAACCGCGAAGCCTTTGATGAAACTTCGGGCAAAACTGATATAAGCTTTGTGACTGAATTCCTTATAAACAAAGATGAATTGATTATTATAGGTGCCGACAGATCAGATAATAAACAGAAAGTATTTGTTTTTAACAAGGATAATAATAATATAAATATTATTAATCCTGCTATAGATGATGATTCCCGGATAGAAGCCGCTGCAGCCGACAGCGAAGGAAGACTTTGGCTTTTACAGAACAGCTATTTACAGGATGAAAATACCGGGTTATACGATATTAACAGTTCCAGCTTCATACACTGTTATAACAGTGCCGGTGACTTGATAAAAAGTTTTCAGACAGACACCCTTTATTCTGATGCGGAATATAAAAAACCGTCAATGGCTGTATCAGACAACGGGGATATCTATATACAAATAAACAATACCGTTAAGATTCTTAATAATAACGGAATGAAGCAAAAAGAAATATCAGGCATACAGGGAATGGAAATTACGGGGCTTGTGAAAATAACTGACGGACGAATTATATTAAAGCAGAATAAGAAGGATACTGACCCCGGCGGATTTATACTGACAGAAATAAAAATGGATACATATGAATTCGGCGATGAATGGGATATAAGATTTAATGGCAGTGAGGACTTTTTTATAAGGAGCGGCGGTACTGAATACGAACTGCTTTTATGTTCAGAGAAATATGTATACGGCTATGACCTGAAAATGAAAGCATACGAAGTTTTAATAGGCTTCAGTGATTACAGCAATGATTTTTCCTTTATGAATATGTACAAATACATTATTGGCTCGGATAATAATTATTACGGGCTTTCATATGAAAACAACAATTTTGACAATCTTAATCTAGTAAAATTCGATAAGTCATCGGAACTGGATTATTTAGAAGAAAAAAAGACGGTAACTTTGTCGGCTTTGGAAATATCAGATTCATTCAGCAGTGTAATAAGAGAGTATAATTCGCAGAATCATGATTACAGGATAGAAATTAAAACATACAGGGATTATGGTGACCAGGAGAGTTATATTAACGCAGCCACTGATTTCAATTTAGATATTATTTCCGGCAGGATTCCGGATATTGTGTTTATAACGCACAGCATGCCGATGCAAAGATACAGCGATAGGGGGCTTTTCGCAGATTTATATGAATACATGGATAACGACCCCGGTTTTGACAGGAATGATTATAACCCTAATATCTTAAGCCGGCTTGAAACAGACGGTCACTTGTATACAATGATTGATTCATATTTTATTTTTACCCTGATGGGCAAAGCAAAGGATTTAAGCGATGATATCAGAGACGGCTGGACTTGGGATGAATTCAATTCATTCGTTTCGCAAAAACAGATAAGTACGCCGCCGGTTAATGATAATTATATGTCCTTTTCACAAAAAGGTTTTTTACAGAATATACTGTTTATTAATTTTCATGATTTTATTGATTTAAACAACGGAACATGTTCATTTGATAATTCCGGATTTAACGGTCTCGTTAAAATGGCAGGCAGTTATCCGGCGGAACCGGTATTGGGGGAAGCAGATTTTATTAACGGAAACCCTTTGTTTATGTTTGCGGCGATGAACAGTTTCAATCATTATAAATTATATGAAAGAAATTTCGGCGAAGAGGCGGCATTTTTCCCGGTTCCTTCGGCAGACGGCACTAACAGATCAAGTTATGCGTATAATTACCGCATCGCAATAACAAAGGACGCAAAAGAAAAAGAAGAGGCATGGGAATTCGTAAAATACCTGCTTACCGATTACCAGGATACGCATTATTCAATAACCGGCGACCTTATGTCGGGTATTACGGATTTTCCAGTAAGAACCTCCTCGCTTAATAAGCTTGCTCAGAAATCAATGGAGCAATCTGATTTTTCTGTCGGTGACGGCGGTGATAATATTAACACCGATAAGGAAAGCCGTAAAATACTGGACCTGATATATTCCATAAATGATCTAAGGAGTTACGATTATACCGTCGCAAATATAATATACGAAGAAGCCGGAAGTTATTTTACGGGACAGAAAACACTGGATGAAGTAACGAAGCTTATTCAGAACAGGGTCAGCTTATATGTAGGGGAAGCATACGGTTAATGCAAAGCTTGCCGGCGTTCACGGATTATAATAATACATAATTAATTGTTAATTCATGCCTATAAAACAATTCTTCTTAAAAATTGTTTTATAGGCATGAACCCGCCGTATCCATTCAAGCGGGTGTTTATCACCTTATTTATTAGTATGAATTTATATTTCATCTTCTTTTTTTAAGCGCCGCCCGGTTATTTCCTTCAGGTATTCATTCGCCATCTGTTCGGCTCTGCCGATAAACTTTATCTGCTCGCGTTCATTGAATTTATGCAGTATTGAAAGCATTTCCCTGTCGTTTTCGGATAATTCATCTTTTACATTTTGCTCTTTTCCTATTAATAAGTAATCGGTTGATACATTTAAATATTCAGCCAACTTAACTACAGTATCAGATGCAGGAATAGAACCGTTTTTCCAGTAGGTTCCGTTTGCTGTACCAAGCTTTAATTGCTTCAACACAGCAGTAACTGTAGTTTTATTATTAATGCAGGCTTGTTTTAATTGATGATAAAACAACCAAATTTGCTCCTTTCAAGTTGAGCATAATATACAAATATTCAGAATGGTGAATTATTTGCTTGACAAACTAAGTGCGATGAATTATAATGTTATTATACCTAAAAAATATACTTTAAGTTACATAATACTAAATTTATAAGCAAAAGTCAAATCAAAAATAGAATTGAGGTTATTAAAATGGACAGCATACTTGAAGAATTTTATTTTGGAATAACCCCCTGTGACAGGGATTATAAAGAAACTCCCGAATATATCAGGCTTAATAAGGAATTAAAAGAAAACGAAGAAAAATTATATAAGTTCTTTGATGAAAACAAAAATAATGAATTAGAAAAGGCTTTTGAAAGGGTTTCAGAGCTGAATAATGAAATAGCTTCATGCGAAAAATCACAAAGGTTCGCCGAAGGATTCAGTTTAGGGGTCAGGCTTGTTGCGGAAGCTTTTTACTATACAGATGCGAAGCTTTAAAAACCAACGCCGCAGGCGTTACCGCCATTGTTAATTGTTAATTTTTAATTGTTAATTGTCACTAACTTCCCAGCTGCTATTCTCTAATAACCGCATGCTCTCCAAATTCTTACTCCTTACCCCTGACATTAATCCTGTTAAGCGCGCGTTTCAGCTTTATTTCAGCCAAATCGTGCTCCCTGCCGCTCTGATACGTATTCAGGCGGTTCCTGGCTTCGTCCTCGGAGCGCTTTGCCCAGTCGATGTCTATTTCGTCAGCCCATTCCACCGCTCCGGCAAGGATTGAAACCTTATTCCCCCCGACCTTTAAAAGACCGGACGAGACGGCGGCGGTTCTCCATGAACCGTCCTCGTTTTTTACCTTAAGGGGTCCCGACGGCAAATCGGCGACAAGGCTTGTGTGCCCCGCCATTATACCGATGTCCCCCTCCGTGGTGCGGACAATCATCTGCGTTATTTCACCCTCAAAAAACACTTTTTCGGGAGTTATAACGCTGAGCGTAAACGGAGTTGCCATATAAAACGAGCCTCCCTATGAATTTTAAGCGGATTCGCCTGATTTATTAACCTTTGCGGCGGCTTCGTCAATGGAGCCGACAAAAAGGAAAGCCGATTCGGGCAGATTATCATGCACACCCTCTATAATTTCCTTAAATCCGCGGATTGTTTCCTTCAAAGGCACATATTTTCCGTCATAACCGGTAAACTGCTCGGCAACCGCAAACGGCTGTGAAAGGAAACGCTGAATTTTCCTCGCCCTGGCAACGGTAAGCTTATCCTCGTCGGAAAGCTCATCCATACCCATAATAGCGATAATATCCTGTAATTCTGTATATCTCTGCAGAATGTTCTGAACTCCCCTAGCGACTTCATAATGCTCGTTCCCGACGATTTCAGGGGTCAGGATTCTCGAAGTCGAATTAAGCGGGTCAACGGCGGGGAAAATACCCAGCGAAGCTATGTTCCTGGAAAGTACGGTAGTGGCGTCAAGGTGCGCGAAGGTAGTCGCCGGAGCCGGGTCGGTAAGGTCGTCGGCAGGAACGTAAACAGCCTGCACTGAGGTAATCGAACCCTTGTTTGTGGAGGTTATGCGTTCCTGAAGCACGCCCATTTCAGTGGCAAGCGTAGGCTGATAGCCAACGGCAGAGGGCATACGCCCCAAAAGCGCCGAAACCTCGGAACCCGCCTGTGTGAAACGGAAAATGTTATCGACGAAGAGAAGAACGTCCTGCCCCTCGACATCGCGGAAATATTCAGCCATGGTAAGCCCCGAAAGACCTACCCTCATACGAGCTCCGGGCGGTTCGTTCATCTGACCGTAAACGAGTACGGTCTTGTCGATAACGCCCGATTCGGTCATTTCGTTATAAAGGTCGTTGCCCTCCCTGGTGCGTTCGCCTACTCCGGTAAAAACGGAGATTCCGCCGTGCTGGGTGGCGACGTTATTTATAAGCTCCTCAATCAGCACGGTTTTTCCTACCCCCGCGCCTCCGAAAAGACCGATTTTTCCGCCTTTAAGGTAAGGGCAAATCAGGTCGATAACCTTTATTCCCGTTTCGAGGACTTCGTTTGAGGCGGTTTGTTCCTCATATGACGGAGCCTCGCGGTGAATAGCCCAGCGTTCCTTTGTTACAGGGGCAGGTTTATTGTCGACAGGCTCGCCGAGAAGGTTGAAAATCCTTCCCAGAGTTTCCCTTCCTACCGGCACTGTAATTGAACTGCCCGTATCTGTGGCATCTACGCCGCGCACAAGCCCGTCCGTCGAGGACATTGCGATACAGCGCACAACGTCGTCACCGATATGCTGCGCAACCTCGCAGACAAGCACGGCGCCGTTGTTATCAATTTCAACGGCGTTCAGAAGCTTGGGCAGATTTTCCTTTTCAAACCTTATATCGACGACAGCGCCGATAATCTGAACCACCTTGCCTATATTTTTTTCAGGCATTTGCATTCACCTCGTTATATTATTTAACCGTTGTCAGCCGGCAACCGTACCGCTGATTATTTCGGTAATTTCCTGCGTTATGGCAGCCTGCCTTGCCCTGTTATAGACAAGCGACAGACCGGAAATCATCTCGTCGGCATTATCGGTGGCGTTTTCCATAGCCATGCGCCTTGCCGCCTGTTCCGAAGCAAAGCTGTCGACAACCGAACCGAAGACAATGCCCGTTATATATTTGGGTACAATCGAATTAAACACATCCGCTGCCGACGGTTCGTAAACGGGAATCTCCCTTAACGCCTTCTGCCCGTCTGCGGGAGGGGATATTTCAAGCGGCAGTATATCCCGTCTTACGGGGGTTTGCGTAAGCGGCGAGACATATTCGGTATAAAAAAGCTCAACCCTGTCAAATTCCCCGTTTATATAAGGATAAACGACCCTTTCGGAAATTGCCGACGCGGTATTGATTTTCATCCTCTCGCCGATGCCGGTATAGGAATCATGGATGTCATATCCGCGTTTAGTGAAATACTCGGCGGATTTTTTGCCGACGGCAAGGATTTTAACCGCTTTTCCCCCGCCGATTTCGGCAATCCTCGATTCGGCAAGCCTGAGGATATTTCCGTTAAAGCCTCCGGCAAGACCCCTGTCTCCCGCAATCACAATAAGCAGGGTTGTCTTAACCGATTTGTTTTTCGCCGTATACATCGAAAAGAAATCCTTGTTTTCCGCCTGTATTTCACACATGGTGTCATACAGGGCGTTAAAGAAGGGACGTGCGTTGTCAGCCTTTTCCTTGGCTTTCCTCAGCTTTGACGAAGCCACCAGCTGCATTGCGTTTGTAATTTGCTTTGTTGACTCAACGCTTTTTATACGGCGTTTTATGTCCTTCATATTACCTGTAGCCAAATTAATTCATCACCCCGTTAGTTGTTAGGAAATAGTAGCTAGTAGTTAGTGGTTGCAGTAATTAACAATGATGGTATACCGCCTTTGGCGGTATGATTTTTAACTTATTATTTATAAACATTTTGATGTTACAAGGTGCTGGGGTTCAGAAATCTGACCACTGTCCACTGTCCACTGACCGCTAAGATACTAAGTTATCCGTAATACTTATCCGCCATGAATTTCTTGACGAAGCCTTCAAGGACTTCCTTGAGCGCGGATTCGTTTTCTGCGGTAAGGTCCTTTTCAGTTTTTATTGACCGGGTTATATTCGGATATGAGTTTGAAACGAATTCAAACAGCTCCCGTTCAAAAGCGGAGATATGGTTCAGAGGGACATCCTTTAAGTAGCCGTTGACAACGGCGTATATAATCAGAACCTGATTTTCAACCGCAACCGGGGAATTCCTGTCCTGCTTGAGAACCTCAACAACGCGCTCCCCGAGGGCAAGCCTTTCCTTTGTATCCCTGTCCAGGTCGGAACCGAACTGCGAGAACGACTGTAATTCCCGGTACTGGGAGTATGTAAGCTTCAAGGAGGAGGAAACCTTTTTCATAGCCTTAATCTGAGCCGCACCCCCTACCCTCGACACGGAAATTCCGGGGTTTACAGCAGGGCGGACGCCTGAGTTGAACAAATCGGTTTCAAGGAAAATCTGACCGTCCGTAATTGAAATTACATTGGTGGGGATATAAGCCGAAACGTCCCCCGCCTGAGTTTCGATAACCGGCAGGGCGGTCAGTGAACCGCCGCCGTATTCCTCACTGAGGTTGCAGGCGCGTTCCAGCAAGCGGGAATGCAGATAGAATACATCGCCCGGATACGCTTCGCGCCCCGGCGGACGTTTTAAAAGCAGGGACAAAGCCCTGTAAGCAACGGCATGCTTTGAAAGGTCGTCATAAATGCACAGCACATCCCTTCCCTTGGAAAGGAAGTATTCGCCCATCGCGCAGCCCGAATAAGGCGCTATGTACTGGAGCGGTGCAAGCTCGGAGGCGGTCGAGGATACTATAATCGTATAAGCCATAGCCCCGTTTTTCTCAAGTATATCAACGACATTCGCCACAGTGGAGCGTTTTTGTCCTATTGCGACATAAATACATATTACGTCCTGCCCCTTCTGGTTTATAATCGTATCAAGGGCAAGGGCGGTTTTTCCCGTCTGGCGGTCGCCGATAATAAGCTCGCGCTGACCCCTTCCGATTGGAATCATGGAGTCAATCGCCTTTATTCCGGTCTGCAGCGGTCTGTTTACGGATTTCCTTGTAATGATTCCGGGAGCGATTTTTTCAATAGGCATCGTTTCTTCGGTAAGGACAGCCCCCTTGCCGTCTATGGGCTGACCGAGCGAGTTTACAACGCGCCCGAGCAAGTCATCCCCTACGGGAACGGAAACAATCCTCCCCGTTCTCTTTACGGAGCCGCCCTCTTTAATATCCGCGTCGGAACCGAGCATAACGGCGCCTACAAAATCCTGTTCAAGGTTTAAAGCCATGGCGTTGACGCCGCCCTCAAACTCGAGAAGCTCCCCCGACATACACTTTTCAAGCCCGTGTATTCTGGCAATACCGTCGCCGACGGTAACAACCGTGCCGGTGTCGGTCATTTCTATTTTACTGCTGTAATTCTGTATCTGCTGTTTTATTATGCCTGTAATTTCATCCGGGCGTAAATCCATTTAAAAATTACCTTCCTCTCAGAGTTTTGGTATGTTATGCCGTAAAGCCTTTTATTTGTTTTTGCATTAAATCCAGCTTTGCCTTAACCGAACCGTCCAGCATGGTATTTCCGTAATTAATTATAACTCCGCCCAGAATACCGGGGTCTGTGTTTTCCTCAAGAATAACAGTTTTCCCGTAAACGGACTCCAGCTTATTTTTAAGCTTTGTCCGGAGCGTTTCGCTCAGGGGTATGCTTGTCGTAACCTTAACGTTAACGATATTATTAGCTTCATAAAAAAGCTCTTCAAAACTCTTTGCTATTGCCGGAAGATACCGAACCCGCCTTTTATCCGTTAGAAGGCACAAAAAATTATATGTAAGAGCCGAGATTCTGTCTTTTAAAACAGTTTCGGTGAACCGCGCTTTTTCGGTGCTGCTCACTGTCGGAGCCAAGAGGAACTTTGAAAACTCCGGAGCGTTTCTGAAAATTTCCGCCAGAGCGGAAAGCTCTTCATTGACAAGGGCGGCGCTGTCATTTTCCGACGCCAGTTCAAACAAAGCCTGTGAATAAACCTTTTCTACCGTACCGGTCATGTCGCATCACCAATTTCCCCGATAAAATCCTCAATCAGCTGTTCATGAGCCCTTGAATCCAGTTCTTTTTTAACGACCTTCTGCGCGATTGAAATAGCGATACCGGATATTTCGTCCTTAATCTGATTTACGGCGCGTTTCTTCTCGCGTTCAATATCAGAGCCGGCTTTGTCAATAATTCCCCGGGCGTCGTCTTTTGCGTCCGAAACTATTTCATCATAGCGCACCTGAGCCTTTTTGGTTGCGTTCTTAACAATTTCAGCCGATTCCTCTTTAGCTGACGAAAGCTTTTCCATATACTGCGTTTCCATGCTTTTTGCGTTGTTAAGAGCGGTATCGGCATCCTCGTAGGTTTTAGCAACCTCATCATTACGCTGCTTTAAAACGGCATTGACCTTATCGAAAAGAAAATGCTTGATAACCCAGAATAAAATCAGGGCGTTTAGCAAAGTGCCGACAATCGTGCTGGGTTCAAATGACAGAAAATCCATATATTCGATTTCCATCAGTTTACCGCCTCCTGTTCCTTAAATATTACCGACGGGATTAATTACTGACCCAGATATTTCAGGAACGGATTTGCGAACAGAAGTATAAGCCCTACTATAAAGCCGTAAATACCGGTAGTTTCGGCAATAGCGCATCCGATAAACATAGTGGAGGTAGCCGTGCTTTTAATTTCCGGCTGCCTGCCGATTGTTTCAATGGCTTTTCCGACAGCGTAACCTTCGCCGATACCGGGTCCTATGCCCGCTATAAGCGCAAGACCCGCGCCGATTGCCTGTCCTGCCAATACTATTGCCTGGGCGTTTAACAAAGCTTCGTTACTGTAATCCATTATAAATTACCTCCAAAAATTTTTATATTTTAAGACCATACTGAGTATGGCATGTCCTTTTGCCTGAAAATAAGCCGTTTTTATTCCTTGCCGTTTTTTATGTATGCAAGTGTAAGTATAATAAACACATATGACTGTATAACGCCTGAGAAAAGGTCAAAATATATTGAAAGAACCGCGGGTATTCCCACCTGCAGAAAGCTGAAATAATAATTATCAGCCACAATGCCGATAAGTCCGTATACAGCGGCACTGGCTCCGGCAAGGGCTGCATAAATCAAAGACGTTATAATCGCACCGCCCGATAAATTCCCGAAAAGACGCATCGCCATTGAAACAGGTGTTGCGAATTCGCTCAGGATATTAAACGGCGTCAGAACAGCCGGTGAAGCAAGACCTTTAAGATAGCCGCCGAATCCGTTATACTTGATTTTGTTGTATAAAATCATGAAAAACGTCATAATCGCCAGTGTGCCGGTAAAGCTAACATCAGACGGGACAGCCCTGAAACCGAACAGGCTGAGAAGGGAGCCGGCCAGTATCAGAATAAATACTGCGGCAAGATAAGGGGCATAATAAAGGCGCAAACCGATACCAAGGTTATCGTCAACAAGCTTATTCATGAAATTAACAGCCATTTCTGCGACGGCTTGTTTTTTAGTCACAGGCACTTTTTTCAGTCTGCTTCCGAGCCATATTACAAGAAGCGAGACGATAATCAGGACAATCCAGCTGTTGAAAAGGGTTTCGGTAATTCTTACGGTATAGTCTCCGACCGTGAATTTAAAAACCACCCGGGGTCCGTTTATAGTGAAATTATCCACTTTATAAGCTAGCCTCCCTTCTTTTTGATTAATGCCGCGTTTAACGTATAGAAAAATTTGGGATAAAGCTGAGGTATGGACGCGGCAAGCAGGTTAATGAAAGGAAGCTTTATTCCTGCGATAAACAACAGTGAAACAATACCGAACCGCAGTAAATACGAACCGAACATATACCTTTTCGCCGAACCTACCGGCCTTTCGACAGCCCTCTGGGAAGCAGCCCCTAAAATGACAAAATTAAGGAGCATAATGAAGGAACCGGCGGCAAGCCCCAGAATCACCGCAATATCCGGTCCGTAAAAGGGAAGCGAAACAATAAATAAAACACAGTCAAAAACAAGCGTGCGGGGCAGTAAAAAGCCCAGTTCCTTATTAATCATATCGCTGAAAAGATTAATATGCATTTTAAGTGCGTTATTCCTCCCCGAATTTATAATTACAGAATTTATTATAACAGATTTTTATAATAAAAGCAACCAAGATTTTGCTAAGAAATAAAACCGGATGAAAATTCAGAAAATTATTACAAACATTTAATATTGTTTTAATCAATATCAACAATTAATAAATTAATTAAAAAAAGTTCTTGACAAAGTAAATTATATATAGTATAATGATAAAGCTGTTTGAAAACGGCGGATTTTTTCATTTTGGCAGCTTAAGCGAACGGGGCGTGGCTCAGTTTGGTAGAGCGCTTGGTTTGGGACCAAGATGCCGCAGGTTCAAGTCCTGTCGCCCCGACCATGAAAAAAGCTTTGAAACCCCAACATTTATAGGGGCGCGATAAGGAAGTATCATCA
>DBCY01000102.1 GCA_002293295.1 Ruminococcus sp. UBA946 | reverse complement strand
TGTTCATTGTTAATTGTTAATTAGAAAAAACCTGTTTCATATGGAGACAGGTTTTTTATTACTGCCCGTAATAAGCGTTTTCCCCGTGCTTGCGGAGATAATGCCTGTCAAGAAGCTCTTTTTGCATAACGGGGCATTCTTTTTCGAGCATAAGGTTATGCCATGCCATAAATGCAAGCTCCTCCAGGACAACGGCGTTTTCAACCGCCTTGCCCGGACTCCCCCCCCACGTAAACGGACCGTGGCTGTGAACAAGGACGGCGGGAATATCCTTCTCTGATTTACCCTTAAAGGTCTCGATTATAACATTGCCTGTTTCAAGCTCATAACAGCCGCCGATTTCTTCGGCAGCCATTTTTCTTGTCACGGGAATCTCACCGTAAAAATAATCGGCATGGGTGGTTCCGAGCGGCGGAATCCCTTTCCCCGCCTGAGCAAAGACAGTCGCCCACCGGCTGTGGGTGTGTACGATTCCCCCTGCGCTTGCGAAAGCCTTATACAAAGCAAGATGCGTTTCCGTATCGGAAGACGGGTTCAGCTCCCCTTCTATACGCTTCCCTGTTTCAAGCTCCAGAACAACCATATCGCCGGGCGTCATTTCATTATATTCCAAACCGGACGGTTTAATAACGACAAGTCCTCTTTCCCTGTCTATTCCCGAAGCATTGCCCCAGGTAAAGGTTACCAGCTTATATTCCGGCAAAAGCATATTCGCCTTATAAACATCAAGCTTCAGTTGCTCCAGCATTTTTATGCCCCCTGACAGTATTAATTAATTTCAAGCTTTATTTTTTTTAGACGCTTCATGACATCGCTGCCACCCCTCCCGAAATAATCGTGAAGAAGCCTGTATTCCGCAAATAACTGATTATATACCGAAGCGCTTTCCTTTTCAGGCATGTAAACAGTATCTTTGATTTTTCCCATTATTTTTGCCGCTTCAAATACACTGTCATATCCGCCCTTGCCCTTACCTGCGGCGACCGAAGCGAATATCGCGCTTCCCAGAGCCGGACCCTGTTCGCTGCCTGCGATTTTTACCGGCATATTAAGGACATCGGCATAAATCTGCATCGTCACAGAGTCTTTCTGACTGATACCGCCCGACGCGTAAAACTCATCCACAGGAACGCCGTTCCTGCGGAAATTTTCTATAATCTCACGGGTGCCGTATGCCGTAGCTTCAATTAAAGCCCGGTATATTTCCTCCGGCTTAGTATGCAGGGTCATACCTAAAATCAAGCCCGTTAAATCAACGTCCACAAGCACGCTTCTGTTCCCGTTCCACCAGTCAAGAGCCAAAAGACCGCTTTCACCGGCTTTCAGCCTTTCTGCCTTTTCCCCGAGATACTGGTGGATATTTATATTTTTCACCGACGCATCCCTATAATATGATTCAGGCAGGCAATTGTCAATAAACCATGCGAAATGGTCACCCACGCAGGACTGCCCGGCTTCATAACCGAAATATCCCGGCATTACCCCGTCCTCTACAACTCCGCACATTCCGGGCACTTGTTTTTCCTCGGCTCCCATTAAGATATGGCAGGTGGAGGTTCCCATAATCGCAAGCATTTTACCGGGACCGTCTATTCCGACGGCGGGAACGCACACATGCGCGTCGACGTTACCCACGGCAACCGCCGTGCCTTCCTTTAATCCGGTAAGTTTCGCGGCTTTCGCGGTAACAAAACCGGCGCGTTCTCCAATCGGCGTTATAATACTGCCGAGTTTATCCTGTACGGCATTTTCGAGCTTCGGGTGCAGAGCCCTGAAAAATTCCTTTGACGGATACCCTGTGCGTTTATTCCATATTTCCTTATAACCGGCTGTGCATGAATTCCTTGTTTCAGCGCCGCATAACTGCCATATAATCCAGTCGGCGGCTTCAATCCACCTGTCCGTTGCGTCATAAATCTCAGGAGCTTCATCGGCAACCTGAAAAAGCTTCGGAATAGCCCATTCGGAAGAAATTTTACCGCCGTAATTTTTCAGCCATTGCTCGCATCGTTTTTCGGCGGTTTCATTCAGAATATTGGCTTTATCCTGTGCGGCATGATGCTTCCAGAGCTTTACCCATGCATGGGGATTATGCTTATACTCATCCAAAAAGCACAGGGGCGTACCGTCTGATTTTACCGGCAGAACGGTACATGCAGTGAAATCCGTACCGATTCCTATTACATCGTCCGGCGATACCCCGCTTAATTCCAACACCTCCGGAATTGTTTTTTCCAGAACGTCCAGGTAATCCTGCGGATGCTGTAAAGCCCAGTCGCTTTTTAATTTTTCGCCAGTCGGGAGTTCTTTATCCATAACGGCATGCGGATAGTCATAAACGGAGGAAGCCAGTTCCCTGCCGTCTTTTATGTCAACAATTACCGCACGTCCCGATAATGTACCGAAATCAACGCCGATTGTATATTTGCTCATATACCATTATACCTCCGTTATAACAAGAGCTTGTCAAACATACTCTTTATGCAATAAAGACCGCCTGAAGACGGTCTTTTTAAGTTTTATATCTACTCGTTTCCGGCAAGCTGGATACTGCCGGATGTCAAAGCCTTTTCTTCCCCGCTGTCCAGCCTTACAAGAAGCTTTCCCAGCTCGTCAATGCCCAGACAAGTCATAGATGTCGTTTTATCGTTATGAGTTACTTCTATGCGTTTTCCGATAATATTTGAACGTTTCCTGTACTCGTCGATAAAACTTGGTTCATTAACAGCTTCTAGCTTGTCCTCGAGGCAATTAAGAATTTCCGCAATAAGCTGGCTTCTTGAAACATTTTCCTTGGTTTCCATGAAAATAGAAGTAGCTGTATCAGAAATGTTTTTCGGAAAGGTAACATTCTGCACATTAACGCCGATACCGGCTACCGCATATTCCAGACCGCCCTGCTCGACATTAACGGAAGCTTCAGTAAGTATGCCGCAAAGCTTTTTATTTCCGGCAAAAATGTCATTAACCCATTTGATTTTACAGTCAATACCCGTTACATTTTCAATTGCCTCGGCAACAGCGACGGCAACGCAGGAAGTAATAAGCAATGAATGCTCAACGGAAAGCCTGGGTCTGAGTATAACGCTCATATAAATACCCATACCCAGCGGCGAATAATACGGACGCCCCATTCTTCCCCTGCCCTGGGTCTGCACCTCGGCAATAACGGTCGTTCCGTGTTCGGCTCCGAGCTGGGCTAAGCTTTTCGCGAAATTGTTCGTTGAATCAATTGACTTGAATATATCAATATTCCTGCCCAAATATTTTGTGCGGAGCGCCGGGATAATGGACTGTTCGCTGAGAAAATCATTTTCTTCTGAAAGGCAGTATCCTTTATTCGTAACAGCACAGATTGAATAGCCTTCTTCACGCAGAACCTTCACGGCTTTCCATACGGCGCTTCTGGTCAGTCCGACATTTTTTGCTATTTCACTGCCCGAAACGCTTTTGCCTTTATTTTCCTCTAATACTGCTAATACCCTGTCTTTCAATGGCATACATAACACCTCTGCTCTTCGCTTTTTTAGTTAAGTTATTGTGAAAATATTGTAAAAATAATAATAAAATAACAGGCGTATATCATCATAGTATACTGCTAATATAATAACATATAATAATTCATAAGTCAATCACTTTTTTAAAATATATATCACAATTTGTCATATTTAAAGGAAAAGAACGGTACTTGACGAAATGCTGAAGAATTGTTCAACAGCAGTCCGTCCGGTAAAATTAATGTTAAATATATTACTGTCATTTCACCTGGATTCTTTTTAGTATAGGTTTATATCCTTTATTTGAAAACCTCTCCTATAATTATACAGGAGAGGTTTTAAGACAATATAAGCCAGTTTGGGAATAACTGTTTATTCAGCCTGCTTAGCCTTAAGAGCTGCGTCAACTTCACCAACTAAAAGAATTAAGGTGTCGGCAAGCGCTTCTCTGTTGGGAGCCCATTCAACGCCGTGAAGAGCGGCTCTGGTTCCGACAGTATCTCCGCCGTCAGTCGTAAGGCTGCGGATATCGGTTGAACAGCCGGTTGAAAGGTCAACAACGGGGTTCTGTCTTGCTAGTTCGTTAATTTCTTTCTCAGCAGTTATTAGCTCTTCAGTCCACTTGTTATCGTCCCTGAGTTTTTGGTCGCCGATAGCAATTGCTTCTTCGTCCATGCTGGCAAGAATTTCACATTCGGCATAAAGAGCAACGCCCAGCGGGTTAGCGGCGCCCTTACAGAGGGCAAACCCTGCAATCGTAGCTCCCTGGTATTCCTTATCAGAGTCGGCGGGAGAAGGAACCGGCGCTATCATTACATCTTCGGCGGGGATTTTATTTTTCCAGGTTTCCGGGTCGCCCTGAATAATATGAGTTCCGCAAAGGTAGAACAGCTGTCTTCCCTCACCCATATATTCGGGATGTTCTGTCCAGGCAAACTGCTCTCTCGGGAATACAAGACCGTTAGTATACAGGTCATACTGATAATTCATAGCCTTTTCAACGGTAGCGTCATTGATATTGCATACCAGACCTTCATCGGTTGAATTAACAAGAGGTACTCCTGCTGAAAGAAACAGCGACTTTTCAGCCCAGAATCCGTCAAGACCCCACTGGTCGGCGTCTTCGTCTACGAAATCAAGAAGCATAGCCTTGAAAGTATCCCAGTTCCATTCGCCGGCTTTCCATAATTCATACGGGTCGTCAAGTCCGTTGGCTTCAATAGTGGCTTTATTATAAATAACAACGCACTCGGCAGTTACGTTAGTAACAAATTCATAATGCTTGCCGCCGAAATTGAATAATTCCATTGCATCGGCGTTTTTCTGCCATAAAGGAGATTCCATATCTATGTATTCGTCAACAGGTTCAAACATACCGCTCACAATACCGCCCGGGAAATTTGCGGTGTCGTCGCCTGCGAAGAAGTCAATGCCCTCTCCGCCGAGAACCATCGTCGAAAGGTCATTGTAGCGCGCGTCCCAGGTAGTCGGATACCATTCTACTTTTCCGCCGTATTTGCTGTCAAACATTTCCAGAGCAATGTTTCTGCTGCGTCCGTCTGACGATGGGTTTCTATCATAATGGGAAAGCCATTTGATTGTTTTATTCTCCAGTTCGACATCCCTGAGCTGGTCTGTAACGCTGCTGATAATCTCGGCGTCCTCTGCCTTTAAGGTTTCTGTGTTAATAGCCACGGTAACACCTGGTGTTGTAGAGACTGAAGATTCGCCGCCCCCTTCGGTATCGGCACAGGCGGCAAGACTTACGCAAAGAGTAACAGCCGTAAAAGCGCTAATGAATTTTCTGATACTATTCATTAATAAAAACCTCCTAATTTTTTAATAAATGCTTTCATATAGTTGTATAAATAATAAATAATACAATATATCACTAATAATTATAACAAAATTCTACCTGAAAGTCAATGTTGATTTAATATATATTTAGGATAATTGTTTAGTAAGGTTTCACAATAATTTTAACTTAAACCTTTTCGTAAATTATAATAATAAAGGTATTTACTGGTTATTATCCAATGTCAACAACTTAAGCAAAAAACGAATAACTTTCTAATCATAAGTGGACAGTGAGCAGTGGTCAGTGGTCAGATTTCTG
>DBCY01000191.1:10996-28086 GCA_002293295.1 Ruminococcus sp. UBA946 | reverse complement strand
AATCTCTTAAGTTGTTGTCATTGCACTCCAAACTCGAAACTGTTTTAAAACGGCTTTTCATCAGGATTTCCCTGTATTCCGCATTCGCCCTCCATTGCTGTGAGGAGGTTTATATCGGACTGCTCAAGCCTGAAATCAAATATGCCTGTGTTTTCCTTAATCCGCTCGGGTGAAGCTGATTTAGGCAGCGGCAGGAAACCGTTGTGAAGGCTCCAGTTAAGACAAACCTGAGCGGCGGTTTTATTGTATTTCGCCGCAATTTCCTTTATGGCGCCCGAACCGAACGCCTTGCCCGAACCGAACGGGCTGTAGGCTTCAAGCTGAATATTCAGGTTCCGGCAGAAACCGATGGTATCGCCGTCAATATCGCCGGGGCAAATTCTTATTTGATTGACATGGGGATTAACTGAAGCTGATTCAAGAAGGGCTTCAAGGTGGCGGGTGCAGAAATTGCTTACGCCGATTGAACGCACCTTGCCGTCCTGTAAAAGACGTTCAAAAGCGCGCCACGTTCCGGCGTTCTTTTCTTTCCATACGGCTCTGAATTTAAGGGGATTAGGCCAGTGTATAAGGAAGAGGTCAAGATAATCAGTGCCTAGCCTTTGCATGGAATCCTCGCAGGCGGCAATTGCTTCGTCATAACCCCGGGTATTGTTCCAGAGCTTTGTGGTAAGGAATATGTCGTTCCTTGAAACGCCGCTTCTCTTAATGCCGGCTCCGACGCTTTCTTCGTTTCCGTAAGCGGCGGCTGTGTCGATATGCCTGTAGCCGGCGCGAAGGGCTTCCGCTACGGAGGTTTCGCAAACGACGCCGTTTTGAATCTGCCATGTCCCGTAACCTACGCACGGAATTTTAACGCCGTTAAGCAAGGTATAGCAATCTGAAATGGAACTCATCATTTAATCAAACCCTTTCGGATAAAGTACAGATATAATTAATTAAGTATAAAATCAGCTATATTATATCATTACTAATTGAATTTCTCAACTGTTTTAAAATAATTCTATATATTTACTTAATTAAGATAGCCGGTTTGTTTATATTTACCAAAAAATAAAAAGCATAGTATTAATCGTTTATATTGGGAAATTATTCCTGATATAAAGTATACTTTATGTTTATTATCAATATAAAGACGGAGTATAACTTAAAAAGATTCGTTAAAAATAACATAAATAATTTTAACAAAACCCCTTTTCTTTTTTTTTATAAATGTTATAATACTTAAAGCAGTATAAAAAACACCGGATAATAAAAACAAACAGGAATGAACGCTGTATATGACCGGAGCCGATGACAGACAAAAAGAAGAGGAGGACTATTCCTGAAGGANNATGTTTCAGATTAAGTGGATTTGGGAAAATTTAAAGGGCTACCGGGGCAGATACATATCCGCGCTGTGCCTGACTGTTATGACTCAGGTTATGTACCTGATTAATCCGATTTTTATCAGCAATATAGTAGACACATTCATTTACAATGATAATGCGCTGGATAACCTGACAAACAACAGACGGCTGCTGTTTTTTTTATGCGGCGGCATTGTGGTTCTGACAATAATAAAGGCTGCAATGCAGTTTACGGCTAATATGATGTATGAATTGTCGTCGCAGGGATTAATTCAAAGAATTAAGAATTATCTGTTCAGAAATGTCCAGAAGCAGGACATGAGCTATTATAACAGGAATTCAACCGGCGACCTTATGACCCGGCTGACGGGTGACCTTGACATGGTACGCCATGCGGCAGCCTGGGTTATAAAGGCTTTGGCGGAAAGCCTTGTGCTGTTCACGACTACGACGGTGTATTTCTTTGTGCTGGACCCGCTGATGGCAATATGCCTTCTTGCCCTGACGCCGCTGATTTTTATTATCACGAATGTTTTCCGCAAGCAGGTCGGTCCCCTTTATGTTGACCTCCGGGAAAGGATGTCAAACCTTAATACAAAAGCTCAGGAGAACATCGCGGGCAACCGTGTTATAAGGGCTTTTGCGCGCGAGGAATATGAAATAGAAAAGTTCAAGGAAA
Source organism: Ruminococcus sp. UBA946 (assembly GCA_002293295.1). Taxonomy (GTDB): domain Bacteria; phylum Bacillota; class Clostridia; order Oscillospirales; family Ruminococcaceae; genus UBA946. The sequence continues at coordinate 26,058 of DBCY01000191.1, read as the reverse complement.
CAAATGCCAATTTTGCCAAAGCAAATAAAACCGCTGCAATGTCATGGCTGAAATTCTTCCCTTACATAGAAACAACAGCTCAGGGGCTTGCGGTTGTCCAGCTTGTCGCAGGCGGAATATTTGTAATGAACGGCAGGATTACAATGGGCGAATATGTGGCGTTCAGCGGGCTTATCTGGACAATTTCAAACCCGATGAGAATGGTCGGAAACCTGATTAATGACCTTCAGCGATTTATGGCATCAGCCTCAAAAATTATTGAGGTTTATTATTCGCGTCCGTTTATCGTCGACAGGGCGGAGGCTGTTGACAGGCATAAATTCATCGGAGAGGTTGAATTTAAGAATGTGACGTTCAAGTTTAATAATACGGTTATTCTTGACGATGTCAGCTTTAAAATCAACGCCGGCGAAACAGTGGCTGTAATGGGTGAGACAGGGTCCGGGAAAACCACGCTTATTAATATGATTCCGCGTTTTTATGACCCTTATAAGGGCGAGGTCCTTGTCGACGGCGTAAACGTCCGGTTCCTGAAGCTCAGTCAGCTCCGTAAAAGCATCGGTATCGCAATGCAGGATGTGCTGTTATGGTCGGATACTATTGACAGTAACATTGCTTTCTCCGATATTGACATGCCCGAGGAGGACGTAAAATATTTCGCCGGGCTTTCAGACGCCGCCGGTTTTATTGAAAAGATGGAGGAAGATTATAAAACGATAATAGGCGAACGCGGAGTAGGTCTGTCCGGAGGTCAGAAACAGCGTATATCGCTTGCGCGCGCGCTTGCCGTACGTCCCGCAATACTTATTCTTGACGACACTACCTCGGCGGTCGACTTTGAAACGGAGAAAATAATTCAGGATAACCTGAACAGCCTTGATTATAAATGCACAAGGATTATAATCGCCCAGAGAATTTCATCGGCAAAGGACGCCGATAAAATCATAATACTTAAAAACGGCAGGATTCATGAGGCGGGTACTCATGAAGAGCTTCTGAGGAACAAAGACGGATATTATTACGAGATTTATAATTTACAGCACGGCGAAGAGGAAACTGAAAGGGAGGTTGCGGTTTAATGGCAAGAAATAAATATAACATAGACGAGCAGCTGGAGTCCCCTTTTGATATTCGTCATTTCAAACGCGCCCTCATATATGTCGCAAAATACATGAAAAGGATGCTTATATCGCTTTTCCTGAGCATAACCGCAATCGTAGCCGGACTGACGGCTCCGTACATAACGCAGTATGCTATTGACAGGAGTATCCCGGATAAAAATATACCCGAGCTTTTATTAATGGCATTTCTGCTGCTTTTAACCATCGTCGTAAATATTGTTCTTACGACAATCCGCTCCCGGATTATAACGGCGGTGGGTCAGGATATTATCGCCGATATACGCATTGACCTTTTCGAGCATCTGCAGAAGCTGTCGTTTGAATACTTCGACAGCCGTCCGCACGGTAAAATCCTGATTAGGGTCGTTAATTATGTGAACGGCGTTTCCGATATGCTTTCAAACGGTATAGTGAATTTCGTGCTTGACCTCTTCAATCTTTTCTTTATAATAATCTTCATGTTTTTAATGCACTGGAAGATGGCTTTAGTCGTACTGGCGGGAGTGCCGTTCCTAATGGCTGTTGTGTTCGGGATAAAAACAAGGCAGCGTAAAGCCTGGCAGACCGTTTCAAACAAGAATTCAAACCAGAACGCATATCTGCACGAAGGTATAGAGGGCGTGCGCGTAACCCAGCTTTTTGTCCGCGAAGAGGTAAACGAACAGATTTTCGGTGAACTGACGGAAGCCAGCCGCAAGGCGTGGATGAAAGCCGTTGCGCTGAATAATACCCTTTGGCCATCGCTTGATATTATATCGGCTTCAATCAGCGCCGCCATTTATATAGTGGGTCTGTTAATAATAGGCCCGGCATCGGTGTCATTCGGCACTATAGTGGCAATGGGCGGTTATGCATCAAGGTTCTGGCAGCCGATTATGAATATAGCGAACCTTTTCAATACGTTTATAAACTCCATTTCATACCTTGAAAGGATTTTTGAGACCATAGACGAGCCGGTTACGGTATCGGATAAGGATGGCGCCGCTGAGCTTCCTCCGATTAAAGGGGATATACGTTTTGAAAACGTTACGTTTTCCTATGATGAAAGCAAGGTTGTGCTTGAAGACCTTTCATTCAGCGTAAAAGCCGGTGAAAGCGTCGCCCTTGTGGGACCTACGGGCGCGGGGAAAACAACGATTGTAAACCTTATTTCGCGGTTTTACAATACGGTAAGCGGACGCGTGCTGATAGACGATAACGATATTTCAGAGTACACCCTGAAATCACTTCGTTCCCAGATGGGTATAATGCTTCAGGACAGCTTTGTTTTCAGCGGTACGGTTGCCGATAATATCCGTTACGGCAAACTTGACGCCGGCGAGGAGGAAATTGTAAACGCCTGTAAAACAGTATGCGCTGATGAATTTATAAAAGAGTTTGAAAAGGGGTATGAAACAAGAATTAACGAAAGGGGAGCAGCGCTTTCGCAGGGGCAGAAGCAGCTTATATCCTTTGCGCGGACATTAATCAGCGACCCTAAAATACTTGTGCTGGACGAAGCGACGTCATCAATCGACGCCAAAACAGAAAAGCTTTTGCAGCAGGGGCTTAACGAGCTTTTAAAAGGACGCACGTCATTTATTATAGCGCACCGCTTATCAACAATAAGGAACTGCGATAAAATCATGTATGTTTCTAATATGGGGATAACCGAATGCGGCACCCATGAGGAGCTGCTGGCAAAAAAAGGCGATTACTACAGGCTTTACAGCGCGAGGGAAATAGCCTAGTACCAATTAACAATTAAGAATTAACAATTAACAANNCCTGCGGCGGTATGATTTTTATAATATTTTACTTTTAGGTGTTACAAGGCGCTAGTAGTTATTGTTAGCAGTTAGTTTTACTTCGCAACCCCTTACCCCTTATGTGCTGGTACGGTGATATTGTAATCAATACAATATCACCGTACCATTTTAATATTATTTGAAAATAAATGTTTTTACATGAATTAAATAAAATACGTGTATTCTGTTCGGAAAAAATGAATAAATTATAAAATAGAGTTAATACCGCTTGTGTTTTTGCATTGATAGGTGTATAATTAAAGTATTGCTTTTATTGGTTGGTATTTCTCCGTAATAAAGTCTTTACATATGCTCTTATGCCCGTTATGGACTTTCATTGCCCGGAATATGAACCGTTCAGGTTATTTTATTGATTGCAGGTGAATTTTTTATGAACGCTCCTGAAGAGAAAAGAATTATTCTGATTGTTGATGACGTGGAGCTTAACAGAGCAATTATCAGCGAGGTACTTAAAAATGAATATGCCGTTCTTGAAGCTGAAAACGGCGTTGAAGCTGTTAAGCTAATGGAGCAGCACCACAAATCCCTTTCAATTGTACTGCTGGATATTCTTATGCCTCTGATGGACGGCTTTGAGGTTATGGAAATAATGAAAAAGCGTAACTGGATAAGCAAGCTGCCTGTTATTATGATTACTACCGACGCTACAGAGGAATTTGTTCAGAGGGGTTATGACCTGGGCGCTTCGGATGTTGTCTCCAAGCCGTTCAATCCTAAGATTGTCAGACAGAGCGTTAATAATATAGTCGAGCTTTACAGGCATAAAAACAATCTTGAAAATATGGTCAGACAGCAGATGAACACGCTTAAAAAGCAGTCTGAAAAGCTTAACCAAAGCACTATAAACATGATTGACATGCTCAGCAATGTGATAGGGTATAAAACTTATGACGCCGGACCGAGCGTAATAAATTTCCGTTTTATTACTAAAACAGTCCTTACCGAGCTGATGGAAAGGAATCCTGAATATAATCTTGATAAAGTGCAGATTGAACAGATATCCGAGGGCTCGCTGCTGCATGATATAGGCAAGATTGCCGTATCCGACGCAATACTTAATAAACCCGGAAGGCTTAACGAGGAGGAGCTTCACGAAGCGCAGAAACACGCTCTGCTCGGCGGGGAACTGATTAAACAGATAGTCGGGAAGAACAAACGCGATTATTTCAAATACTGCTACGAGATATGCAGATACCACCATGAACGCTATGACGGAAACGGATATCCGGATAAATTATCGGGAAACGACATACCGGTGTGGGCGCAGGCAGTGTCAATCGTGGATGTCTATGACGCTCTGGTAAACAAAAGGTCATACAGGGAAGCTTATTCGCACAGCCATGCCGTAGCCATGATAAAAAACGGGGAATGCGGGGAGTTTAATCCGGATGTGCTTAACGCTTTCCTTGCCGTTGAGAATAAAATATTAAAGGATAATTCGGGTCTTTCCGAGAATAACAACGAGCTTAAGAAGATTGTTTCGGAATCGACGGAAATTATTAACAAGAGCGTCGAGGTCGCGTCGGACAGAGTTTTATGGCTGCTTGAGATGGAAAGGCGCAAATACCAGATGCTTTCCGAAATGTCGGGGGATATTATCTTTGAATACAATACAAAATCACAGCATGTTATCTTTTCCGAGAATTTCGCGGAGATTACCGGCATAAAGCTGATTAACGAAAAAACAAGCGACGTGTTAAATGAAATCCCCGTAATGTTCGACGAAGACAGAAAGGCATTGCGTCAGCTTTTCAGTTCTCTGTCCCCGGACAATATGAAATTCAAGACAGAATTAAGGATTAAGAATAAAAACGGCGTTTATAAATGGTACGAAATGTTCGTGCATTCCATATGGATGATGGATTACGGCGTTTTAACCGGAAATGTAATCGGAAAGCTTGTCAATATAGACAGGAGGAAACACGAAGCCGAGGAATGGCGCAAAGACGCCGATACCGATTCGATTACGAAGCTGCTGAACAAAACCGCAGTGAGGAACCGGATTGCCGAGGTTATTAATTCGTCGGACTCTGTGGATTCGGCATTCTGCATCGTTGATTTGGATAATTTCAGGAATATAAACGAGACGTTCGGTCACCAGTTCGGTAACGAAGTGCTGAAAAAGGTCGCCGGGGAGCTGAAAAAATCCATACGCATCACCGATATTATCGGACGTGTCGGCGGGGACGAATTTATAATTTTTCTGTGCGGTATCGGCGGGACTGCCAATATCGAATCGAAGGTGAAGCAGATTTCCGGAGCCTTGCGGATGGATTACGGCGAATGCAGAATTACAGGAAGCATAGGTATAGCAAGGTATCCTTACGACGCCGATAACTTTGACGATTTGCAGTATAAGGCGTCGAAGGCTTTGCATACCGTCAAGGAAGAAAGCAAGAACGGATATTGTCTGTACGATGAAAAGCTGGCTTTAAACGAATATATTTCAATGATTTCAGATTACTGAGAATAGCTGAAAATGTTTAATGGTCAGAATGGTATTAGAAAGGACGGCAAAAATGGCTTTTAATTACACTTTTTCAAATGTAACCCCGGATATCGTGGAGCTGGCTTTATTATGCAGGAATAACGGGTATTTTGAACCTGAGCTTTACAGCAAATACGATGTTAAACGCGGGCTTCGGGATATTAACGGAAAGGGCGTCGTAGCCGGGCTTACGGAAATTTCGGAGATTGTATCCTATAAGGAAAGCGGCGGCGAATCGGCGCCCTGCGAGGGAGAACTGTATTACAGGGGATATAACATATACGATATTGTAAAGGGCTTTACCGACGAAAACAGGTTCGGTTTCGAGGAAACCGTGTATCTCCTGCTGTTCGGCGAGCTTCCCGCCGCGGGCAGGCTTGAAAAATTCAAGAGTCTGCTTGCCGAATACAGGAAGCTTCCGACCACGTTCGTCAGGGACGTCATAATGAAATCCCCGAGCAATGACATAATGAACAGCCTGGGCAGGGGGGTTCTTACATTATATTCATACGACGACTACCCGAATGACACGTCAATTGAGAATGTCCTGCGCCAGTCCCTTGAGCTTATTGCCCTTTTCCCCCTGATTGCCGTTTACAGCTATCAGGCAAAGACATATTACCTTGACGGGGGAAGCTTTTATATACATCAGCCCGTCCCGGAATTCTCAACCGCCGAAAATATACTTCATCTTCTGCGCCCCGACAGCCGGTATACCGAGCTTGAGGCGAAAATCCTCGACCTTGCCTTAGTGCTTCACGCCGAACACGGCGGGGGGAACAATTCCACCTTCACAACCCATGTCGTAACTTCGTCCGGCACCGACACCTATTCGGCGATTGCAGCCGCCCTTTCCTCGCTTAAGGGTCCCCGGCACGGAGGCGCGAACATAAAGGTAACCCAGATGTTCGAGGATATGAAGGAAAACCTGTCCGACTGGACTGACGAGGACGCCGTAAAGGATTATTTAGTTAAGCTCCTTCATAAGGAGGCGTTTGACAAATCGGGGCTTATTTACGGTATGGGACATGCCGTATACTCTATTTCAGACCCGCGGGCGAATATCCTGTGCGGCGCCGTAAAGAGCCTTTCCGAGGAAAAGCATATGGAAAAGGAATTCGCGCTCTATAATATGATTGAAAGGCTTGCCCCCGAGGTTATTGCAAAGGAACGCAGGATTTACAAGGGGGTTTCGGCGAATATCGATTTTTACAGCGGTTTTGCATACAGCATGCTTAACCTCCCCTCCGAGCTTTATACGCCGCTATTTGCCATATCGAGGATTGCCGGCTGGTCGGCGCACCGCATTGAGGAGCTTTTATTGTCGGGCAAGATTATCCGTCCGGCTTATAAGGCCGTTCAGGGGCATAACAGTTATATCGGAATGCCGGACAGGGGATAGAATTATAATAAAAAACAAGGAGCAGAGTTTATAGTAACCCTGCTCCTTATTATATAAATTTTATTAGTATGTGTTTATATAATATGGATTATTTATAGCCTCCTATACAAAACCCACAGTCCTGGTCCATATAAGATGAAAATGGACTGTCCGCACCTCCGTCTGCTATGAATCTTTGACTGTATCCGCGTCCGCTACAAACCTCACATCTAGTACCAGCACTATTTATGCTGCTTCCTGATGAACCGCCGAATGCAAGATTTATAACACCTTTCCAGTTAGTAGGAGTTGTTTGCAAATGCTCCTCAACAACTTCCTGTGAAAAAGGCATTACACAAACTCCATTCTCGAATTTTCCTGCAAGTATTTGATATGTACCTTCTCCGTATTGAACATCAACATTAAATGTAATATAACCATAACCATTAAGATACCCGTCTTTAAATTCACCCATTATCTTTATACCGTCTCCCTCGTTGTAATTAAAGGAATAGCCTATCCCGTCGAGCAAGCCGTTTTTGAAGTTCCCATACATTCTGATACCCTTATGCGCTGTAGAAATTCCAAAGTAATCAAGTGCTAAATCTTCCTTTACTATCTTGTAATTATTCTGATAACAACCCGGTCCGTGAAGGTAATAATTTGTTCCGTCATGACCGAAACTGCCATATACATCAATACCGGTTTCATTATTATTTATAGTTCCGTATTTCATAATACTGTTTTCAAATTCCCCGATAAGATAGTCATCAGAAAAGTTTATATCATAAGTTGTTCCTTCCACTAGTGAACCAGCATAATAAAAATCATCAGTTATTTTATTAGGATATACTTTTGTCCAGTATGTAGCGAATCCTGAAAGGGTGGTATCGTTGAATTCACTAAAGTTAAAGAGTTTCTGAAATTGTTCTATTAAGAAATAGTCATAAACAAACATCCCGTCTCTATATTTAGTTCTGCCAACAGTAAAATTATAATTAACTGCTTCAGAAGGTAATTGAGGGTCATGCAGTTCATCCCGCATGATATCCCATATATCATATGCAGGGTCGGTTGTTATAACTTTTTTCCATTTATCCACATCCGTTTGAGTATACGCCTGCGAGCTGTTGCTTTGCGTATTATTGCTTTCGACAACAGTTGCATTCGTTTTTGCTTCGGTCGTTCTGTATCCCCTTAATCCGATTCCTTGCGAACTTGTTACAGTAGTGTTTGAAGCCGTACTGCTCCCCCTTAAACCGTCCGCACCCTGAGAATCTCCGTAAGAGGGTGAGAACGTTGTCGTTACGGCTTCCGTCAACTCCGGCAGGGAAAAGGTCCGGGCTTTGGTGGTTTCCGCTTCGGTTTCCTTTTTCGCCGCCGTTGTTGTCCGGCTTGCGGCTGTGGTTGTCCTTCGCGGTTCATATGTGCTTATACTGCCGCTTGAATCATCACGCGTTGCTATAACAATCCCGATTATACCGATTACGACGACAGCCGCCGCCGCAGGGGCGAAACGCACGATTTTTTTCCTTGCCCCACCGGGAGCGGTTTTTATAACGGTTGGTGTTATCTGCGGCTTTTGGTATCTGTCCGCACCGCAGGAATCGCAGAAATCGAACCTTACGGGATAAACATTGCCGCATTCGGGGCATTTTACTTCCGCGTTTTCTTCTTTAGCCCCCGCACCGCAGGAATCACAGAAAGTAAATTCCGCGGGATAAACATTCCCGCATTCGGTACATTTTTTAGTATCGGGTTTATTTACTGCTAATTCCGTTCCGCATTCGTCGCAGAATTTCATTCCGGGCGGGTTTTCAACGCCGCAGTTTTGGCAATTTTTAAAATTCATGTTACTATCTCCTTTCAAGTAAAAATTAAAAACAAAGAATATTTTAGTAATTACGCAAATAATTTAAAATATTTTCAATTATAATTATATTCAACAAGATTAAAGAACCTAACGCACCAGATAAAATTAATGAGAGTTTGCGAGCCCATTTACCCTCTCTGATAACTTTATATGTAATATAGATTCCGGTCAGACCTGTAATAATTATTCCTAATCCAAATAACCAAACTATATTACTGTTATTTCTGATGTTCAAAGTAATAAGACCTATTATTCCTATTATATGCATAGTAAAATCCTGGGAAAATCCAAAATAAAACAACCCTAAACCGAATAAAGAAACTAAGCAAGACAAAGCAAAAAATACTTTTTTTGTATTCTTTTTATCGTTGAAAACATTAAAGAGTATAATAACAGCGGCAACGCCGATAATGATTATTTCTAAACTTCGAAATACTAATGCTTTATTTTGAAAGACTCCGTAAAAATTCAGTATTATACCCACTAAAATAACAAGAAAAGACATAGTAAAAAATATTATTTGTATTTTTGGTTTTTTTAATGTGCTTGTTTTTGCCGTTAATGCCGATTGGGGTGTTTTCGTTCCGACTGCCCCTATAACATTACCGCACTTACCGCAGAATTTGGCGTTTTCGCGAAGCTCCGTTCCGCATTTGGGGCATTCGGTTATTTTAACCGGCTCGGGTTCGGCATAAGCCGTTCCGCATCCGTCGCAGAATTTTGCGTTATCCCTAAGTTCTTTTCCGCAGCTTTCACATTTAATCATATATATACTCCGATTAAAATTATTTTTCCTTATATCCGGCGGTCTGCGCCGCCGGATTCCGGGTTTTTAATTGAACATCAGTTCTTGTAATTTTTTATTTTATGCCCTTAATCATAGCGTCGGCAATTTCGGGATACTTGAATTTATTGGTTTTTCTGTCAAACAAACCAAACCCGGATGAAAAGCCCCAGTCATATTCTTTGTTGACATCCATATTCTGACCGTCCCACCACAAACATGGGATATTATACTCTTTTGCTTTTTTCACGTAATATTCGGTATATTCCGCCCTGTCCGGGGTATTGTTCCAGTTAATCGCGGCGAACTCACCCGCAATAACGGGAACCCCTCTGTTTTTGGAAAATTCGGCGGCGAGACCGAGAGCATAATCGACTGCCCCTGTGTCGTCGGGATTATCCTTACTCCAGTTTTTCACATATCCTTCACTTACGTTAAGCGCGAAATTAAATGGTTCATACTCATGCACCGTAGCTATAATCTTGTTTTCCGCGCTGTCCTCAGGGATGGTCAGACCGTCAAGCGCGGTGACTTTAGCTCCGTAGCATGAAATCATAAGCATACGCTGTTCGTTGTTGCTGCCCGAAGCCCTGACCGTGTTTACAAAAACCTGATTAAGCCTGTTCAGGTTCTTCCGTTCTTCTTCGGTGCCGCCGCTCCATTCGTCAGGGCTGCCTACAGTACGGGGTTCGTTAAACGATTCAAAAATCAGATGCTCGTCATAATTGCGGAATGTCTTTGCAATCTGCCCCCAAATTTTCTGAACGGTTTTTTCGCTTTCTGCCATATCCCCGTCCATAAGTTTGAAAAGCCGTTCGTCATGGTGTGTGTTTAAAATAATATACATACCGTTGTCGTATGCGTAATCCACGACTTCTTTAACCCTTGCCATCCAGTCCGCGCGGATATTGTTATTTTTGTCCGCCGCCTTGAACCATGTCACCGGTATTCTTATGGTATTAAACCCCGCGTTTTTGATTGCCGTTATATTCGCCCTCGTAACTACGGCGGGTTCTTTTCCCCATGCGATTTCCATTTCCTGCGGAGACGAAGTAGCGTATGAACCGCCGCCTATAAAATCCCAGCCCTTGCTATCGTCAAAATTGTAGTTTTCAAAGGTTCCGCCCAGATTAATGCCGGTTTTCATTTTTCCGACTACTTCCGCCGCGGTGAGCTTTTCGTTGATTGTCCTGTGCTTAGCCTTGGTATAAGCCGCAGCCTTTTTAACCGTTATCTGTATTGATACTGAGTTTTTTCCGTATTTGGCGGTAATTTTCGCTTTCCCGGGTTTTTTTGCCGTTATAAGACCGTATTTCCCCGCTTCGGCAATTTCGGGAGCCGAGCTTGACCACTCCATACCATTCTTATATGCATAATCAATCCCGTTCTGAAAATACCTCAGAAAAAGTTTTTCACCGGTTTCAATCGTTGAACGGGCATATTCAAGCCGCGCTTTTTTCACCGTTACCTTGCATTCATAGCTTTTACCGTTATATTTTGCGCTGATTGTTGCCGTTCCGGCGGATACGGCTGAGATTGTGCCGTCTTTATCTACAGAAGCAATTTTACTGTCGGAGCTTGACCATGATATTTTTGACGGCTGCGCATATGCAAGGTGTGTTGAAACGGATTCGCCGGGCGTCATTGTAAACGAGGCGTTGCTTAATCTGACCGTTTCAGCCGCAGAAACGGTTTTTACTGCCGGTACCCCCGATGTGATCAGTAGAACCGCGCACAGGATTGCCGAGAAAACTTTCATTGCTTTTTTCATGAGCTAGGTCTCCTTTATATGTAGTATAGACATTTTCGCAGTTTCATTATAAAAATATTACCGTAAAATGTCAATATGATTCTTAAAGAATGCAGATTCAATAAAAGAATATATTTATTCCCGCAGTTATCGCCCGATTATTCGATAATATTCTGATTTATACTTGCAAAATATTTGAATACACGCTATAATTAGAGTGTTAAAGTTAAACGGCTATAACTCACTTAAGATTCAACCATAAAGGATGAGTATATGCAGAACAGCGGTCAGTTTATAAATATCGAGGATTCCTTCTATCAGGGAGTCCTTAAACTAATCAGGGAAAAATACGAGGAAAAAAACCTTACCCAAAGAGGCTTGCAGCGGGAATGCAAGGAAAGGTTCGGGATAATAATATCCCAGGGAGCGATTTCAAAAATCCTTAAACCCGAAGAAAGAAATGACGGTATGCAGTTGAGAACCGCCAGCGTTCTGTGTCAGGTTCTCGGTATTGATATGAACGAAGCTTTCAGGATGAGAGAACTCACGGACTCAGCGCCCGCTGACAGCGGCGGCGAGCCGGAAAATGATTCTCAGCATGAAAATACCACGGAACAAAAAAACGATGGTTCAACGCCGGAAAGAATATCGGACGGACTTTCGGCAGAAAACAACGCGGAGAAAACAAGGAACGAAAAGCATTACGCTTTAACGAAGTTTATACTAAAATGCGCCGCTTTAACGGCGGCGGCTGTGATAATGGCTTCGGGCGGCTTTTTACTCGGCAGAGCTACCGCACCTGCCGAATCAGGGTATACCGAAACATTATCACAGGCAACCGCCGGTACAAAAGACGAAGCTTCGGATTTACCAGCAGGGGAGCAGGTTATATTCAAAGAGCCGCTTATTGAAAAGGCTGTAAGGCTGCAGCTGGGATTCGGCGATTCCCAGCCTGTTTATGAAGAACATTTGATAAACGTCACTGAAATTTACATTGTCGGGCAAAAAGCCGCAAAAACTTTTGATGAATATATTAAATTAAACGACGATTTTTTTAAATACCATGAGCAGTCCGGAAATATTAAAAGCTTAGAGGATTTACGGGCGCTGCCTAACCTTAACCACATTGGAATAAAATGTCAGCCGTCTTTATCCGATATGACGCCGTTAAGCTCTAATTTAAGGCTGAATTCAATATATTTAGGGGAATGTAATATTTCTGATATATCACTGCTGAAATCGTTCCCCTATCTTAACACCCTTTCTTTCAGCGATATGCCTGTTCTGGATTTTTCATGTTTAAATGAAATACCGACATTAAGATACCTTGATTTTTTTTATATGCCGTTTAAAAGCTTTGAAGAACTCGATATGCCTGATATTGAAGGATTATTGATATGGGGGCTTCCGCTTACAAGCTATAACGGTATTGAGAAATTCAAGAATTTAGAAATTCTTGAAATTAAGGACAGCCCCGGAGACCTTGCGCCGCTTCTGGCGTTGCCTCAGTTAAAGCAGGTTAGCGTTTCCGCTTCAATGCGCGAATATGCGGAGGCAATCCGGAGCGAAGCCGGATTTGAAATAGTCTATATTGACTGACATTTTTCTGTAAATAATCTGCCAATGTTATTGTTTAACATAAACGTCTCTATAAAAAATTTAATAAAAATTGCTGGACAAGTATAATAAAACGTGGTATAATATAATGTATTTTAATTTATTCTATATGGAGGTTTAACAGATAATGTCTGATTTTAAAAGAATACCGGCGGTTTTGCTTTCCGCTGTTATGATTATTTCGCTTTCTTCCTGCGGAAAGAACGCGCTGTGGGCTGCAAGGATAGATGACTATGAGGTGCGTTCGGGTATTTTCATAAGCTCCCAGCTGACTTCATATTATGACGCCGCCGAAAAGGTTAGCGAAGCCATGGCTGAAACCGAAACAGAAACCGACCCTGCCGCGGCTCCCGCAGCGGCCGACCCGACGGATATACTGAACGAAACAATCGACGGAAAACCCGCAAGGGACTGGATTAACGACGAGGCTACCGCAAAAATGCAGGAATTCGTAGCAATTGAGAAAAAATTCGGCGAGCTTGGGCTTTCATTTGAGAATAACGAAGTTCAGGCGGCTGAGAATTATATAACGAACATCTGGGATTTATACGGCGAAGCATATGAGGAAATCGGAATAAGCAAGCAGTCCGAGCTTGATATTACTGTAAACAACAGCAAGAAATCAGCAATTTTCGATTATTATTACGGCAGAGAAGGCGAAAAAGCAATTTCCGACGATGAAATCAAGCAGTATTTATATGATAATTTTGCAATGATTAAGTATATTGAAATGCCTCTGAGGGACGGGGAAGAAAATCTTCTTAAAGCGGAAGGCAAAGCCGAAATGATGGTTAAAGCCGAAGATTACCTCGAACGCGCCGAAAACGGCGAGAGCTTTGACGAACTGATTAAGGAGTTTAACGCTTTTTATGAGGAATTCACCGCTCCGGAGGAACCTGCCGCGGAAATCGGCGGGACTGCAGATGTGAACGAAGCGGAAACAGGCGGGACTGCAGATATGAACCAAGACGATACGGTAACAGACGAAGAGGGGGCTTCCGAAACAACGGAAGAGCAGGAAGTCGATAACAGCGTTGTAATCAGCAAGGACGCCGCTTTGCCTAATCAGGCTGTGGTTGATAAAATTTTCGGCGGCGAAGCAGAAATCGGCGACTTTTTCATTGTTGAGCAAGACGAGGTATACTATGTGGTCTCTTTCCTTGATATTCTTTCGAGGGAAAACTATCTTGAGGATAACGACAGCGCGGTGCGTCACAGTCTGAAGGATGAGGAATTCAATGCGGCGGTAAGCGAATGGACTTCAACTCAGAATGTTGTTAGGAATGACGTGTCTTACAAAAGATATAAAGTGGAAAAATTACTTGAAGAATAAATTATCGGGAGGACGGCTGATATAAAGCCGTCCTTTTTCATAGGTTAAAACAACAGTAAAACAATAAAATTGTATCTTAAATCCCTCCATTGCATATAATAAAATATGATAATCAGGTATTTATTAAAATATTGTTTTATGGAGGTATTATATGCCAAGCGTATTTCTGAGTCCGTCCACGCAGGAATGGAACCCTTACATAACAGGCGGCAACGAGCAGATGTATATGAATATAATCGCGGATAAAATGGAGCCTTACCTTAACTCATCCGGGATTGTTTTTACCCGCAACGACCCTGACGCAAATGTCACCGGAGCTATTCAGGCTTCTAATGCGGGTAACTACAATGTTCATCTGGCGCTGCATTCAAATGCCGGAGGCGGTCAGTATGCCGGACGGCTTCGAGGGATTGACATTTATTATTCGCCCTATTCAAACGAATCGCTGAGACTTGCGACTATAATAGCGAATAATTTCGAATATATTTATCCCGACCCTGAAAATGTAGGAATCCTTCCCACAACCTCCTTGGGAGAGGTTACGCAGACGCGAGCCGTTGCGGTTTTAGCCGAGATTGCCTATCATGACAATTATGAGGACGCCACCTGGATTGTAAATAATCTTGACGCAATAGCGGTAAGTCTGGTACAGTCGTTATGCGATTATTTCGGGATACCGTTCGTCGAAGCCGGTCCTGTTTATCAGGGAACGGTGGTTACCGACGGCTCTAATCTTAACATCAGAAGTTACCCGTCAACGAACTCAATTATTATCGGTTCGGTTCCGAACGGCGGTACCGTTACCATTTACGGAAAGACCGGCAACTGGTATGTAATAAAGTATAATTATACTACGGGGTATGTTTCGGCAGATTTTGTCAGTGTTTAATACTAGTACCAATTAACA
>DBCY01000191.1:0-10969 GCA_002293295.1 Ruminococcus sp. UBA946 | reverse complement strand
GCAATTTTTAGATGTTACGAGGTGCTAGTATAATAATTATTATGCAAAGCCCGGTATTTTTTATTGTAAAAAACTGTTGCAGGAATTTGGTAAATATGCTATAATTAATGTGATATTTTATATTGTTTCATAGTATAATTATTTATACTGGCTTAATTATATTTCCTATTACTGTCAGGCACAATCCTTAAATTAATTACGGCTGATAAAGTTTGTTAAGCGTTTTCTCCTTACCTTTTCGGTGACAAAAGCTTTCAGGCTTTTATGCCGCCGTCTTTTACCGTACAAGCCTTGCCAAGTTCCCATACTGTTGTACCGCCGGTTATGGCGGAGGAATGGAGTTTATTATGTCAAGAATAAAAGTTGCCGTTTTATTCGGCGGTGTCTCAAATGAGCATGATATTTCGCTTATATCAGCCGAAAATATTATATCATCAATCCCTGCCGAGAAATATGACATTATCCCTATCGGAATAACAAAAAAAGGCAGATGGCTTTATTACCCCGGGGATATAAGCCTTATTACCTCAGGAAAGTGGGATTCCCATCCCGACTGCGCTCCCGCAGTTATTCTGCCTGACCCTATGTATAAGGGAATTGTAAAAATTGCCAGCGGCGAATGCTCTATCACAAAAATAGATGTGATTTTCCCGGCTCTGCACGGCAGGAACGGAGAGGACGGAAGACTCCAGGGGCTTCTTGAAATGTCGGGGATTCCCTATGTCGGAAGCGGCTGCCTCGCTTCGGCTTCCTGCATGGACAAAACCGTAACTCACACCATACTTGAAAGCAGCGGCATTAATATGGCAAGGTGGCGTTCGGTAAGCTATTCCGACCTTAACAGTCTTGACAGCGTCTGTGAGGATATAATTTCGGAGCTTGGCTTCCCTGTTTTTGTCAAACCGGCGAACAGCGGCTCTTCCGTAGGAGTTAATAAGGCTACGTCCGCGGAAGAATTAAAAAATGCCGTTAAGCTTGCGTTTACTCATGATAAAAAGGTTTTAGTTGAGGAATACATAAAGGGCAGGGAGCTTGAATGCGCCGTTTTCGGCTATGACAACCCGTTTTCTTCCGATGTCGGCGAGATTTTATCCTGCAATGAATTTTATGATTATGACGCCAAATATATTTCAGGGGAATCGGGGCGGAGTATCCCTGCCGGTATTGACAGCGCGACTTCCATCGTTATCAGGGACACAGCTGTCGAGGCATTCAAGATAATGGGATGCAGGGGTCTTGCAAGGATTGATTTCTTCCTGAAAGAGGACGGAACGGTTATTCTGAACGAAATAAACACCCTTCCCGGTTTTACCCCGATCAGTATGTATCCGAAGCTGATGGAACATATGGGCATAACGCAGCCTGAGCTTCTTGACCGCCTTATCTCGTTATGCATGGAAAACCAGTAAACTGCATATGCTACTACCAATTAAAAAATTAACAATTAACAATTAACAATGTAGGTATACCGCCTGCGGCGGTATGATTTTTATTATTATAGTTTAACTTTAAACGTTGTTATGATGTACTGCATATATTAAAAACTCTATACGGAGGTGTATTATGAACAATGCTTCGATAGGCGTTTTCGATTCTGGCTTGGGCGGGCTTACCTGTGTAAAGGAGCTTAATTCGTTAATGCCTAATGAGAATATTATATATTTCGGCGACACCGCACGCGTTCCTTACGGTACGAGAAGCAGGGAAACCATAAAAAAATATGCCGGTCAGGATATTGCCTTTTTCCGGCAGCACGACGTAAAAATGATTGTCGCAGCCTGTGCTACGGTTTCCTCTGTGGTCGGCACGGATAAAAACATAACGGGGGATATTCCGTTTACCGGGGTTCTCCTTCCGGCGGCTCAGACTGCATGCAGTATAACCAGGAACGGCAAAATAGGCGTAATTGCTACCCCGGCTACGATTAAAACGGGCGCATACGGAAAGGCAATACGTAATATCCGTCCCGAAATCTCCGTAATCGGGAATTCATGTCCTCTTTTAGTCCCCATCGTTGAAAACGGTTTTACCGATAAAGATAATCAGATTGCCAGGCTTGCGGTTGAGCATTACCTTAAACCAATAAAGAAAGAGGGAGTGGACACGCTTATCCTCGGATGTACGCATTATCCTGTCCTGTATGATATTATTGCCGGTTATATGGGTGAAAACGTAAGGCTTGTTTCTTCGGGAGCCGAAGCTGCAAAATTTGTGTTTTCATATCTCACCCGGAACGAAATGCTGACCGAACGGACAAAACCCGGCGCCGACACATTCTATGTTTCGGACAGTATTCAGATGTTCAATGAAAACGCAGGCGTTTATCTCGGAAAAAATATTAAAGGGGATACCTTTGAAATTGACATTGAAAAACTGGCGGCTGAATAATCTGAAAGAGGATTCCGCATAATGAAAGGAAACAGATTTTGAATAAAGAAGTGCTTATTACCCTTAAAAGTATTCAGTGGATTGACGCTGAAAGCTCGGAAACCGAGCTTATTACTCCCGGGTTATATGAAAAAACGCCCGGCGGAGATTATATAATTACTTATGACGAATCAATGGCTACGGGTTTTGACGGTTCAAAAACCGTACTGAGCTGTTACGGCGACAGGTTATGCACGCTTAACCGTTCGGGCAATTCCTCATCCGACCTTATTATTGAAAAGGAAAAAAAGCATTACTGCCACTACGGTACACCGTTCGGAAGCTTTATGATGGGTATTTTCACCCATAAAATCGATAACAGGCTTAATGACAACGGCGGCGACATTTATATGAAATATACCATAGATATTAATTCCAGTTATGTTTCCGATAATGAAATTTTTATGAATATTAAATAAAAAGGAATGTTTAAATGATTAATCCGGTAAAATCCGCAACTGACGAACTGCGTCAGCTGCTTATGGACGCCCTGGGACGTATGGTAGCCGAAGGCAAAGCCGAAGCCTGCCCCCTCCCCGCATTCAGTATTGAAATCCCAGCCGCTCAGGCGCACGGCGACTTTGCATCAAATATTGCGCTTGCATCGGCAAAGGCGCTGAAATCCGCTCCCGTTAAAATTGCCGGACTGATAAAGGATTATCTCATAATGGACGGCAGTTCATTCGAACGCTGCGAAATAGCGGGTCCGGGGTTCATGAATTTTTTTCTGGCGGCTTCATGGTTCTCGGACGTTGTAAAATCCGTTATAAAAAGCGGAAACGATTATGGAAGAACCGATACCGGCGGAGGCAAAAAAATACTGGTCGAATTCGTTTCGGCTAACCCTACGGGACCTATGCATATCGGAAACGCAAGGGGAGGAGCAATCGGCGACTGCCTTTCCTCCGTTCTTGAATGGGCAGGGTATGATGTTTCCCGTGAATTTTATGTGAACGACGCCGGGAATCAGGTATTAAAATTCGGCAAGTCGCTTGATTTGCGTTACAAACAGATTTACTCCGATGAAGGTTTAAAGCTTGCCGAAAATTATACGGATAATAATGATTTTGCACAGGCTGTATATGATAATACAGAACTGTTCCCTATGCCTGAGGACGTTTACCTCGGCGCCGATATTATTCTTCACGCGAAGAATTTTTATGACTTATACGGCAGCAGGTATATCAATGCTGATGAAAACGAAAGGCGTGAAGCCCTTTGTAATTATGCCATGCCTTTGAATATCAAAAAGCTTGAAAATGACCTGCTTACGTACCGTATTGAATATGACAACTGGTTTAAGGAAAGCGTTCTGCATGAAAGCGGAGCCGTAGATGAAATTATTGAGCTTCTTAAGAAAAGCGGGCATACTTATGAAAGCGAAGGCGCGCTATGGTTTAAATCATCCGGGTTCGGCGATGAAAAGGACCGTGTTCTTGTCAGGGCGAACGGAGTTCCTACTTATTTTGTCCCCGATATAGCATATCACTATAATAAACTTGTAAAAAGGGGATTTGACGCCGCCGTGGATATTCTGGGAGCCGACCACCACGGCTATGTTCCGCGTATGAAAGCTGCTTTGCAGGCTTTGGGAATTGCTCCCGAAAGGCTTGAGGTTATAATAATGCAGATGGTTCTGCTCGTAAAGAACGGCGAAGCCTACAAGCTTTCAAAGCGTTCGGGGAAAGCGGTTACGCTTGAAACTCTGCTTGATGAAATCCCGGCTGATGCCGCACGGTTCTTTTTCAACCTTAGGGAAGCAAATTCTCATTTTGAATTCGACCTTGACCTTGCTATTGAAAAATCTTCAATAAATCCCGTTTATTACGTTCAGTATGCCCATGCGCGGATTTGTTCCGTCCTCCGTAATTTCGAAGGAGAGGGGATTAAGGCTTCGGAAATTCCGCCTTCAGTAACCGGCGTTCTTGATACTCCCGAGGAAAGGGAGTTAATCCGCTTCCTGGCGGCGCTTCCCAATACTATCGATTCCGCCGCAAAGGATTACGACCCCTCAAGGATTACCCGGTACAGCACTGAGCTTGCTTCTCTGTTCCATAAATTCTATGACAAATGCCGTATAAAAGGTTCGGAAGACAATATTATAACGGCACGGCTTGCTCTGTGCCTGGCGGTTAAAACTACTCTGAAAAACACTCTTGGCATTCTGAAAATTGACTGCCCCGAAAAAATGTGAATAAATATGCCGTTCATTTTTTTATTTTAATTAAAAAACACTTGACATATTAAAAAGACAGGTGTATAATAAAAACAAAGAAGAGCATACCGACAGACGGTTGCTCCCTTAGTTATTGGTTAAAAATAACCGTCAACTTTTTGAGCTGTGGACGGTTATTTTCTTTTGCCTTTGGTTATATTTATATCGCGTATTAAATATATCAAGATAAACACTTGACAATTAAAAGATAATATGTTAGAATGTAACCGTAATATTTTCAAAGGCTGTGACGAAGACAGTAAGGCAGCGCGAAATTTTCAGCGAACCGGAGGCGGTGCGAGTCCGGTAAAAGTAACCCTGTCCGAATATCCCTTCCGAGCCGCAGATCGAAAGTTTTTGGCAAGTAGATTCTGCCGGGTTTCTTCCGTTATAAAAGAACGCATATGTATGTATGCAGAATTTGGTGGTATAACGTCAGTATCAGTTTGCTTTCGTCCTTAATTCGGGATGAAGGCTTTTTTTGTTAGAAAGGATGGTTATAAAAATGTACGGCAAGGTATCGACTAAATTGAATTTTACCGGGCGTGAAAAGGAAATCCTTAAATTCTGGAAAGATAACAGGATTTTCGAAAAAAGCATTGAAGAGCGTAAAGACGCTCCTCCTTATGTGTTTTACGACGGACCCCCGACCGCAAACGGAAAGCCGCATGTAGGGCATGTCCTGACACGCGTTATAAAGGATATGATTCCCCGTTACAGGACGATGAAGGGCTTTATGGTGCCCAGGAAAGCCGGATGGGATACCCATGGCCTGCCTGTCGAGCTTGAGGTTGAAAAGCTTTTAGGTCTTGACGGCAAGGAACAGATTGAGGAATACGGATTAGAGCCGTTTATAGAAAAATGCAAGGAATCCGTCTGGAAATACAAGGGCATGTGGGAGGATTTCTCGGATACCGTTGGCTTCTGGGCTGATATGGACGACCCTTATGTGACATACCATGACAGCTTTATTGAATCCGAATGGTGGGCTTTAAAGCAAATCTGGTCTAAGGGGCTGCTTTACAAGGGTTTTAAAATCGTTCCTTACTGCCCAAGGTGCGGAACTCCGCTTTCCTCTCATGAGGTTGCCCAGGGTTATAAGGACATAAAAGAACGTTCGGCAATTGCTCGTTTTAAGCTGAAGGATGAGGATGCCTATATCCTTGCATGGACTACTACCCCCTGGACGCTTCCTTCAAATGTAGCGCTTTGCGTAAATCCTGATGAAATATATGTCAGGCTCAGGACGGGGGGGTATGTGTATTATCTAGCCGAGGCGCTGGTATCCTCCGTTATCGGGGATGATTACGAGACGCTTGAAAAATATACGGGAAAAGACCTTGAATATAAGGAATACGAACCGTTGTTCAGGTTTGTTGAACCGGCTCAGAAGTGCTGGTATGTTACCTGTGACAAATTCGTTACACTGTCTGACGGTACGGGCGTTGTTCATATAGCTCCGGCTTTCGGCGAGGATGACGCTCAGGTCGGAAGGAAATATGAGCTTCCGTTCGTACAGCTTGTCGACGCAAAGGGAGAAATGACTCCCGAAACCGACTGGGCGGGAGTTTTCTGCAAGGACGCCGACAAGCTTATACTAAAGGCACTTGAAGAAGCGGGACTGCTGTTTTCGGCTCCGAATTTCGAGCACAGCTATCCGCACTGCTGGAGATGCGGTATTCCGTTAATTTATTATGCCCGCGACTCATGGTTCATCAGGATGACCGATGTCAGGGATAATCTTATAAAAAATAACAATACAATTAACTGGATGCCTGAAAATATCGGGAAGGGGCGTTTCGGAGACTGGCTCGAAAATGTTCAGGACTGGGGAATTTCAAGAAACAGATACTGGGGAACTCCTTTGAATATCTGGGAGTGCGGATGCGGACACCTTCATTCCGTCGGTTCAGTCGCAGAGCTGAGGAGTATGTCCGAAAACTGTCCGGAGGATATCGAGCTGCACCGTCCGTTTATAGATAATGTGACGATAAAGTGCGAAAAATGCGGCGGACAGATGAAACGCGTTCCGGAAGTAATCGACTGCTGGTTTGATTCGGGGGCAATGCCCTTTGCTCAGCACCACTATCCCTTTGAAAACAAGGAATTGTTTGAAGCCCAGTTCCCGGCTGACTTTATTTCCGAAGCGGTTGACCAGACCCGCGGCTGGTTCTATTCGCTCCTTGCCATATCGACCCTTATTTTTGATAAGGCTCCGTTTAAGAATGTGCTTGTGCTGGGTCATGTTCAGGATGAAAACGGTCAGAAGATGTCAAAAACAAAGGGCAATGCTATAGACCCGTTCGAAGCGCTGGAAAATTACGGTGCGGATGCTGTACGATGGTATTTTTATACAAATTCCGCTCCCTGGCTTCCGAAGCGTTTCCATGGCAAGGCTGTTACCGAGGGACAGAGGAAATTCATGGGTACGCTTTGGAACACCTATGCCTTTTATGTCCTTTATGCGGAAATTGACGGCTTTGACCCGACAAAATATACCCTTGATTATAATCAGCTTACGTTAATGGATAAATGGCTTCTTTCAAGGTTGAACAGTATGGTTTCGGATGTTGACTCCAGCTTTGAAAATTACCGAATAATTGAAGCCGCCAATGCCCTGGAAAGCTTTACCGACGAGCTTTCAAACTGGTATGTCCGCAGGGGACGCGAAAGGTACTGGTCTCCCGAACTTACCCGGGATAAAATCAGCGCCTACATGACTCTTTACACAGCCCTCGTAACTCTGGTAAAAGCGGCGGCGCCGATGATTCCGTTTATGGCGGAGGATATTTACAGAAACCTTGTATGCTCCGTTGATAAAACGGCGGCTGAATCGGTGCACCTGTGCGGATTTCCTGAGGCGGTAACCGGATTCATCAGCAAAGAGCTTGAAACTGAAATGGAAGCCGTTCTTTGCATAGTAGTTTTAGGACGCGCCGCAAGAAACGGTTCAAACAGGAAAAACCGCCAGCCGCTTGCGAAAATGTACGTTAAATCGGGTATAAAGCTTAATGATGATTGTATTACGATTATCCGGGAAGAGCTTAATATCAGGGAGTTGATTTTTACGGATGATGCAGGGGATTTTATCAGCTACAGCTTTAAACCGCAGTTAAAGACCATAGGTCCCAAATACGGTAAAATGCTGGGTGAAATCCGTGAGGCTCTGAACACAGCTGACGGTGCAAAAACAATGGCTGAATTGAAGTCAGACGGTTTTATTTCGCTTAATCTTTCGGGCGGGGAAATCCGGCTGTATGAAGTGGATTTGCTGATTGACACCGTACAGAAGGAAGGTTTCTTCTCGCTTACAGAAAACGGAATTACGGTCGTGCTTGATATTAATTTAACGGAAGAACTGATTGAGGAGGGCTTTGTCCGCGAATTAATCAGTAAAATCCAGACCATGCGCAAGGAAGCGGATTTCAGCGTAATGGATAATATAACGGTTTCAATTGCCGGGAATGACAGGCTTGAAGGGATTATAAAAGCGAACGCAGCTGTAATAAAAGGTGATGTTCTTGCCGTTTCCTTTGTTTACGGTGAGAATAAAGGCTATATTAAAGAATGGGATATAAACGGTGAGAAATGTTCTTTGGGTGTGGAAAGAGTATAATATCACTGTAAAAAACGCAGAATCAGCCTTATATGACTGATTCTGCGTTTATTTAATGTCTGCTGAATAATTGAAAAATGCCGTCGCTATGCGACGTAAAAGCATTTTTCAATTATTCAAGTGCAAGGTTTTTGAGTAAAAATACTCAAAACTCTTGCACCTATAAAACAGTTTTTTAAGAAAACTGTTTTATAATACTATTCTTGATTAAAACCATAGAATGGTTTTAATCCGGCAATTACATTGCCGCTGTGCGTAAGCGCACAGAAGAATGTATTGACGGCATCCCATGCGGCAACGCCGCAACCTTTGCAAAGCAAAGGCTGTTAAAAACATTCTATGTTTTTAACTGGGATTAGTATAGGCAGACATTATCAAGAAGTATTGCGAAAAAGCAAAGCTTTTTCGCACCCGGAAACAGACTTGTCTGTTTCCGGGAACAATTACACATTTTGTGTTATTGTTCAGAACGCATTATATAATAAATTGTATTTATTAGATGAGAGGGATGGTAAATAATGTCACATCAGACAATTGTAATTCTGGATTTAGGCGGTCAGAACAATCAGCTTGCCGCAAGGAGGGTCAGGGATTTAGGCGTTTACTGCGAGGTAAAGCCTTTTAATACTCCGGCTGAAGAAATCAAGTCTCTTAACCCTGCCGGTATTATTTTTACCGGGGGCTCCGGTAAAACGGCAGACAACACCGCTTCCGGCATTGACAAAAATATTTTTAGCATCCCCGTGCCTATGCTTGATATAAACTGCGGATGTGACCCGGCGGCTAAGACTTCCGGCAAAGAAATTAAAAAAATTACTGATGAAAATGACATTGGAATATTCAAAAGCTTTTTATTTAATGACTGCGGCTGCACCGGCGACTGGACAATGAACGATTTTGCGCGTCAGAATATTGCTGAAATCCGCAAAAAGGTCGGAGACGGCAGGGTTCTGCTCGCCCTTTCCGGCGGCGTTGACAGCTCCGTTCTGGCTGCCTTGCTCGCTAAGGCTGTCGGCAGGCAGCTTACCTGTATTTTTGTCGACCACGGCTTTATGCGTAAAAACGAGGGCGACGAGGTTCAGAAAGCCTTTGCCGGCTGGGACATTAATTTTTGCCGTGTCGACGCAAGGGAGCGGTTTATGTCAAGGCTCAAGGGCGTTACCGAACCCGAAGAAAAACGTAAAATCATCGGTGAGGAATTCATCCGCGTTTTCGAGACGGAAGCTAAGAAAATCGGCGCGGTGGACTTTTTCGCTCAGGGGACTATATATCCCGATATTATAGAAAGCGGCACGAACGGCTCGGGCGTTGTAAAATCGCATCACAACGTCGGCGGTCTTCCCGATTGTGTTGATTTCAAGGAAATAATCGAGCCTCTGAAGCTTTTGTTCAAGGATGAGGTCAGAAAGCTCGGAACAGAGCTGGGGCTTTCAGAAATCCTTGTGAACCGGCAGCCGTTTCCGGGTCCGGGGCTTGCCGTAAGGTGCATAGGCGGGCTTACAGAAGAAAAGCTTGACATTCTCCGCGAAGCCGATTATATTTTCCGTTCGGAAATCGCAAATGCCGGTCTTGACAGGACAATTAACCAGTATTTCGCCGTTCTTACCGGTATGCGTTCGGTGGGAGTAAACGACGGCGTAAGAACTTATGATTATACAGTAGCCCTGCGGGCGGTACATACGACCGACTTCATGACGGCTGAATTTGCGAAAATTCCGTATGACATACTGGAAAAAACGGCTGTCCGTATTTCAAATGAAGTCAAAAACGTCAATAGGGTCGTTTATGATATTACATCAAAGCCTCCTGCTACTATTGAATGGGAGTGATATTATATTAATCTTACGCATGAAACAAAATAATAAAACACCTAGAAAGGATATAATATATGAATGATAATTCACTTGATATTTTAGTAAAAATGGGTATGGAATTAACTACTTTAGCAGTCAAAGGTACTACAACAGCAATACATAGTAAAATTGAATCTGTTAAAAATGAAAAAAATGCTGATACGCTTAGAAATACATATGATGAAATTATTAATCAAGTTTTATCAGAGCGAGAAGAAGCTATTCGCATAGCAAAAGTATACAAGGAAGAACTTGATAAAGTAGTAATAAGTGATAATGATATAAAGCATTTACATAACACTATTACAAAAGTTCTTGAAATTCTCCCACAAAATGAACCAGTTGAATCATTAGCACAAATAAAAGAATTAATAAGTATTGATGTTCTTAAAACTATGCAATTACTTGGATTTAATTATAAAGCTGCTATTGGAGAACCTTTAACTGTTTTATGTGCTGATGCTATAAAATCAAAATTATCTAATAAAAAGAATGTAAATAAAAGATGATAAAAAATTATATTGACTATTTATTTAGGTAAGTTAATTATTTACCCCGCTGTGAAGGAGATAACCTTTCCAGGGGGGTAATTTATCTATATACCATTTATAACCTGTCATTTAACGTGACATTCACGAAGAATTATAATATAATGTGTTCATTAAGTTTTTTCAGGGAGGCGGTATGAATGAAGCTTGACAGACTGCTGGGCATACTGGTGTCGTTACTTCGGAACGAACGTATGACCGCGCCGGAGTAACGGCAGTAATGTTCATAATTATTGTTATAATCAATAATATATTTAAATTATTTTTGTTGATTATTGCTGATTTTTTTGTAAAATATTAATAAAATTGC
>DBCY01000085.1 GCA_002293295.1 Ruminococcus sp. UBA946 | reverse complement strand
AAGTTAAGCTTTTAGTATACAGCAAGTAAAAATATTATTAAAATGTTAATTAACAAAAAAGCTATTCCGTTTTCATAATATATATGTTATAATTATTCGATAACACTTTTCAAATATACTTTATTAATCATAATAGTTTACAGAACATGTTATCTTTTTGGAGGTTATAATTATTTATGGGGAATAATGAATTTAATTCTGCCAAACAGCAGGCTCTCAGAAAATATTTCGGCAGACTTAATGATATGCAGAAAAATGCGGTTTTTACCGTGAACGGACCCGTATTGATTCTGGCAGGCGCAGGCAGCGGAAAGACTTCCGTTCTAGTAAACCGTATTGTAAATATGGTGAGGTTCGGAAACGCGTATTACGATACTTCCGTGCGAAATGATATTTCTGATGATGATATTAAGTTTTTATCCGGTTATAACGGTGAGAATGATGAAAATATAATATCAAGGCTTTCAGACCTTATTTCCGTGAACTGCATAAAACCATGGAACATACTGGTAATTACATTTACCAACAAGGCGGCGGGTGAACTGAAGGAACGCCTTGAGGCGTCTCTCGGCAGCAGCGCTTCCGATATTAACGCTTCCACGTTTCATTCAGCCTGCGTACGGATTCTCCGGCGCTACATTGACAGACTCGGTTACAATAATAATTTTACAATATATGACGGCGACGACAGTATCAGACTTCTGAAAAGCTGCTATGATGCCAACGATTTATCTGATAAGATGTTTCCGCCCAAATCGGTTATCAGCGTTATATCATCGGCAAAGGACAAACTCGTTTCCCCTCAGGTTTTTGAAGCGCAGGCGGCGGGGGATTTCAGAAAAATCGCCATTGCAAAGCTTTACAGGGAATATCAGAACCGGCTTAAGGCTGCAAACGCGGTGGATTTTGACGATATTATCGTACTTACCGTATCGCTTCTGGAGAATAACCCCGATGTTCTTGAATACTACCGCAACCGCTTCAAATATGTTATGGTTGACGAATATCAGGATACCAACCATGCCCAGTACCGCCTGATTTCATTGCTCGCGGGAAAACATGAGAATTTGTGCGTCGTAGGGGACGACGACCAGTCCATTTATAAATTCAGGGGAGCTACGGTTGCAAATATCCTTGAATTTGAAAATCAGTTTGATAATGCTGCGGTTATCCGGCTTGAACAGAATTACCGCTCCACATCGAATATTCTGAACACTGCCAACTCGGTTATTCTTAACAATTCTTCCCGCAAACCCAAAAAGCTCTGGACTTCTTTTGGTACAGGCGAAAAAGTCATCGTTTACAAAGCCTTTGACGAAATGGCGGAGTCCCGTTTTGTAGCCGATAAAATCCTTGAGGGCGTAAAAAACGGTATGAGCTGCAGGGATTTTGCCGTTTTATACCGGATGAACGCGCAGTCCAACAGCCTTGAAAAAGCAATGACGCAGAGCGGTATTCAGTACAGGGTAATAGGAGGCCTGCGGTTTTACGACCGCAAGGAAATACGGGATATTGTGGCTTATTTGTCCGTTATAAACAATGACAGGGATATGCTCAGGTTCAAGCGTATTATCAACGAACCCAAACGCGGTCTCGGCGATTCTACCGTTGCGCTTATCGAACAGATGTCCTCAGATATGAACGAATCCCCTGTCACTGTTATGGAAAACGCAGAAAGCTTCCCTATGCTCTCAAAAAAATCCTCATCTCTTGTTAAAACAGCTCAAATGTTCAGGAAGTTAAAAAACCTTTCCGGTAATACCCCCCTTGATGCTTTCCTTGACAAGCTTCTTGATATTACAGGATACAAGACTTATATGGAAAGTCTGGGCGAAGAGGGCGTTACCCGGATGGAAAATATAAACGAGCTTAAATCCAACATGGTCGCTTATATGGAAGGCAAGGGTGAGGGCGAGGAATACAGCTTGTCTGAATTTCTGGAGGAAATCTCCCTTTATACCGACGCCGACCGGCTTGACCCCAATGCCGACGCGGTTTCGATGATGACAATGCATTCGGCGAAAGGGCTTGAATTTGACACGGTATTTATCGTCGGGGCAGAGGAAGGTCTTTTCCCCGGTTCAAGGAGCCTTGAAAATCCCGACGATATAGAGGAGGAGCGCCGGCTGGCTTATGTTGCCATAACAAGGGCAAAAAAACGGCTTTATATCAGCCATGCTTCGCAAAGGATGCTTTTCGGTTCTACCGGCAGGAATATCGTCTCTCGGTTTATCCGTGAAATTTCTCCCGAGTATATAGAAAAAATAGACAGCACGGTGAGAATTTATTCCGATGATGATAAAATTCTCACCTCAGCGCCCAGGAACCTGTCGCTTCAAAGTCAGATAGCCAGCAATAAGACGCAGCAGCGGAAAAAAAATAACATCTCCGATTTTAATGCGGGCGACAGGGTCCGGCATAATATTTTCGGAGACGGTATTATAATTTCGGCAAAAGCCATATCAAACGACATGATGCTTGAGGTTGCCTTTGACAACGTCGGGACTAAAAAGCTGATGGCTAATTATGCGAAAATTGTTAAGCTGTAAGCTAATAATACTACTAAATTATAAGAAAAGCGGCTGAAAAGCCGCTTTAAGTCTTAGGGTGTTAAAACGATTTCNNGATTTCTTCATCTGTCACCATAAAACAGAAACCCAAGGGAGTGTGTCAAATACCGAATCATTTGTAATAAGCGTTAAATTTTCTGTAAACGCCTGCGCTGCCAGCAGTCTGTCAAAAGGGTCACAGTGCGTCCATTCAAATTTCCCCGCAAAATGTGCATGTTTGGTGTTAATATGAAGTTCCTCTGCGTTGAATTTTTTAAGCACTTCAAAATAGTTTTCTGCTATATACTCATAATCATTTAGCTTGCCAATGCGATACTTGTTAATAATTTCATATGCGCTTACAGCTGAAATATATAAAACTGTGTTTGAATCTTCAATTATATAACGAACTTTAGCATTGAGCATTACATCTTTTTGCACTGCCCAAAGAAAGGTATGTGTATCAAGCAAATACTTTACAGTCCCCATGCTTGTAAATCCTCCTCCGGCAACGGCTCAAAAAAACTATCCGGCAAAGGAGGGCAGTCGACAAATCCGAGCTGACGTTTTTGCTTAGGCTTTTCCGGAGCGTCTGTATTTTCAACAGGCAAAATGATGACCTCTACCAATCGGTCACGCAATGACATCGGAAGATTCATAAAAATGTTATTCAATTCAGAACTACTTACAGTTTTACGGATATATTCCATTTTTATTCCCCCTAATAATGTTTTTTATATTATACCACATATGTACATATCCAGTCAATGATTTTATATTACTTTTTCATCGTCCGAAGCATAAGTATTATTTTCATTCATGCTGTAAGCNNGTAAGCATATCTGATTTTTTCAGGCTGCTCTTTCTTAATCATCAGTCCCCAGCCGGTCGTAATATCTGTTTCTGAAAAACAAATGCCTATGCATTCAAAATTATCGGTATGCAAAATATATGATGCTATAATGTTTTTCGCAGTATTGTTCCGAAATGTTATTTGTTACTTTTACTGATTTATTTAGTTTTAAAGTATTTACAGTATATAAACAGCGGGACTGGACAAACAGCGGGCTT
>DBCY01000076.1 GCA_002293295.1 Ruminococcus sp. UBA946 | reverse complement strand
AAATCATAGGTGAACAGCTCACCCATGTTATAGACTTAATAAACGGTAATAGGATAATTCAACTCCCGTTAACATGACACTTTAAATCCGCCAAAATCACTTTGCTTAAACTTAAAAACCACATCTAAATCATTTACATCGGGAATATTGTCATAACCAACGTCAAGAAATTCATTCGCAGTCATCTGTATCTGCCGAGCAACCGCTATTTTTTCGATTTCTTCTCTTGTTTCGGGTTGTTTGTTAAGGTCACACTCAAAATACCATTCAAATTCTTGGGGATAACCACCGATTTTTCCGTCATCCGTTCTGTAAAGCCCGGAAAAATCCAAAGACATTCCGGTATTTTTCTTTACCTGCGCGGAAATATTATCTTTTGTATAAATAAGTCTTGCTCTGGTAGCCCTGTCCTGTTCGTTTTCCGCCGCCATTGCGTAATCGGAATTCTGATAAAACATCATTGCAGTATGGAACGGCC
This sequence comes from Ruminococcus sp. UBA946, assembly GCA_002293295.1. Classification (GTDB taxonomy): domain Bacteria; phylum Bacillota; class Clostridia; order Oscillospirales; family Ruminococcaceae; genus UBA946. Next base: position 12,368 of record DBCY01000076.1, on the reverse strand, counting down.
CATACCTTGGAGAAGGCTTACCCGACGGAGAGTGTAAAGCGGCATTATTTAACGCGGTTGCAAATTTTTTATTAAGACTTTCATCTCCTAATCCACTTACTGAAAATTTTCTTTCTTCATCCAGACGTACTTCAAGGGTTTCCCCATTTTCAAGAGTAACACCGGTATCATTCATGGCTTTTTGAATCCAGTCTTTAACCATGCTGTCATAACCGAAGCTTTGGATTCCGATACCGGTATAAGCATAAGTCCCGCCAGTGTATGTTGCAGGAGGCATTGGCTGTTCCTGAGCTACAGGAATCGGTGCGTTTATAGCTACCATACGTTCATTGGTATTGGCAGCAGACGTCTGCGCAAGTAATTTGGCGTAAGATGATAAATTCCGGTTATAAAACGGTGAATTATGAATATTCATACTTGACTCCCCTCGAATTATATCTATGCAGCAGTAGGATTTTGTATTTCTACTGCTGCATAAACTAATCATTACGATTAATTCTGTCAGTATCAACGGTATTTACACCCCGTGCTGAATAAATTAAAGAGTTTATATCGGATTCATTTGCTAGTGCAAAAGAATCTGATGTATTGCCATTCGCCGCTGTATTTTTCGGAATATTGCCGATTACAGAGTTCATGGAAATGTTTTCGTTTGTGTTATCCCTTGTCGAACGGAGCGCATCCGTAAAGATTTTGTGAAGCTGTACATGAAGCGCAAACTCGGCGGCTGTCGAGCGGGGCTCTATATTACCGTTCTCTATAACCATCACTGTTTCGCCGTTATGCTGTACATCATATCTTTTCCCGCCGACCCCGCTTCCGTAAGCGGTTACAGTTCCTCCGCTTTTAAGAGGATACGGCTTATCAGTTTTCATACCGCCTGAACCTATACCATCATGCTCATTAAGATAATCAATCAGGTTTTTCAAAGGCTTGGGTTCTTCAATGGACTTTTTACTGCTACTGTGTTTATTTATTTCTTCCATAGCTTCCTTGTATAATTTCTTCCTGTCGGGTGAAGCCAAAGACATAAACTGAGCGTTCAGCCTTTCATATTCAGCGTCAATTTGCTTTTGCTCATTCGGACTTCCCGAAGCCGCCCTTGCTCCAAGCTCTTTGGCTTGCTTTATCATTTCATCATAAGACGGGGACTTCATTCCTTTATGCGGGATGATATTCCAATCGTTAGCGCCTGTTCCGCAACTCTTTTGTTGAATAAAATCACGCATCCGGTTAATGTTATTTATATTCATGGCGTAGTTCACCTTTCAGATTCATAAATACGCTCTTCGCTACCGATTATTTACGGGTAAATCGGTAGCGTTGATACATATTTTAACAGTTTGCAAGCAGAATTAGATTATGTATATGTAACGATTACTTTCGCGCCTCCCCAAACTGTAAAGCCGTCAAATCCCGATAGGTTTTGCAGTATGGTGCCTTTTATGCGTATTTTCCATGTGGTTTTAGCGTCAGCCCCCGCCAACAATGTTGATGTACATCGCGAGTCTAATCTGCCAAGAACATTGGTTCCGCTGATCACGCGTTTCCATGTTCGGTTCATGCTTGTTCCTCCTAAAACTTGAGATTNNCACATTGGGGTCGGTCACCAAAAACGGAATCAATATTGCTCTGTTTGATGCTACGTTTGTTATCTCAAAATCTGTAATTGCAGTGAATGTTGATTGTGATGTAGAAACTCTTGTGGGGTAGTAAGCGGTTACACTAACAACTTTAGCGCCTGTAGGCAGTGTGCTGAGATTAAATGATTCGCTTAGTGAATAAACTGCTCCTGTTCCGGATTTGGAAGCCATGTGTTTCCCAAGCGTTAAATCCGCTGTAGATGCCGCAGCAGAAACAAGATAATCCGTTAAATCTATTTCAATAGTATGTACGGTTTCATCAGCAGTTTTTGCAAAAGCACTAACACTGCCGATAGAAAATAACATTGTAGCGCATAAAGTTATCGAAACAATCTTATTAACTAACTTTTTCATGATTCAATTCCTTTCTCAAAATGAGTTTACTTTTACTTTCATTGCCTAAAGCTACTAAACGGCAGCGTCGGCGAAAATCTGCAACTTATTTTTAAAACAACCCATTGGTATCACCCTCTCGTTTATTATAAAGCCCAAACCCTCTCACTTTACGTAAATAGATTTAACTTGCTTTTGCTTTAACGGGCATATTAAATGTTTACGCTCTTTGGGATTATAAAATTCATTAGATTTTTAGCCGAATCCCTGCACAATATTTTTGAACCAAGATATAAAGGCGGTAAAAAATATCTTATCTATATGTTTTAGTTATTGAGTCGCTTACTCTTTCATCAGTATCTCCATGTACTGTTCCTGTAAAGCTTAACGTATATGTTCCTTTGCCGCTAAGTGAAGCTGATTTGTTAAAGCGGAACGTACTCCCGGTGCAAGACAGGTTTTTCCATTCCTTGACCACGCTTCCGCTACTGTCTTTTAAAGCGACATTCACTTTATCAATGCCGGTAACCCAGCTTTCTCCCGTAATGGTTATCGAGCAGTTTGCGGAATTAGACCCATATGTTAAAGACATTACTATTGAATTTGTTTCAGAATACCTTGCTTGTACAGGTAAAGCAAAGCATACAATAAAAAGGCATATTGTTACCATTGCTGCGATTGACTTTTTCACCATAAGTATTTTCCTCCTTTTCTTTTTACCGCCTGTATAAAAGCTTTATTTTTCTACAAGATTTTATTCTATAATTATGTTTTTGGCGATGTTGACAAATTCATCCTCACTTATTTGTGCAGTTATTACAAAACCATATCCTGAATCAGTCCATATGAAGTTGCTTGGTCTGCTTATATCCTCAGATTTATGAAGAACAAACTGCTTGCTGTTATCCGTAATATCAATTTGTTCTGAATGTTCGTTATCAATTGAAAATTCAATGGAGTCAGCAATACCATACATAATTATTATAGATTCTTCCTCCGATTCATAAATAAGCTCGGCAGTGCCTAAACCGTAAAAGCATTGCGTAAGCCTGAACCCGTCAGGAATATAATGAGGTTTAATGTCATAATTGAAATTATCAATAGTTATTTCGTTGTTGCTGTTAAACTCATACTGATTATAATTCGGGAATATTTTCACTATTATATCATTAATAAAGGCATTTACTTTTGGATTTGTAAAAACAGCTATGCAAAAAATCAGCGAAGCCGCCACCATTCCGATTTTAGGGAGCAATTTTTTTATTTTACTACGGCTGTCTGAATACTTTAAACGTTTTATTATGGCTGAAATGAATTTTTCTGTTTTTTGGCTGAAAGTGTATTCAGCTTTTTTTATTTCCTCTTCTAAAGCGGTTAATTCACATGTGCAATCTTCCTTTAATGCTTCCGTAAGTATAAGGTTAAAGATTTGATTTTTCAGACGAATATTATCGTTCAGCATAGTACCCCTCCTTTGTTAAATCTTTCAAAATAATCGCTTTGCCACGATATATCCGCATTTCAACGCTGCGTTTTGTTATTCCAAGAAGTTCGGCTATTTCTCCATTTGTGAATCCGTAAATCATTTTAAGTTTTAATACATCCTTATATGTATCGTTTAAGTTTTCAATAATGCCTAACATTTTTTTATAGCCTTCTTCTTTTATTATTTCGTCAAGAACAGACGGTGCAATAAGAATATCGGCGTTATCTTCATAAGATACCGCATCCTCGTTTTTATTTTTACGAAGTATATCGTAGGAACAGCTTCTGCTAATAATAACGAGAAAATTTTTTGTTTTACTACAATAAATATCTTCAATCTTGGAAAAATTTTTTTCGAGTTTTAAAAATGTTTCCTGCAGTGCATCCTCCGCATCCTCTTTATTGTCCAAAATTTTGTATGCTATATGATAAACCAAATTCTTGTATTTATTAAACAGCATATTGAATTTTTCAATATCGTCCGGATTATCTATTATACTGCATATATAAATCATGTATTTCCCTCCTGTGTGTTTTCAGAAGATATAAATGCACCTTTTTCTTACTTTATTTTTTATTTTACCACAAATTACTTTTCAAGTAAACAGATTTACAGGACTTTTGCTTTTCGCCCTAAGTAAATCTCCGTTTCAGCACGAAACGCTATTTTTTCATAGTTCGTGCGCAGGGGAAGTTCACCTCGACCCTCTTTAATGATTTTGCTAACACAAAATAGAAATCCGCTCCGCAAGCCATAACCGCCTACGGAACGGGTTTTCTTTTTGCGGCATTCACCGATTAAAACGGCAGAGCTACTTCACATTTACAGTGAAACGGTTCAGCCGTTTTCTTTTTTACCTTTTCTAAACATTTTGCACGAATTCCCAGCTGTTGATATATTAAAAAAGTAAAAAATAAATAAATCTTCATCGCATGAGGTTACATTTTCGCTGTTTTTTGTCCTAAGTATTGAGAGGATATTTTTCCGGTTCGGCAAAAAGCCGCCGCAGTTGCTTCGTACTCCGCTAAATATCTTATCAAAAAATAAAATCAGAAAAGAGGCGCCGCCATTGTCTATAATAAATAATTTCCCACGCTGTATTTTATTTAAAAAGCAAAAAATAATAAAAGTTTTCGGTTTCGGGTTTAAAAAAACGCCTTTTTTGTAGGAACTTATGAAAGGACTTGAACGCAGAGCAGTTAAATTGCCCCCAAACCGCTTTCGAGCCTTAAGCCTTTCAGAAAAAATCAGACGGACAGGAGGTGAACGTTCAGGTCAATTTATTATTTCACAGATTTTTTACTTTAGGGTTTCCAAAACAGCTCCTGAATGTCCTTACTTATGAAGAGGGAGGGGGTCAGAAAGAGAAAAATGCAATAATTCAAAACGGGGAGGCGAACATTAACGGCAATCTATCATTTTACGGTAAAGATGGTAAGCCGGAGCAAAGGCAAGTCCGCCGTCGGAAAAGCCGCTTACATCTCAGCCGAAAAAATCAAAAATGAGCGTGACGGAGTTGTTCATGACTACAGCCGGAAGAAAGATATGGTACATAAAGAAATTCTTCTGCCGGATAACGCGCCAAAGAAATTTCTTGACCGCAAGGCGCTGTGGAACGCCGCCGAAAATTCCGAAAAGAGAATAAACAGCCAGACCGCCCGCGACATTGAAGCGGTGCTTCCGAGAGAGCTTGACTTGGAAGCCCGGATTGACTTAGTACGGAAATTCTGCAATCAATGCTTTGTATTAAAAGGTATGTGCGCCGATTACGCAATTCATGACAAGGGCGACGGCAACCCGCACGTTCATATTTTGCTGACGACAAGGAATGCTGACAAGAACGGCTTCACAACTAAAAACAGGGATTGGAACGACAGGGGTCTGCTTTTGGAATGGCGGGAACGATGGGCTGACTGGTGCAATCACAAGCTTTACTACGTTTCTGATGAACGAATCGACCACAGGAGCTATAAAGCGCGGGGAATAGAAAAAATCCCGCAGATTCATATCGGCGCCGCTGTACAGTCAATTGAAAAGAAAGGCTTCTGCACCGATAAGGGCAGCCGCAACCGCAGAATCAAAAAGCAAAACCTTGAAACCGAAATTTCAGAGCTGACAAAAATGCGTGAAGAAAAAATCGCCGAAAGGAGGAACAACATAAATGAATTTATCGGTGAAACGGTAGGCTGTGATTATTCCGAATGCCGGATTTTTACCGGCGAAAAGGAGTCGCTCTTTAAGGTTCATGAACTGCTGAAAGAGCAGGGCGTTAAATCCATACTCGTCAATAATCATCTGTACGTGAATCCGAATGATGAAAAAACAGTCGCGGATTTAATCAGCCGAATGTTTCCGAAGCCGACTGAAAAAGAAAAACAGGCGGAGCATATTCCCGCCGGCAACAGTGCTTCGGATAAAAAGCGGCGCTCACGGTAGAACAGCGAAGCTGACGGCAAAGCCGCGAAATAAATTTTGCGGAGCAAAATCAAGAGAGGGGTCAAGGGGAAGCTTCCCCTTGCGCACACAAACTGCGAAGAAGTTTGTATAAGTGCGCCCTTCGGGTAAAAAGGCGGCTTCGGTCACGATATGGCGCAAGCGCCGAAGCTGCGTGAGACGGATGGGCTGTGCGCTTCCACCGCAGCCATGCCGCCTGATTTGCCCGAAAGGGGATTGCGCTGAAATATATTGAAATAAAAAAGGGAGAATGTCACATGGCAAAGAAAATGACCTTGGAAGAACTGAAAATAAAAAGCGGCAGATTATCGGGGGCGATATCCGAAATAAACAGCCAGCTTGAGAAAAAGCAAAAGGCGGTCGCCGATTTGCAAAAAGCAATTAAAGATGAGGAACGAAAAATCCGAACCCACAACCTTTGTTCCGTCGGCGGTCTGGTCTACAAATATTTCGGGGAGGATTTATCCCCCGACGAATTTAAAGAAACCCTTGACTATATTTTTTCTGTTGATGAAGTTTTCGCTTTTATTGAAGATGAAAAAGAAAAACGCAGATTAAAAAAGACCGCAGAACCTGAAAGTGCGAATTTTACGGAAAGGAGCGCCGCCGATGAGGAAGAATAACATCAGCGTTGATTTGAAAAACATAAAGCCCGATACGGATAAGATTAAAGTCACCGTACATATTCCTGAAAACGTGAGGGATAAACAACGGAAAATAAATCTGATATACGATATTCTTAATCCAAAAAATATTGCTTAGGATAATCGTTTTTTTTAATTTTTATAAATTTGAAATTAAACCGATTGCGCTATCCGCAGATAGCGCCCGCAACGCGCACGTTGCGGAAACCCCTCTAATTCAAAAATATTTTTTAAATTAGAGGATTTAACACTTGAAAATGCAAGCCGGTTATGCTAAGATTATATAAGAACAACGCATTATCGGCTTTCATTTTTTTATAAAAACGGAGGCTGATAGTATGAAAAAATTAACCGCGATATATGTGCGCCGCTCGGTGAGCGATAAGGATAAAGACAACAATTCTTTGTCGATAGATTCTCAGAAAGCGGAGTGCATAAAATCTTTGAAGGAAGGGGAGGAATACAGGCTTTACTGCGACGACGGAAAAAGCGCGAAGGATATTGAACACCGTCCGGCGTTTCAGCAGATGATGAGCGACGCTAAAGAGGGACTGCTTGAGTGGATAATCGTAAAAAAGTACGACCGCTTCAGCAGGAACATGAGGGAATATTTAAACGTTACTAATACTCTTGACGGTTACGGGGTAAGCGTTACTTCCCTTACCGAACCTTTCAACACGGCGACCAAAGAGGGCAGAATGATGAGAAACAACCTTCTGAACTTTGCCGAGTTTGAAAGGGAAACAATTGCCGCAAGGGTTGCCGATGCATATATGACAAGGTCAATTGAAACGGGTTTTTATCAGGGAGGTAAGATTTACTACGGCTACGAGCCTGAACGCCGTACTATAAACGGTAAAAACGGCTCGGTGCTTGTTCCGTCTGACAAAGCCGATGTAATAAGAACGGCATATCAGATTTATCAAAACCCTGAAACGTCTTTGAATGATATAATAAAATATCTGCGGGAAAAAGAAATTGATATTAGTTATTCGTCGGTCAGATTTAATTTTAAGAAATCCAACATGGACAGGTCGCATTTTTCAAGACTGCTCGAAAGCCCTCTTTATGTAAAAGCCGATAAGGAAGTTTACCGCTATCTTGTTTCAAAGGGATTCGAGATAATTGACGGTGTTGAAGCGTTCGACGGCATTCACGGACTCTTCCGCCATAAGCGCAACGATGGAACCGAATATATAAAAGTCGGATACCATGAGGGACTTGTTGATTCAGAAACGTGGCTTGCGGTGCAGGACAAAAAATCATATACCAGACAAATTCCGCAAAACAGGAACGCAAAAAATTCTTGGCTTACCGGACTTGCCAAATGCGGAGCTTGCGGGTATGCGCTTAACCTTCAATATTCATGGAATGTTTCCCATACAAAACAGTGGAGATATTTTCTTGACAGCGGAGCGTACAGGTCTAACGGCTGTGGAAAAAACCGTCCGTCGCTCAAACCCGACCAAGCGGAAGAAATCGGTTTTAACGCCATGAAGGAGCGGCTTGAAAGCCTTGAAATCGCAAAGCGGGAAAGGTCAAAACCGGATTCCGAAACGGAGAATATCAAAACCGGAATAATCCGTCTTGATGAAGAAATCCGCAAACTTCTTGACAAGCTCGCGGACGCTGATTCGGTATTATTCGATTATATTCAGGGCAGAATAAAATCCCTGCATGAAAAGAAATCCGAGTTGGAAGAAAAGCTGAGAACAAGAGCGCGAAAGCACAAAGAAATTGACACTGCGCCTTTAACCGACCCGATGAGCCGATGGGATTACCTTTCAGTTGAAGAAAAACACGCCCTCGCCGTCGCAATGATTGATGTTGTCTACATATCTGACGAGAAAGGCATTGACATAAGGTTTAGTATTTGATTCATTGTTAGGGTGTCTTTACGGGCGTTCCGGTAGAAAATGTCACTCCTTTTCCGTCTGTAACTTCGTCAAGGTACTGGCACTTCATATAAAGGTCTGTGGCTTTCTGAGCTTCGGTCTGCTGAACGCCTGCAACATTTCTCATTTTGGTATAGGTGAACAAATTTTTGAATCCATGACTTTCGTCAACAAATAACTTGTCTATACCTAATTCTTCAAAGGAAACTACATCATCTCGCTTCGGTGCTTCTGTAAGCTTTTTGAGTTTTTCTTTAAGTGACTTTTTTGTCTTTTCAAGCTGTTTTACGGTAAAGCGTTCACCCTGTGAATGCTTTAATTCTTCAAGACCTACGGTTATATCTCGGATTTGCTTTTCTATCAGCCGTACTTGCCGCTCTTGTGATACAGGGATTTTTTCAAGCTGGGAGTGACCGATAATCACCGCGTCATAATCGCCTGTGGCAATTTTAGCACATAAACGGCGGCGGTTTTTCTTTTCAAAATCCTTTTTAGTTGCGACAAGGATATTAGCGGACGGGTAGAGCCGCAGAAAATCGCCTCCGATTTGCTCCGTGATGTGGTTAGGTACGACAAACAGCGATTTATTGCAAAGACCCAAACGCTTGCTTTCCATTGCCGTTGCAACCATTTCAAAGGTTTTGCCCGCACCGACGCAGTGAGCAAACAGCGTATTACCGCCGTAAAGTGCGTGTGCGACGGCATTTCTCTGATGAGGATTCATGGTGATTTCAGGGTTCATGCCGACAAAATTAATATGGCTTCCGTCATATTCGCGGGGACGGGTCGAGTTAAACATTTCATTGTACTTTTCGACAAGTGCATGGCGGCGGTCGGGGTCTTTAAAAACCCATTCCCTGAAAGCCTGTTTGATTAATTCCTGCTTTTCCTGTGCAAGCAATGTTTCCTCTTTGTTCAGAATGGTTTTAACAGAGCCGTTTTCCCTTATATAGTCATAAACACGGACATCACGCTGATTAAGACTATCCTCTATTATGGAATAAGCGTTTTTGCGTGATGTTCCGAATGTTGTGTTGGCAAGTACATTTATACTGTCTGAATTTTTTCCTTCAATATGCCAGTCAGCCGTATATTCAAAGTATTTTACATCAAGGCTGTTCTTTACAAAAAACGGAGGCTTTAATGTTTCAATGATAAACTGCTTTATATATTCAGGTTCAATCCAGTTTACACCAAGCTTAACATCAATATCGCAGGCTTCAAGGGGTTTTGGTATAACCTGTTCGAGAGCCTTTATATTATCCTCAAAACTGCCGTCTTTATTGAAATTCTGTGCTGTTTCAAGCTTTTCACGGATATTGCCCGACAGATATTCATCAGCTGTAACATAATTTTCTGTATCGCCAAGCTGCGGCACCTTGTAAATTACGCCTTGCAAATCCTCAATCAGCTTTTCTTTGTCAAAACCCGTGAGCGACTGCATAAAATCAAGGTCAACCTTTGCCTTTTCGCCGATTGATACAGCTAACGCTTCGCTTGCCGTATCAACGGAAGTAACTGTTTTACGCTGTTTAATTGTCCTTTTTGTGAACATATCGGCTTTGCGTTCCAGTTCGTTCTGTTCATTAAGGATTTCAAGGGAGCAGAGAAGATAATAACCGCTGTCCTCAGAAAATGCTCTTTTATTTGCCTGTGAATTGATTAAACCGTGCTTTTTATTGAATTTATCATACAGGGTGTTAAGCTTTAACTGCTGATTTTTTATATCAGCATCTCCGTATTCATTAAGCTGATATTCAATCAGTGTACGGACGCAGTCACGCAGTTCAACCATAGCCTTTATACGTTCTTCCGTAGTTTTCGGGAATTCAATCCTGTTCATTTTGCTGTTTTCACGGTAATAAAGCTTATCATCAACAAGGGTAAAGCTGAAATTACGGACATTATCATCTGCGGGTATGCTGTCAAGGATATTTTCATCCTCATGTTCATATTCGGGGATATATCCTTTAATATTGGTAATAGCGGCTTTTAACTGTTCGGATAAAACTGCTCCTTCAAAGGGTACGCAAGTTGTACTGTTTTCATTTCCGTACATTCTCATACCTTTGTCTTTTGTCATAGTACCAAGCATCATTTCAGGGTTGTCAAGAAAATACTGGTTGACAATAATATCGTTTTTGTTTTTTGCTGTGTTTACCCAAGGGGGTTCAATATCCATAACACTTTCACGTTTTTGTAGGAAGATGATGTCACTTGTAACTTCCGTACCCGCATTTGCCTTAAACGCCGTGTTCGGCAAACGGATTGCTCCGAGTAAATCTGCACGTTCGGCAAAGTATTTTCTGAAAGAGGGATTCTGCTTATCAAGAGTGCCTTTTGAAGTCACGAAGGCAATTACGCCGCCCGAACGGACTTTATCAAGAGCCTTTGCAAAAAAGTGGTCATGGACGTTCAGATTCAGCTTATCGTACCGTTTTTCCGAAAGCTTATATCCCCCGAAAGGCACGTTACCAATCGCTATATCAAAGAAATTATCGGAAAATTGTTTATCCTCAAAACCGCGAATTGATATGTCGGCTTTCGGATAAAGTTGTTTTGCGATTCTGCCGGATATATCATCAAGCTCAACGCCGTACAGCTTACTGTCCTTCATGCTTTCGGGAAGCAAGCCGAAAAAGTTTCCCACGCCCACTGACGGTTCAAGCACGTTTCCGGACTTAAAGCCGAGGTTTTCAAGCCCCTCATAGATTGCCTTTATGACCGTGGGACTGGTATAGTGGGCGTTAAGCGTTGATTCCCTTGCGCTTTCATAATCGGAATCGGAGAGCAGATTTTTAAGCGTTTGATATTCGCCCGACCATGCGGAATTATTTTCGTCGAAAGCCTGTGAAAGCCCGCCCCATCCGATATATTTTGAGAGTATTTCCTGTTCTTCGGGAGTGGCGTGGTTGTCGAAACGGTTTTCAATTTCCTTTAAAAGCTTAATTGCCGCGATATTATTCCTGAATTTTTCTTTCGGCGAAAAACCTTTCGCCGCCGAAACGTCGATACCCAAGTTATCGTCAGTAATTTTAAAATTAGGAATTAGTAATGAGGAATTAGGAATTGGCGGGGCGCTGACTGTTTCGGAGGGTGCGGGAAAATCAGGGGTATAGAGGTCGCTGGTTGCCAAATCGGTTATATCGTTTTTATCAGGCTGAATATCCTCCGCTCCTGATAATTCCTCATTCCTAACTCCTAATTCCTCATTATTATAAAGTATCGCAAACCCGTTGTTATAAAGCTCGTTTTCGTCAATAATGCAAACTTCTTCTGTCGTGGTATCGGTTAATTCAACGATATTTCCGTCAATTCCCGTAACCTCAAAAATGCCTTCGTCAAGTTCGAGGACATCGCCGATTTTGAAGAAATACTCGCCGTAATCATCTTCGACGGAATAATCTTCAATCTGCGGTTCGGATTCCGGAATTTCCTGAATTTCTGTTATTTCTTCGAGAGTATTATCTTCCGATTCAAACATACCGTACAAGGCAAGGATTTTTTCGGCTTCCTCAATTCGATTTAAGTTATAGTCATTTGACGGGTCGTAATTATTCAGTACATACTCGGCGTTCCGGATTCTGCGTGAAATATCGTCCTCGGTGATATATTCTCCGTTGCGGACAAGTTCGGAAATCCTTTTTGCCGCCTGATTCCAGTTAAGGGTGATTGAGCGTTTTGCCTGATATTCGCCGTTATCTCGGTTATAAATATCAATTCTGATTCCCTTGCCGTCGTGATTTGAAAACCCTGCGTCAATGCTTCTGCCGCCCGTTCCGTACTCATTCCTTAAAAACTTTGCAAAGTCGGCTGTATCGGGATTTGTTTTTGCGTATTCCTCAATTCTGAATTTACCGTCCTCAAAACCGCTTCCTTGCATTAAATCTGATTTTATAATCTGTTCGTCAGC
>DBCY01000151.1:28966-29435 GCA_002293295.1 Ruminococcus sp. UBA946 | reverse complement strand
TAGTCTAAAATAAAATAATTTGTAAAAAAAGTTTATAAACTATTGACATTAAGTCGAATTTAGGATATTATTAATGTTGAATGAATGAGTAATTTGATTTATTCTTTCAAAATGTGTTAATCTGTTATATTATTCATATTTGATTTATTGAAAGGAACAGGTGTAATTATGTACAAATTAAGAATACGTGAACTTCGGGAAAACCAGGATTTATATCAGCGTCATCTTGCGGAGTATTTAAAAGTATCACAGCAGACCTATTCGAGGTATGAAACTGGAGAGCTGGAACCTTCCCTTGAGAAAATAGTCTTGCTGGCTGATTATTACGATACCAGCGTGGATTATATTTTAGGTCTGACAACATTACTTAAAAGGCACTGGAAAATTGATAAGAATACTAAAAAATCAAAACCGCGCAAAAATCAGGAAAAAGCATAATACCGGTCTTTTATACTAGGGCGTGTTCGAA
>DBCY01000151.1:25520-28851 GCA_002293295.1 Ruminococcus sp. UBA946 | reverse complement strand
TGCTAATTATCAAACACGCCCTAACCCGCAATTAAAATTATTGTATATTTCCATCTTTTTGCCGCATTGCGTCGTATTCCCCTTCGACAGGCGACAGCCTGTCTTCATCATCAGTCCTAGCGAAGCGGCAAAAATCTGTGAAACATTTTTCAATTATTCAGCAGACATTAATTAAACCCGTCAGGACTCTGTTAAGCGTCCGGGCGGGTTTTTTGTAAACTGCTATAATATATTCATGCAGAAATTACCTCAGCTTTGAGCCGTTCGGTATATCGCCGTCAGCAAAAATAACCCTGGCGGTATCGCCGGCGTCGGCGGCTACGAGCATTCCATTGCTTTCAATCCCGCAAATCGTCGCAGGCTCCAGATTCGCGACAATAATAACCTTTTTCCCAGTCAGGTCTTCGGGAGCGTACCATCCGGCAATCCCCGAAACAATCTGACGTCCGCCGAAACCGTCGTCAAGCTGCAGGCAGAGCAGCTTTTTTGCCTTCGGCACCTTTGAGCAGGATTTTACCTCAGCTATCCTTAAATCAATTTTCCCGAAGCTTGCAATATTTATTAAATCTGGCATAGGAACAGGCTCAGCCTTTTCGGGAACATCATTTTCGCCGGAAGACTGACCGGATAGTATTTCGTTCAGGGCGTCTATCTCTTTTTCGGTATCAATCCTCGGAAACAGAACCCTGCCTTTTACAACGGAGCAGTTCAGCGGAAGAACACCGAATTTCCCGGCGTTTTCATATGTGGCAAGCCCTTTGTCCAGGCAGATTTGCTCCCAGACCTCCGGCATAGAAACAGGCATAAAGCTGGACAGCAGGGTTGTCGCGACCCTGATGCATTCGAGCAGATTGTAAAGCACAGATGCTAGTCGGTTCCTGTTCGCTTCGTCCCTGGCAAGAATCCACGGGGTCGTTTCGTCAATATATTTGTTTGCCCTTGAAACAACCTTAAAAATTTCAGCAAGCGCGCTGTTGATTTGCATTGCGTCAATAAACCCGTCGGTTTTGTCCCTGAGGGAAACAGCCGCGCCTATAAGCTCTTCGTCGGGGAATCCGGATTCCCTTCCTTCGGGGAGAGTACCGCCGAAATATTTCAGAACCATGGCGACGGTTCTTGAAACAAGGTTTCCGAGACCGTTAGCAAGGTCGGTATTTATGCGGTTTATCATTATTTCGTTAGAAAACGAGCTGTCAGAGCCTAAAGCCATCTCGCGCAGGATATGATAACGGACAGCGTCCGCGCCGTACCTTTCGCCCAGCACAAACGGGTCGATTACGTTTCCGATTGATTTGGACATTTTCTGCCCGTTAAAGGTAATCCAGCCATGAACGGCAAGATGCTCAGGAAGCGGCAGCTCAAGAGCCATCAGGATGGCAGGCCATATTATGGCGTGAAACCTCATAATATCCTTTGCCACCATATGGACGCTGCAGGGCCAGTATTTGCTGAAATCATCGTAAACGCCGTTCTCATAGCCAAGTGCGGTAATATAGTTGCACAGCGCGTCAATCCATACGTAAACGACATGGCCGGGGTCGAACGTCACCGGTATTCCCCATTTGAAGGTAGTTCTTGAAACGCATAAATCTTCAAGACCCGGTTTTATAAAATTATTCACAAGCTCGGCTGCCCTTGTTTTCGGCATAAGGTAATCAGTTTCGGTAAGAAGCTTTTCTATTCTGTCTGCGAACAGGGACATTTTAAAGAAATAAGCCTCCTCCTTCGCGTCTTTCACTTCGCGTCCGCATTCGGGACACATACCGTCCTTAAGCTGGGAACCAGTCCAGAAGCTTTCGCACGGGGTACAGTATTTCCCCGAATATTCGCCCTTGTATATAAAGCCCTTATCATAAAGCTTTGTAAAAATATTCTGGATGGATTTGCAGTGATAATCGTCTGTTGTTCGGATATACCTGCCGTAATCAACGTTCATATATTCCCAGAGCTTTTTAAATTCCGCAACGATTCCGTCAACATAAGCCTGCGGGGTAACTCCCTTTTCCTTAGCCTTCTCCTCTATTTTCTGACCGTGTTCATCCGTGCCGGTCAGGAACATGACGTCATAACCCTGCATTTTCTTATAACGGGCAATCGAATCGCAGGCTACGGAGGTATAGCAGTGCCCGATATGGGGATTCCCCGAAGGATAGTAAATGGGCGTAGTGATATAAAAAGTTTTCTGTGCCATTAATATGACCGTCCTTTCCTTTTATAATATGAATATTTATACATTATACCCTATTTTTCTATTTTTGTCATCTGTTTTTCAAAATTTATTTATTATCTTGACAATAAAAACTAAACCGCACCCGATTAAACATAAAAAGTTTGTCGGGTGCGTATTAAAAGTATAAATCGGGATTACAGAGTCTGACAAACAGGATAAAACAACAGAAAGCAATCGGTTATAATTTAAAATTATCAGATAATAATAATTATACGAGGGCAGGATTTCAAAGCTCAATGAAACATTTTTCAACATATTCTATATATGCTTTTTCTGATTTTAACTGGAATAATTTCAGATTTATCGCCTCGCTGTCAGCGAAATACCTGATTTTAGAAATTATTTCCTTAACTTCGGAGGATTTTTGCATAATGGTTTGTTCATTAAGGTTATCAGCTAAATTGCAGATCTTTTCAAGCGTATTAATTGTCTGTCTAGTCTGGTTGAACATCAATGCATAAATCTCCCGGTATGAATCAGTTTTGTTTACGGCATTTTCGCCGCTTGAATATTTTGACAGCATAATTCGTTCCCCTTTGTGAAAATTAATTAATTTATTTATATTATACACCTTTAAAAGGGTAATGTCAATATATTTACTACTATTATAATATCAATTTTTTACCCTGCATAATATACAATTACAATGAGGTGAACGGAAATGGAAATTGATAGAGATATATTTGCGGCAAGGCTGACTCAGCTGAGAGAACAAAAAGGAATTTCCGCACACGAAATGAGCATATCGCTGGGTAACGGGAACAACTACATTAACAATATTGAAAACAAAAAATATTTCCCTAAAATGGAAAATTTTCTATATATATGCGATTTCCTGGATGTTTCCCCGGCGGAATTTTTTGAAATGGACAATAAATATCCGGCGAACCTCAGCAGAATAGTAAGCAATATAAAAATGCTGACCCCGAGCGAGCTTATTCATATAGACGGTATAGTGGAAATCCTGGCAAACAATCATAAAGGCAAAAAATAATAAAAGAGGGGCTACCGCATAATTAGCATTATACACAAAAACGTAGGGTCGACCCTATGTGGCAATGGTAACAACTTAAGAGATTTTACTTTACAATAAGATTCCAG
>DBCY01000151.1:22348-25475 GCA_002293295.1 Ruminococcus sp. UBA946 | reverse complement strand
GCTTAAGTTGTTGACATTGCCCTATGTGGTCGGCCGATTAATACGAAATAAACAGATAATTATATGATTTCGTAAAAAACGGGACGCCACACAGGGCGTCCCCTACGTATTAAAGCACATTAACTTCAAATTTGTCTCAAATTTGAAGTTAATGAGATGGCGCTATCTGCGGATAGCGCCCGCTGTGCACACAGCGGAAATCCGTTTAACTTTAAACGAACCGTTTTAAAGTTAAACGACTATTATATAATTTTTTATAAGGCTTGGTTACCTTAATTTGAATCTTTCAATCAAACCGGAAAGAAGGCTTGCCTGGCCGCTCATCTCTTCCGATGCCGCCGCCGATTCTTCGGCTGTGGCGCTGTTCTGCTGAACAACCTGAGTAACTCCGCCTATAGCCGTGTTGATTTGGCTTATAGCGACGGTTTGTTCTTCGGATGAACGGGCTATATTCGATATAATTCTGTTGCTTTCGCTGATACCCTCAACGATTTCCTTCAGGCTCGCGGCTGTTTCGCCCGCAATTTTAGTACCCAGCTGCGCTTTTTCCATTGAGTTAGCTATAAGCTCGCCCGTTTCTCTGGCGGAAGCCGCCGATTTAGCCGCCAGGCTTCGCACTTCATCGGAAACGACGGCGAATCCTTTTCCGGCAGCGCCCGCGCGGGCAGCTTCAACCGCCGCGTTAAGGGCGAGAATATTCGTCTGGAATGCAATGTCGTCAATCGCCTTAATTACTTTGCTTATATTCTGGTTAGCGTGGTTAATTTCATTAACAGCGGCAATCATCTGTTCCATTTGTTCGCTGCCCTTTTCGGCATTTTTCATAATAGTTCCGGCGAGCGAAGACGCAATGCTTGTTTCTTCGGCATTCTTCTTTGTCTTATCCGATATGTCGGAAATGGACGCGGAAAGCTCCTGTAAAGTCGCCGCCTGCTGGGTCGAACCGGAAGCAAGGGACTGTGCGCCGTCGGAAATCTGCGAGGAGCCGCTTGTTACCTGTTCGGAGGCGTTGTTAATCTCCCCGAACATTGAATTAAGGTTTTCGACCATCTTTTTAAGGGAATTACCCATTGTATCTTCGGAGGAAAGCGTATTCACCTCTACAGTCAAATCGCCGTCAGCTATTTTTTCAAGTAAACCGGCGTTAATAATAACGCTGTTGCAAAACGACGAAACATTTGCGATTGTCTGTCCGATTTCATCCTTTACAACCGAATATTCGCTTATAATATCGGAATCAGCCTTTGACATTTTGAGGTTGCCGGTTGTTGAAAAGCGTTTCATCGCGCCGCTCATTATGTTCAGCGGCTTGGCGATTAAGCCTGTAAGGTAAACGGCGAAGAATACCGCGGCGGCAACAGCAACAATTACTATAACAAGCAGGACGATGAACAAAGTATCATATGTATCGGTCGCCGTTTCGCTTATGGCTGCCGATGACAAATCGCAGAACTCGGTAGTTTTAGCAAGCCCCTGAGTAATCGGTACGATACACAAGGGACCCCCGTCGACGAAAATCTGATATGCCGTATCGTTGTCGCCGGCTTCCAGAGCGGCGTATAAATTTGTTTTCATATCGGCATAAGCGCCGTTCCATGTGTCCCTTGCCGAATAAAAATCGGTTTCGCTTGATTCGTCAATTATAGTGGTTTCATAAAGCGCGAAGTTTTCCTGCGCTTCGGCGTCGCTTGCCTTGACTCCGTCTATTATATCATTTACTGCTTCGGCGTCGTCGATTGAAAGGAAGAGGTTGCGCAAATCATTACGCTGTGTGGCGAAAATTTCTCTGATATTACCCATCGCCCTTACGGAGGTAAGACCGAAATCATACATTTCATTCGTGATGTCATTAAGGTCTCCTAGTCCGAAAATACCGATAAGACCTACAGCCGCCGTTAAAACGGCGATAATAAGGAAGCTGATTATGAGCTTTAAAGATACCTTTAAATTTTTCATGCGTAATTCCTCCTGATTTTTTAGGTTCATTTGAGCAACAATAGGTTGCGGAAGATAAAATACCTTATTACTTAATTTTAACACCAAACTTCGACAATGTAAACACATTTGCATTANNNNACATGGCAGCAAACGCGCAAATGATGTTTTTTATTGTAATCCCGCTTATAAATTTATATTTTTGAACGCAGCCGCAGTCGCCTGGTTTAAAATCAGAGACAAACTTAAATATACGGGTTTTATTACAGGTATAAAGCACCATTTGGAAAATGTTATTTATATTTTAATACTCACTATAAAATAATTACATAAATAAAGCGTATAATTTGATTGATTAAACGCAAAGGGATGTTAAAATGATTATCGATTCGCATACGCATATTTTCCCCGATAAAATCGCACAGAAGGCAGCCGACGGAATCGGCAGGTTTTACGATATGCTGGTTATGAGGTTCGACGGCACCCTGTCGTCATTGTTTAAAGCCGGGGGGGAAGCCGGAATAGATAGATTCGTAGTCCAGTCAGTGGCTACGACGCCCGCTCAGACAGACAGTATAAACAGTTTTATTTCGGAATGCGTAAAAAAATTCCCCGACAGGCTTTACGGATTCGCAACGGTTCATCCGGATTCTGAGAATATCGCAGGAGAGCTTGACCGGGCGGTTGGAGCGGGGCTGTGCGGAATTAAAATCCATCCCGATTTTCAGCGGTTTAATATAGACTCACCGAAAGCGATGCCGATTTATGAATATGCCCAAAGGCACAAACTACCGGTATTGATTCATACGGGGGATTTCCGCTATGAATGGTCAAAGCCTGTCAGGATGGCAAGAGTGCTTGAACTTTTCCCGGATTTGACGGCAATAGGCGCGCATTTCGGCGGCTGGTCGGAATGGGGGGACGCCAGAAAATATCTGACAGGATACAGGAACTTTTATGTGGATACGTCAAGCTCGCTGTACTCGATGACTCCCGATGAAGCAAAAGCCGCGGTTACAGCATTCGGAGCGGACAGGGTATGCTTCGGGACGGATTACCCGATGTGGAATCCCGCCGAAGAAATGAAGCTTTTTAATAAAATTCCGCTGTCTCAAGAAGAAAGGGAGCTGATTCTGTATAAAAACATTCTGAGGTTGTTATAGTGTGGAGTGTGGAGTTTGGAGTTTGGAGT
>DBCY01000151.1:15480-22309 GCA_002293295.1 Ruminococcus sp. UBA946 | reverse complement strand
ACTGACCACTTATGATTATAAAAATTATTCGTTTTCTGATTAAGTTGTAGGCATTGGTGTGGAGTTAGGAATTAAGAATTTTAAAGTATATGTTTTAAATAAAAGCATACCGCCGCAAGGCGGTATACCATCATTGTTATTTGCTAATTTTAATTTTTAATCAATTTTCCGTCCATGTTTCCCATATATCGGGGCAGTAACCTACCGTTGCGTTTCTGCCGTTCCTTACTATAGGCGTTTTATAAAGCCGGGGGTTTTCAGAAAGCTTTTCAGGCTTCGCATCGTCAAGAAGGTACTTTATTACTGAATAATCCTTATGGGATGAGTCGATAAGGTTATCAATCCCTCCAAGAGCCTTAACCACGCTGTCAGTTTCGCCCCTGCTCAGTCCCTTTGCCAGAATATCAACCGACTGGAACTTAATGCCGCGTTCCTTGAAGTAACGTTCGGCTTTTTTAGTGTCAAAGCATTTGCTTTTCCCGAAAATCTGTATGTTCATAATTCTTATTTCCGTGCAAAGGCACGGCATTACTCCCTTCATTTTACCGTAAAAATCCTCCCGTTTTATTAAACGGGAGGATTTAACTGAATTGTCAGTTTAAAGCTGATGACTAAAACCCTACTGGAGAAGAGCCAGAACGCTCTGGGGCAGCTGGTTAGCTTGAGCAAGCATCGACTGAGAAGCCTGAGCAAGGATTTGATTCTTGGTGAAGTTCATCATTTCCGTTGCCATGTCTGTATCACGGATACGTGATTCAGCGGCGGTCAGGTTTTCAGAGGTTACGTTCAGGTTATCAATCTTGTGTTCGAGACGGTTCTGGATAGCGCCGAATGTAGCACGAACCATTGAAACCTTGTTGATTGCAAAGTCGATGGCGTCGATTGCACAGTTAGCAAGAGCCTGGGTGGTAAGGGAGAGACCGGAAGTCTGCAAGCCCTTTGAAGTAACGTTCATGTCAGCCGTCAAAGTATGGCCTGCGCCGGAGAAGCCCTTGGTATAGTTGGAATAGTCAAAAGTAAAGTTTACGGCATCCTTCGACCTTGCGCCGGTCTGGAGGGTAATGCTGGAAACATAGGTCAGCGAAGCTGCGGACTGGTCATAATAGTCTGAAATATCAACCGAGCCTGAAGCGGCTGTTCTGACTGTTCCGGTATGTTCGCCCGTGAATGTAAGCGGGTCGCCGGTTGCTTCAAGACCGTTTGCAAGAGAACCGCCGTTTAAGCAGATAGTTCCGTTAAAGTCGGTATCGGCGATCTGGTCGAGCTCGGAATTGAGCTGGTCAAATTCAAGCTGGATAGCGGCACGGTCAACGGCGTTGTCATAAGTGCCGTTGGCGGACTGAGTAGCAAGGGTTTTCATTCTCTGAAGGATGGAATGAGTTTCGGTCAAAGCGCCTTCAAAGGTCTGAACCATTGAGATGCCGTCTTCGGAGTTTTTAATCGCCTGATTGATACCGCCGATCTGGGACCTCATTTTTTCGGAAACGGCAAGACCTGCGGCGTTATCGCCGGCGCGGTTGATTGCATAACCCGAAGAAAGTTTTTCCAGGGACTTGGAAAGCTTCTTATTGTTGATACCCAAGTATCTGTTGGCGTTAATCGCCGTCATATTGTGCTGTACTACCATAATATTACCTCCTGTAATTTGTAAACCGAATCCATTCGATTTGCATAATAAATAATAAATTTTATTGAACCGCTGATAAAACCCTATTGCGCAATTCGGATTGAAAAAACGGTTCTGCGAAACGGTGATTTAGCAGGAAGAACATTTCCCGGGGAGAAAACCTGACCCGGTTACGTACTTCCGGCTTCTATCTGATATATCGGCAGGCAATAAGCAAACTTTAACATATTTCAGTTAAAAAGTCGCTAAGATTTTACTGGTTTTTTTATGCAAATATATCATAATACTAGTATAAAACTAAAAAAGACCTCCTGCGTTGAATTTCTGCGGGAGGTCCTGTATAAGTTTCAAAGAATATCCGGCGGCGCAGCGTTTGCTTCCTTGACATATATATTATAAAGCCTGGCAAGGCCGTTCCATGTGTAAAAATGTATGCTTTCCGTTATTTTCTGCCTCATTACGGTCTGAAGCTGTCCGACGGTGTTCTGCGTGGGAGCGTCAAGCCTGCCTGTTATTTCGACAAGAGAAATATTGGCGAAAAACTGCGCAATCGTGTTAAGCATTGACTGTATGATAAATACGGTGTATCCCGTGTCCCCCGGCTTTAGCAGATAGTTGACGTCGGTGAACGGTTCTATGGAATCTATGTATTCATTCAATATTATATGCTTCGTATACTCATCATAAATTTTGCTGTTTGACTGCTCGTCGACGGTTCCCGTTACCGGGAGATTATGAATCTCCTGGAATATCTTTACGGCACTGCGTGTTTCGGGGCCGTAAATACCGTCGGGGATAATCCTCGGAATCCGGCTGTCCTTATATGAAATTCCCCTTAAATACTGCTGGACCTCCTCTATATGCTTTTTTTTGTCCGCGTCGGAATATGACATTGAATTTCAACTCCTTACCCGATAATATATCCGGGATACTGCCCCGGTCTTTTTTCATAACCGTATCTGAGGTCGGAATAAATATTTGATATTTCATTCCAGGTTACGGGACCCACCGAACCCGTAGCCTGGATTCCGAAAAGATTCTGAAAGGCGGTAACGGCGTTCCTGGTAAGCGGTCCGAAATACCCCGTCGCGCTTACCAACGGGATTTGAGCATATGTTCCATGGATATAATTCAGGTATTCCTGTAAAATCCGCACATAATCGTTCGTTACCCCCTCGGTCAGGATGAATCCCGGGTATAAAACCGCATTCGCGCCGGTTTCCGTTACGGGGACGCTTTCAACAATTCCGTTATAAGCTCTGGCAATGTCGTCCCAGGTACGCTGATTAAGAACCCCCGTCGGTTCAAGCCCGAACACGTTCTGGAAGGAACGAACCGAACTGACCGTGGCATTGTCAAATTCGCCGGTGATTTCAGCCGGAGTAACCGACCTGTAATAAGCGCCGATGACCGACAGATAATACTGGAGGTAGGTTACAAGCGGACCGGCGTCGCCCGCTCTGAGCTCCTCGGGCAGCTGCAGGGAGACGTCGGCAAGCGAAAGCCCCTCTGAATCAAGCTGGCTCAGCCTTTTTACGCTGTTATAAATATAATTGATTTTATACCATGTAGCCTTATCAACCCCGCCTGACTGCGGAATATTGAAGATTTCCTGAAATTTTGCGACGGCAGACCGGGTTTCATCGTCGAAAAAGCCGTCTAGCGGATAGATTTTAGGTATCGCCGGATAATTGTTTGAAATGCGGTTAAGCTGCCTCTGTATAAAAGCGACGTCATTGCTTAAATCACCGAAAACCAGAGGGGAACCGGGGTATGACTGAATACTCGGTCTGACAGGAGCATCCTGTATAATATTAATATCGTCGCCGTAATAATACCTCAGTATGTCATAAGGAATGTAGCCCTGCCTTGCAAGCTCGACGGAACCCCACTGGGAAAGCCCGTCGCACTGCACCTCGTCCCCGTCGCAGTAAGCCGCGAAAAGGGGTTCGATATTACCCTGCCTTTGAATGTAGTCATTGAAAATATTATCCACTATATTGCTTATAGGCTCGAAAATTTCACGGTTCTCAATAAAGGTCTGGTCATACTGGATAGAGCTTGTAATGTCGAAATCATACCCCTGGGAACGGTACCATTCTGTATAGTACCTGTTGAGGGTATAGGAGATTATGGCGTATATATTGGCGCGAAGGGCTGATTCAGGCCATGTGGGGTATATTTCGCTGGATGCGACGTTTTTTATATAATCGGGGAAACTTACGGTAATATTCCCCGCCGTCCCGTCGTCGGGACGCCCGAGATGAACCGTTATGGTCTCGGGGATAAATGGTTCGCCTGTCATGCTGAATTAACCCTCCTTTAACACCCTCCGGCGGAGTTATAGTATTGTTTTATTGATTCCGCGAGGCATAGCCGTTTAAGAGCCTTTTCGGTATCTTTTTTTACCCGCCGTTCCGGTAAATTTAAGTTAATGTTCTTAAATAATGCCTGCTGAATAATTTAAAATGCCGTCGCTGCGCATTAAATGCCGTTAAATTCGGCGACGGGTATAAGAGAAATAGGCTGTATTGATTTTATTGTTGAAAATATCGGTACGTCAACCTCGGTTACCGAATAATAACCGTCCGCATAAACGTTCACCTGATATGTCACATAGGGGGCAGTGCGAGTCTGCGGCGACTCGGACAGTGATTCGGGAACTGATTTCAGCGGTATTGTTTCGGTGGCTCCGTTAATGCCGGTAACAAGCATATTTATAAGGTTATTTCCGTTTCCGTCGCGCATTGTGACGATTACGGTCGCGTTTTTAACGGGTATCGCGGAATTTGCCGAGGTTACCTCAACTACAAGGTATCCGACGTTTTTTCCGTCTTCAAGCTGCTTATAGTCTATATTTGAGTTGTTCATGGAATAGGGGACTGCGTTGCCCTCCATATCATCCCGGGCAGCCATTCCGGCGGAAAGGGCGTTTAACTGCGGCTTTACCGTTTCATAGTTACCCTGCATATGAATATTATCGCCCTCGAAATATTTTACGCCTTCTTTTGAACAGTCGGGTACGCCGGCTTGTGCGCCGGGTAAAACTCCCGTTTCCGCGTTTAAAATATCGTTTGCCGAAGGGAACTTGCACCCTTGAGTTTCTTTGGGCGCAGGAATGACGGGATAAATGTCAATACCGGTTATTTCCTGCCTGACAGGCTGCGGAACGACCGGGGCGGCTTCGGTTTTAGGAACGGGAACCGAATTGACCGGAGGCGTAATGATTACGGGTTTCGGCTGCTGAGACCTGGGTTTCTGATGCTGGGGCTGCTGCAGTCTGGACTGGGGCTGCTGCTGTCTGGGTTTCGGCTGCTGAGGTTTCGGCTGCTGAGGTTTCAGCTGCTGCCGGGGCTGAGGAGCGGCGGGAGCGGTCTCGTTTTGTGAAATAACCTCCCCCGTTACGGTAATCGGAATCTGCGGCATAGGGGGAATCATATTTTCGGGTACCGGAGTAGTAACAGCCGGTTCCTGCGGAATGGGTTCAAGAACCGCTTCCCTTTGTATAATGACGGGAGCGGGCGCCGGAGCGGGGGCTGTAGCAGCCGGAACGGGAATAACAGGAACAGGAGCGGACGCCGTTACGGCAGGCGCAGGGGCGGGAGCTGATTGAACGGGGGAAGGAGCGGTTTGCGGCGGCATTGCCGGTGCGGCTTCATTCCTTTTGGATTCCCTGTACTGCCTCATCATTTCTTCCTTATATTTAGCAGTCAGGTCGCTGCCGGAAGGATTTTTTTTATTGCTAAAATTATTATTTTTGTTCTCCATTGCCGATACCTCCATATAATTTTTAAAGGAAACTATTCATATAAACAGCCGGACTGTTTACAGCTTCTCATTAAAAATATTCAGATAAGAGGATAAAAATACCTTAATTGCATAATTTGTAACAAAACAGGCATACACAATTTAAAACGGAGATGCGTTTTTTCAGGGCATATAGGGTATGAATAAAAAAGAAAATAACGGGATGCCTTAAAATATGACATCCCGTTATATAAAATGTGTGTTTTATCAGATACTATTCAATAGTTATATAACCCCATTTAAAACCGTTTTCGCCTCCGGTGCAAACGGCAGCCATTCCCTCTGAAAAGTCGTCAGCGGCAGCATATTTGAAGTCCGCAGCCACTTCGCCTTTTTTATCGATAAATCCCCAGAAAAATCCGTTCGAAGCCATTGCGTAGCCTTCGCTGTATTCCCATGCGGGCATATACTCAAGCGGGACGGCCACTGCTCCCGATTTATCAATGAAACCATACTTTTTATTCTTCATGACTTTACTGAGCCCGTCATTAAACCTCCATCCCCCGTCATATTCAGGCTGAATAACAACATCGCCGTTTTTATCAATGAACCCCACTTTTTTATTTTCAATGTCAAATCCCGCAAGACCCTCGCTGAAATTCCCTACGCCGTTATATATAAGAGGAATAACGACTTTACCTGTTTTATCAATAAAACCGTATTTGTTATCTTTCCGGACAGCCGAAAGCCCTTCGCTGAAATCATCCGCACTGTCATATTCAAACGGAACGATTACACTGCCCGTTTTGTCAATAAACCCATATTTGCCATCCTTTTTAACTGCCGCGAGTCCGTCATTGAAATCACTGACATCGTCATATTCATACGGAATAACAACGGCGCCCGTTTTATCAATATATCCGAACTTTCCGGATTTGCCGACTATAGCAAGACCTTCAATGAATTCCGCGGCATAATCGAATTTAATTGGAATCGCTAACTTCCCCGTTTTGTCAATATATCCGTAATCCCAGTCTTTTGCAACTATGGCAAACCCTTCGCTGAAATCAGACGCTCCGATGTACTCGGAAGAAAAAATATAATTGCCTTTATTATCAAAATATTCTGTTTTATCATTTTTATACACTCTTACAATGCCTTCGCTGAAATTTGATGCTAATTCATATTCTATCGGGATAACCACATTGCCTTTTTTATCGATAAATCCGAACTTATCATTAATTTCAACCGCTGCCAGCCCTTCTTTAAAAGCTTCGGCGCTGTCATACTGAGGCGGTATGACTTCTATTACTTCAAGCTGTTTGTCACACCCCGAAAAAAGCCCTGTTATAATTAAGGCGGCAGATAAAAACAGTATCGAATTTTTATTTATCATATGTACAGTCCTCTCTTACTAACAATGGTAACAACCTAAGAGATTTTACTTTACAATAA
>DBCY01000151.1:4699-15463 GCA_002293295.1 Ruminococcus sp. UBA946 | reverse complement strand
CTTATGATTAGAAAGTTATTCGTTTTTTGCTTAAGTTGTTGACATTGCTCTTACTAATATTATATAACAAATTTATATATTTGTAAACCTGAAAATTTCAATGCGGTATGCAGTATATGTTAATTATTTTAATTTAACCGGCGGCGGCATGTACATTATAACCAAACAGAATAATGTTTATTATTAAAAAATGTAAAAAATGATTATTAACCATTGCAATAGTTATGCGGATAATATATAATATATTTTATGATGAAAATTTTCTTGTTTATTTTTCCATCGGTTTCGGATATTATTGGAAACGGGTATTTTAGGACAAGACTGTTAATTTTCAGCATGAAACATAATAATATATGCAAATTTAATATCAGGAATGGAGAGTTTACCCTATGAAACAATACGGAGTAAAAAATATCAGGAACATTGCAATTGCGGGTCATGCGGGCTCGGGAAAAACCTCGCTTGCCGAAGCTCTGCTGTTTAAAGCGGGCGCAGCCGACAGACTGGGTAAAATCACCGACGGAAATACAGTATGCGACTATGACCCCGAGGAAGTTAAGCGCAAGGCTTCGATGAATACTTCTCTGGCGTCTTTTGAGTACAGCGGCATTAAGATTAACCTGCTTGACACCCCGGGGCTTTTTGATTTTGCCGGCGGGGTTTATGAGGGGATTTCCGCCGCCGACACCGTGATGATTGCCGTATCGGCAAAATCCGGCGTTAAGGAGGGTGCGCAGAAGGCTTTTGAGCTTGCCGGACAGCTTTCCAAACCCAAAATGTTCGTTGTCACTAAGGTTGACGACCAGGACGCCAACTTTTACAATACCCTTACCGAACTGAAAACCAAATTCGGCCCTGCCGTCTGTCCCGTTTCTGTTCCCGTCATAAAGGATTCAAAGGTGGTATCCTTTATTAACCTGATAGAAATGAAGGCTTATGTTTACGACTCAAAGGGAGCCGCTTCGGAGACTGAGATGCCGAACGCCGAAATTTCCGAAAAGATGGAATACCGCCTAGACGGACTCGTTGCGGCAATATCGGAAGCCGTTGCCGAAACTGACGAGGACCTGATGGAGAAATTTTTCGAGGGCGAGCCTTTTACCAAGGAAGAGCTTGCCGAAGGTATAAACAAAGGTATTAGCAAAGGCATTATAACACCCGTCGTATGCTGTTCCTCAACGACGCTTGCCGGTATTGACATGCTCCTGAAAGAAATCGGGCTTCTTCTGCCCGCTCCCTGCGACGGCAGTCCGGTTAAGGGCGAAGACGGCAGCGGCGGAGCCGCCGAAGTCTCCTATACTGAAAGCGGCGCTTTCAGCGGTTTTGTGTTTAAAACAATCGCCGAC
Source organism: Ruminococcus sp. UBA946 (assembly GCA_002293295.1). GTDB lineage: Bacteria > Bacillota > Clostridia > Oscillospirales > Ruminococcaceae > UBA946. The sequence continues at coordinate 14,117 of DBCY01000151.1, read as the reverse complement.
CCGTTTGTAGGAAAAATGTCGTTTATTAAGGTTGTAAGCGGCGAGCTGAAGCAGAATACGGAATGCGGCAACCCGTCGGCGGGCGCCGCCGAAAAAATCGGCAAGCTTTATACCCTGTGCGGTAAAAAACAAACGGAGGTGCCGTCCGCCGGCGCCGGAGATATTGTGGTTGCCGTTAAAATCAACGCTAATACCGGAGATACCCTCTGCGACGCTTCCCGGGCAATAAAATTCGATAAAATCGAATTTCCCCGCCCCTGCTACGGCATGGCGATTCACGCAAAAAGCCAGGGCGACGAGGCAAAAATCGGCACGGGAGTGCAAAGGCTTCTTGAAGAGGACAAGACTCTCTCCTACAGCCTTGACACCATCACCAAGGAGCAGGTTCTTACAGGTCTCGGCGAACAGCACCTTGAAAGCGCCGTGAACAAGCTTAAGTCAAAATTCGGAGCGGACGTTAACCTTACCGAGCCTAAAATCGCATACCGCGAGACAATCCGCAAAAAGGTAACGGCGGAGGGCAAGCATAAGAAACAAACGGGCGGGCACGGTCAGTACGGTCATGTTAAGATTGAATTTGAACCCTGCGTATCCGACGAGCTTGTTTTTGAAGAAAAGGTATTCGGGGGAGCCGTACCCAGGAACTATTTCCCCGCCGTTGAAAAGGGGCTTCAGGAATGCACCCGCAAGGGCGTACTGGCAGGATGCCCCGTAACGGGTCTTAAAGCCATCCTCATTGACGGTTCGTACCATCCTGTTGACAGCTCGGAAATGGCTTTCAAAATGGCGGCTTCCATAGCATACAGGGAGGGTCTTAAGCAAGCCGACCCCGCTATTCTTGAACCTATAGGGAAGCTGCTTGTTACCGCTCCCGACGAGCATACCGGAGACATTATGGGCGATTTGAACAAACGCCGCGGGCGCGTTCTGGGTATGAATCCCGTCAAAGGCGGGCTTACCGAAATCGAAGCTGAGGTTCCAATGAGGGAAATGCAGAGCTTTACAATGCTGCTCCGTCAGATTACAAGGGGAATGGGTTATTTTACGCTCGACTACCTCAGATATGAACAGCTCCCCGCGAACCTGGTGCCGGAGGTAATTTCAAGCATTGACAGCGGGAATGAATAAGCTTTTAAGACACGGGCATTCAAATGCTGATTAGAATGATATAATACCGTTTTATCAGATAAACCTTATTAATAAGTATAAAATATAATTTTGTCAGCATATTTTAAAATATATATGTTGACAAAATTTGTTTTATAGACTAAAATATATATAAAACTAACTGATATAATAAATATTATTACAGTTAAGATAGGTGGTTATCCGGCATGAAAAAACTATTATCGGTATTACTTTCAGTCCTTGTAATTACGGGTATGTCTTCTTTGAGCATTTTTGCGGAGCTTGAGGGAGGAGACGTTACCGGCGGCGTTGAATATTCCGAAGACGGAACCGCGACGTTTTGTTTCGATACGCCCGCTTCGCTGTCAGAATGGGAATTTGAGGGTTCAGCCGATGATACGGTTTTTAAGCTGGAAATAACAAACTCTCCGGCGGAAAGCGGAGCCGGTTCCCTTCAGCTTTCCGAAACGATAACCGGCGAAATTGAAAACAAGTTCGGCGGAGCGTTCATAACCTCTGAAACTTTCGGTCTGCCTTCATTTGAGGGTTATTCTATGAACGTATCATATTTATTTGATGAAAACAACGGCGTTGCCGCCGATAATTTCAGCATATACACCAATGGGAGCGTATGGGTCAGCAATAATCTGACGGACGACAGCGGCGGTGAATGGAGAACGGCTTCAATATCTGTCCCGAACGGCTCGGAAAACACAATATTCGGATTTACCATACCTACCTTCAATATAACCGACGGACCGCTTGTTTATATCGACAACATAATTATTTCCGACCAGCAGGGAAATATCCTTGCTAACACCGGCGATTTTATGGAGGCTCAGACGGAAGAGAGCGATGCCCCGCAAGTAAGCAGGGGGTTCAACATTTTTCTTACCATACTGCTGATTGTGCTGATATTTGCAGTAATCGGGGGGATAGGCTACCTTATTGTATCCTTAACGAAAAAGTTCAGATAAAAGGCTGTGTGCAAAAATTTATCGGGAGTTTCTCCTGACGGTTAAACGTACAAAAGGGGAATGGTCATAAAAATGAATAAAGTGATGGGTATATTAAAGAACAAGTGGTTTATATTCGGAGTAAGCTTTTTGAATGCGGCATATTCGGCAGCGTTATGCTTTTTCGCTTATGCCGTATTTTTCTATGATATTGAATATACGAACAAAGTGACGTTTGCCGTTTTTTATTCGGTATTTTCGCTGTTAATAGGGTTTTTGATGTACTATACGAGGAAATCCAGACTGACCGCGGTTTTCGGAATGCTGAACATGGTATTGTTTTTACCGACCCTGCTTCTGGACTGGGGCAACTGGCCCCTGCTTATTCCGGCTGCGATCGTAACGCTGTTCGGATTTTTCTCCTGCAGGATGAACGACACGTTTAAAACAGTTATGGGTACGGTTTTTTTGCTTATGTATATTGTCGCCGGCGTCGCGTTTTTCCTTGTTATGAATGTATTCCGCATACAGACCGTCGACACCCTTATAGGACAGGGCGTGTCGCCTTCCGGCGATTTCCGTTATTATATAGTGGATATGCAGAACAACGCATCCGGAAAGACGGTTGTTTATGTCCAGCCGAACACGCTTGACATTGACCATGGGTTTGTTAAGATGGACTGCACGATAAAAAGGCTAATACGCCAGGTAAACAATCCGGCGGTTATCGAGTGCCGCTGGGAAGACACGAGGCTTTTCATCAACAATGAGGAATACTTTGATGAAACCGAATTCATTACCTTTGAGGACGGCGAACGGGTATATGATTTTTCAAACGGAACCTGGACGTATACTTTCTTCTCATTGGATTACCCGCTGTTTGAACTCATCAATTCAATGACTGAAACAATAAGGGAAAAATTATCCGAACCGGTAGAATCCGAAACGGAGCAGACGGTAACGGATGTTCCGGCGGCACGGGTTATGCTTTCATACCTTTACTGATACTCCGGATGTAATAAAAAGCAATGTAACCGCAGGACTTATCCCTGCGGTTTTTATTCATAGTTCTTGATTATTTCAGGGATATAATATATAATAATACTGAATACAATATCACAATGAAAAGGATGATGAAAATGAAAGACGGCTTTCTGAGAGCCGCGGCGGCAACGCCCGAAATAAGGACGGGGGACCCCGGATTCAACGCACGGCAGATTATAAGCCTGCTCACAGCCGCGGCGGAAAAAGACGTTTCGGTCATAGTTTTCCCCGAGCTTTGCATAACAGGTTCAACCTGCGGCGATTTATTCCTCAGCGGGCTGCTTCTTGACGGCGCGGAGCAGGCTCTTGCTTTTATAGCAGAAAAAACGGCTCAGCTTGATATTCTGGCTGTCATAGGGCTGCCTGTTGAATTTGACGGCAGGCTTTACAGCTGCGCGGCTGTAATAAAAAACGGCGCCGTTCTCGGAATCGTACCAAAAGAAAATATCCCCGGGTTCTCAGAAACTCATGAACCCCGTTATTTCACCTCCGGTAAGGGGGTTGAGTATTATACCGAACGTTTCGGAGGCGTTTTCTTCGGCAGTCAGCTGTTTGAATGCTCAAATATTCCGGGTCTTATTATCGGTATTGAAATTTCCGGCGATTTGTGGGCAGTAAATTCGCCGTCCGCTCTCCTCGCCCAAAGCGGCGCAACCTTAATATGCAACCCCTCGGCTTTTGCCGAAGCCGCGGGAAGAGACGGCTTCCGAAGGCTTTTTGTTTCTTCGCAGTCGGCAAAGCTGCTTTGCGGTTATATTTATGCCGAGGCGGGTACGGGCGAATCGACGCAGGATTTGGTCTTTGCGGGACATAATATAATAGCCGAAAACGGCACGGTATTGTCCGAAAGTAAACGCTTTACAACAGGATTCGTTTATAACGACATTGACCTTGACCGTATAATTTCCGAACGCAGAAGCGTGAACACCTTTATAATCTCAGATACTGGTATTCCCAGAACGGGCTTTGAGCTTCCGGTAAAAGCTCTTGACCTGGTGCGGACATTCCGGAAAAATCCGTTCGTTCCTTCCGGAACAAAGGAAATAAACAAAAGGTGCGGGGATATTCTTGACATTCAGGCGGCCGGTCTTTTAACGCTGCTCAAGAATATAAACTGCCGGAATACCATTATAGGACTTTCGGGCGGGCTTGACAGCACTGCGGCTCTTATAGCCGCAGTCAGGGCATACGATATGCTCGGTGTCAGCCGGACGCATATCACGGCAGTGACAATGCCGTGCTTCGGAACGACAAAACGGACAAAAAACAACGCCCTTTCTTTGGCAAAGGCTTACGGCGTCACTGTTAAGGAAATTGACATAACAGCCAGCGTAAAGCAGCATTTCGCCGACATAGGGCTTGATGAAAACAACGGCGGCGTTGCCTATGAAAACGCCCAGGCGCGGGAACGCACCCAGGTTCTTATGGACTATGCGAACATGAACGGCGGCATTGTCCTAGGCACTGGTGATTTGTCGGAGCTTGCCCTCGGGTGGGCGACCTATAACGGCGACCATATGTCAATGTACGGAATCAACGGGTCTGTTCCCAAAACGCTTATGCGCCACATTGTCAGGTATGAAAGCGAAACGGCGGACGACGGGGTTTTGTCAGACGTGCTGAAGGATATTCTCGATACCCCCGTATCGCCCGAGCTTTTACCGCCGTCGGACGGGGAAATATCGCAGAAAACCGAAGAAACCGTCGGTCCCTATGAGCTTCATGACTTTTTCCTTTATTATTTTATACGCTGCCGGTTCAGTCCGTCAAAAATATTTAGGCTCGCAGTTAAAGCGTTTGAAGGCGATTATGATACAGACACCGTAAAAAAATGGCTCAAAGTATTTGTTAAGCGTTTTTTCACCCAGCAGTTCAAGCGTTCTTGCCTGCCCGGTTCGCCGAAGACCGGAAGCGTTTCGCTTTCGCCGAGAGGGGGGCTGAATATGCCGGGCGACGCCTCATACAGTCTCTGGCTTGATGATGTTGAATAATAAATGTTAATAATTAACGGTATATTTACAAAACGTTCATTATCATATGTTATAATTTATTAACAAATCCAATTGTAAAGGTTTACATTTCATTAATTCCGTATAATACGCATTTCATATAAGGGAGGCGGTTTTATGACAAAAAAAACTGACAAAAAAAAGAAAATCGCATTAATATCAGGCGGCGCGGACGAAGCATACAATACTGTTTTTGCCAATAATTTTTCCACACGCATAAACAGCCTCGGGGGCAATGTCCTGTGGTTTATGTCCCTGTCCGACAAGTATGACGGCGAACCCCATGACGTCGGCGAGGTTAATATTTACAACCTTATTAATTATAAAAAAATAGACGGCCTTGTAATCCTTACCCTTACGATGAAGCATGACGAATCGGTAAATAATATTATCAAACGCGCTAAAGAAGGCGGCATTCCCGTTATTTCCCTTGACAAGGAAATCGAAGGGGTTTATAATATTTCACTCGGTTATGAAGATGCCCTTTATGACCTGATAAACCATGTCATTGACGTCCACGGCAGAAAAAAGCTTGCTTTTATCGGCGGACTAAAAGGGAACAGTGCGTCCGGTTTAAGGGAGAACGTTTTCAGGCGCGTTATGGAGGAGCATAATCTTCCTCTTGAAGAGGACAGCATAGGCTACGGAAGCTTCTGGTCAGGACCGACAAGGGAATGGGTGGTCAGTTATTATAACAGAAACGGCAGTATGCCGGAGGCTTTTATCTGTGCAAACGATTCCATGGCAATCGGGGTGTGCGAACAGCTTGCCGAAATGGGCTTCAGAGTGCCGGAGGACGTTATTGTAACCGGGGTTGACGGTATTAATGAAGCTGATACCTATTACCCCCCGGTGACAACCGTAAAACGCGACATACAGGGAGCCGGAATATTGCTTGCCGACCGCATTATGCAGATAATAGACGGAGAGGTGTCAGGTTCGGGCAGCGAAGTCATAAACGCCGAGAAGCTGTACAGGATGACCTGCGGCTGCCCTTACGATATTGAGGATAATTTCCATAACAAGGTAAACCACAGTCTATATGACAAGATTGACGAATGGAATGACTTTACAACCAGGGTTATCCACATGATAGAGGTTACGACGGGGGGCTTTTCCTTCGAGGACGCGTTATTGAAAATGCAGATTTTCATGACTGATATATGGACTCAGCTTACCCGGTTATGCCTTTGCGATAATTTTATTTCAAGCGTAAACAGCCTTGAGGACGTATTCGCCTCATACGATGACTATCAGCGTTCCGGCTATACGGAAAATATAGCATATACGCTGGAGTATGACCATATAGCACAGAAAGCAAGTATCCTTCCGCCCTTTAAATCGGAAGACATCCTGCATGATTACGACGCATATTTCGAAAAATATTCCAACGCCATGTTTTTGCCCGTTCATTTTCAGGACAGGACAATCGGATACCTCGTTGCGGAATACGTAACCACATTCCGGAATTTGTATATATTCAATACCCTTATAACAAACATGAGCATGGTGCTTGAAAACATCAGAATCCAGTCCGAGCTGAGAAACTTTGCGGCTAAACTTGAAGATATGTATATCCGCGATTCGATGACAAACCTTCTGAACAGACGGGGCTTTTATCAGCTTGCGCCTAAAATCTACGAGAACTGCGCGTCTGAAAACAAGGAATTTATGGTGCTTTCAATCGACCTGGACGGATTGAAGGGTATAAACGACGTCTACGGGCATAACGAAGGCGACAACGCTATTATAATCACAGCCCGTTCCCTTTCTCAGACTTCGGACGACAGCGATATTATTCTGGCGCGTTTCGGCGGGGATGAATATGTTGTGGCCGGCATGTGTAAAAATGACACTTATGAAAGGGATTTTATCGAAAGGTTCAAGAAAGCCCTTGATGATTACAATAAAATATCCGGCAAGCCTTATACCGTTCAGGCAAGCTGCGGGATTTATAAGCGCGTTCCCGACAAAACCTATCCCATCGACGAATTTATCAGAACTGCCGACGAGCTTATGTACAAACAGAAGGGTGATAATAAAAGACAGCGAAGCATCGTGCGTTCGGCTCCGAGGTAACTGAAAAAGTATGATGATGAAACTTTTTAATATCTTAATTATTGTGTTACTAATGTGCGGATGCCGGCAGGAAAAAGCAATAGTAAAAATTGACGATAGCGGAACGGCAACTTCATCTGAAGTTACCGTTCCTGAAATCGTAATTTACGATACTGTTCCCGTTTTGAATAATAATGAGTTTGATTTCAGAACAGTGCGTGAAAATGAATATGACGAACGAATAAATCAGCTTTTTAAAGCGTTTAATGATTATGACAAAGAAGTGTTAATGAATTTGACTGGAGCTAAAACAGTATCGGTATTTGATTTTATTGATAATATAAAATTTACCGGATATGAAACTATAAAAACTGAAATTATTGAAGGTTCAAATGAAACGGATTTCAGCAAACGGTATACTGTTAATGTTTTTGTGGAAGAAAGCTCCGACCCGCGTTTTCCTGAAGGGAAAAATGTATTTGAAATTACCGCCCTTAACGCTGTTGAGGGGTCTTTGTTCAGTCCGTTGTCAAAGTATGGCGAAGAAGATAAAGTGAAGTTTACCGATATGTTAAACGGCAATGATATATCCGATAATGCCCGAATGTGTTATTTTCTGACGGTAGAGCTTGAACCTTTTTTCGGACGCTCTTCCTGTGATTATTTTACCGTTCCCGATAATGAACAGATTGAATTTTACGGCAGTATGTCAAGGTTCTTAGGCAAATTTATAAGTGAGAGTACGGTAAATAATTATAATAACGCCGCAAAAAATATTTTCGGAATTGATTTTGAATTTAATGAAGAAAATATCAATCCGTTATGGCTGGGTTCTTTTTATAAAGAAGCTGTGCTTGTATCGGAAGCTGATAATGAAGCAGTTATAGATTTTTATGCCGATTCACTGTTGCTTGTCAAGGCTTTCACAGTTAAGTACAAATTTTATACTGACGGAATAAAGCTGGTTTCCATTGAAAATATTTATGACACGGATTATCAGGCAGCTCATATACAACATGATTTTAATGATTTACAATTAATTCAATTTTCATATAATAACACTGAACGCGCCTTGAAGCGGCTTTTACAAGCCAAATCAAGGCGCGTTTATTATATTGTTGTTATAGGCTCCCTCCAGCTACTATCAATTAACAATTAAAAATTANNGGCGGTATGATTTTAATTAATCATTTGTTAGTATTAGATGTTACAAGGTACTACTTATACTAATCCGCAGTGAAGAGTAACGGAAACAATTTCGGGTCGGTTGAAAATCCTTATCCTGCCCAGACCCCTGCTTACGACAAGAACCGAATCGCCCGAATTATATACTCCCTCCTTGTATTTTGGAAGGAGCTTAAGCTCCGGGGAAATAATCCCCTTTACAAAGGGCAGGCGGATAAAACCGCCGTGAATATGACCCCCGAAGGAAATGTCAGCCCCCCACTTCGCATAAACGTCAAAATCCAGGGGGTTATGCGCAAGGAGGACGGTGAAGTCATCCGGCTTGACATCCATATAATTTATCATGTCATCAAGCTTAAAGGCTTTCCAGCTGCGTTTGTGCTTTTTAACTCCCCGGTAATACTCGGCAGGGTAACAAAGCCCGCACATATGAATACTTCCGCCGCCTCTTTTTACGTTCACAAAATCGTTGTCAAGGCATACTGCCCCCGCTTTTTCCATAGTTTCGGACACATATCGGAAGGTTTTTTCATCCATATCGGACAATTCATGGTTTCCGTTCACATAATAAAGGGGAAAACGCGAGCCAAGGAGCTGCACAAGCGATAAAAAAGAAGGGATTTCGGGTGTGCCGTGGCTGACCATATCTCCAGTCATAATTACTATATCGGGGTTTTCAGCCGCAATTTTTTCATATAAAACTATATTGTAATTACCGTAAACCTTATTGTGCAAATCCGAAAGCTGAACTATCTTAAGACCGTCAAACCCTTTCGGGAGTTTTTTCAGTTCAATGTCATGCCTTGTCACCTCAAGCTCGGACATCTGGTTCAGTATTTCCGGCAGTGCCGCACCTGTTGCTATTCCCGTCATAATATAGGCGCTTTTATTCATCATATGGGTTCTCCCGAGGTATATTTATTTTGAATTCAAATACTCTAGTACCAATTAACAATTAAAAATTAACAATGGCGGTATGATTTTTATTTATTATTCGCAGCTTTTAATTGTTATAAGGTACTAGGGCGTGTTCGAAAA
>DBCY01000151.1:0-4580 GCA_002293295.1 Ruminococcus sp. UBA946 | reverse complement strand
ATTATCGAACACGCCCTAGTTATGTTCCGTTATATATAGTGTATTATTCGCATACGGGCAGTTAAATATCCCCGTATGTTTTCAGTTGAAGGATGACGTTTGTCTAATTGCTTGTTTGCTTTAAAGTCTGATTTGAAAAATATTCCGGTTGGATTATGAGAACAGGTTCTAAATTTTTTTGCCAAACCGCTTGACTGACCGGTCAATTAGTGTTATAATATATTTGACCATCCGGTCAATATGATAAGGGAGGCAATGAAATGCTAAAGGTAAGCAATCTCTCTCATGATTATGAAGGAAAGGGTAAGTTTGTAGTAAAGGACATTTCCTTTGAAATTAACAGAGGTGAAATTTTCGGGTTTCTGGGACCCTCAGGCGCAGGTAAATCCACTGTGCAGAACATCATGACCGGACTTTTGAAGCTTCAGGCAGGTACGGTAACTTATAACGGAAAAAGCATCACTAATATCAGTAAGAGCTTTTATAACAGAATCGGCGTTTCCTTTGAACAGCCGAATCTTTATCCCGAATTGACAGGAGAAGAAAACCTTCGGTATTTTGCGGGTTTGTTCGGTGTTCCCACAACCCGTCCGGCTGAGCTGCTTGAAAAGGTGGGGCTGCGCGGCAGCGCAAAGAAAAAAGCGGGCGATTATTCAAAGGGAATGAAACAACGCCTTGTTTTTGCCCGGGCCCTGCTTAATAATCCCGAATACCTATTTTTAGACGAACCCACGAGCGGGCTTGACCCCTCCGTTGCGGCGAAAATCTGCGAATTGATTTCCGAGGAAAAGAAAAAGGGCAAGGTTATTTTTATCACGACGCACAATATGGAACTGGCCGACAGGCTTTGTGACCGCGTCGCGTTTTTGGACGGCGGTATAATCCGCGCTATGGATACGCCGTATAACTTAAAGCTGCGTTTCGGCTCTCAGACAGTAAAGCTTACTTATCGCGGAGATATGAAGGAGGAGCTTTTTGATATTAATAACGAGCGTGAAAAGCTTATAGCCGCCATTGCAAAAAAAGAGGTAAGTACAATTCATACCAGCGAAGCCACACTTGAAGATATATTTATTAAAATCACCGGAAGGGGACTGGCTTCGTGAAAACAATACTAATCCAAATGGCTGCCGACGCAAGGCTTATAATAAAAAATATATTTTTATGGATTACTGTCGGATTTCTGGTTTTGATTATTATAACCGTTAATTTTTTTCTGCCTGAGGAAACCGCCGTTGAAACTGTTGCCGTTGCTCATTACGGCATGGGGCTCCCGGGACTGCCGAAAGCCGAAAGTATTGAGGCTCTTACTGAAATGGTGAGAAAAGACGATAAGCTAATCGGCATATACGAGACAAACGGCGAAGTCACAGCTCTCGTAAATAATCTCAGCGAAAAACAGACAAGGGCTGGGTTAAGCAGATTTTTTGAAAAGGAAAACCAAGTGCCTGTCAATTATTCGTATACTTCGGAGGTTATTGAACCGGCTCCTTTCAATAAGCGTATGGCGCCGGTGATGATTAGTCTTGAAGCCGTTATGACAGGCATACTGCTTGCCGGCGTTATTATGCTGACCGAAAAAGAACGCGGCATTACCCGCGCTTACAGGGTTTCTCCCCCCGGAGCCGCCGGTTATGTTTTATCCAAGACGATTCTGTTCTCGCTTATAGGAACGGCATATTCTTTTTTGATTGCGCTTTTCACGGCAGGATTTGATATTCATATCGGACCGTTTCTGCTTTTATCTTTTATTGTATCGGCTCTGTTCACCCTGATGGGCATGACTGTTTCGGTATTTATAAAATCCATAAGCACCTGGCTTATGCTTATGGCATTCCTGATAGGTATAAACACTGTTGTGCTGTTCGCTTATATTTTCCCTTCTGTTTCTATGGATTTTATGAAGGTTCTGCCCGCTTACCCTATGATTTTTGCCTTTGAAAGAACCATGTTCGGTCCTGCCGGATATTCGGGGAACGGCTTCGGAGTTTTAACATTGTGGACTGCGGGTCTTTTTATACTTTGTCTGATTTGCGTTCATTTCCGGCTGTTAAAGCCGCATAAGGGGGAATAAGCATATGAAGCAGATAATTAACATGCTGCGTCTGGATATGAAACTGATTTTCAGGGATAAAATCGCGGTTTATATAATCATAATCCCTATGGTGATGGCTTTTGTTATACTGACAGCTTTAAAATCAGCTGAAGATGATAATATCCGTATTGCCGCCGCCGATAATATTCCCGGAAGCGTTATGAACCGCCTGAATTACTATACGGACATTGAAACGGCCGGAGACATAAACGCCTTGAAAAACCGGGTGAATGAGTTTGACAATATACCGGGGGTTTACTGGGACGGAGCAGTCCTGCAGGTGTTTTTCCAGGGAAATGAGGGAGCGGTTTATGAGGAATCAGTCCGTTCTGCAATAGATTCGGCTTTGAGTACGTCTTTGAAGCCCATGAAAGTTATAGATACGTCAAGCGGACGGGATATTATGACGCAAATGATTATTGCAGTGCTTTTGACGGCTCCGGCGGCAATCGGCGGTATTGTCGGCGGTCTTAATATCATAACGGAAAAAGAAACCGCCGTAAACAAAGCATACCGTATTACCCCGATGACAATTAAAAACTTTTTTATATCGCGTTATATTGTTTCTGTCGCAGTAGGGTTAATTAACCTGACCGGCATTTCAATAATTCTGGGAGCCGCCGCAAAACTGCCGGCAATTCTGCTGGCGACGGTATTTGCCTTGCCGCTTTTTGCCTTCGCTCTTATGCTGATTGGCGGGACGGCAAAGGACAAAATGGGCGGTTTGTCAATGATAAAGGTAATTATGCTCGTGTTTCTGTGTCTGCCCATAGCAGTCGCCATAACTCCTGATTCCTTTCGGTTTTTCTACTATCCGTTCCCGATGTACTGGCACTTCAGAAGCATGGAAAGCGCATTGCAGGGGAGTTTCAGCCTCAGATACGGAATAATCACCTTTATAGTCAGCGGTGCCGTATTCGCATTGTCGTCTTTAACTTTCGGCAAAAAACTTATTAAGAATTAAAGGAGGTTTTTTTATGGCTTGGTACTGGTGGGTCCTTATAGCTGCCGCGTTAATTGCCTTAGGCGTAATCAAGGCGTATGTTTTCAAACGCTGGCAGGAAAAACGCAGGGAAAAACAAGAACAGCGGGAACGTAATTCAGAGGAAGAAGTCTGAAAATAAAGGCAATAAGAAAGCAGGTGACAAGCTCATGCATATATTTTACCGCAGCTTTTGTGAAGCTGCTGCATGGGCATAATAATGAAAAGCCTTATAAAATTCAAGGATAAAGGAAAAGCTAATCCGCTGGCAGAGCGACAGGATTTAATGGAAGCGGCTTTTACCCATTTCTCACATGTATCGTTTAATGAAGCATCATTAAATGCAATACTACAGGAAGCTAATATAAATAAAGGGAGCTTTTATTATAAATTTTACGATAAAATGGATTTATACCTTTGTTTAATGGAACAAATTGCAGCCGGAAAGGTTAATTTCTTAACAAAACGAATGGGCGCTGTCCAGCAGCCGGACGATATATTCAGCCGGCTGCGTCAGATTGCAGCCGGCGCTTTGGAATATGCCGCAAAAGAACCGCGTTACAATGCGATTTGGCGGAATTTCCTCTCAGAAAGCGAAGAATTCAAGAAAAAAGTAAAAACCGCTTTTCCTGAACTGAATGATGATTTTCTCGGCAGACTGGTTGACATCGCAATCGAATCGGGTCAGCTAACGGACAATTATGACCGTGATTTTATTTATTCCGTGATTAACCTGTATTTAAGCAATATGGATTCCTTTGTAACACCGGATATGTCAGGCAGAGAAATAATTGCGCAGGTAGATAAAGTTATAGGCATATTAAGACAAAGTATAGGCAGATGAACTATAATTTTATTTATATCTTTAAACCCGTACTTTAATTGTCAGGGATATGCACATTTTTCAGTCCCTGATGATTTTCTTCGCCTTATTCACTATGGCTTTATCGTTTTCATAGGTCAGCACCGTGCTGGCATGACCCACGTCAACCCATTTTATTTCGGCGATTTCCTCTATCTGCCGGTTGAAATCATGGCTTTTGGCTTTAGCGATAAAATAAACCACAACCTTTTGCGTGTCTTTCCTCGGGGAATATGTAACCGTCTCGCGGAATGTCGGGTCAATAATAACGTCAAGCCCCGTTTCTTCCTTTATCTCTCTTGAAGCCGTTTCTATTTCGGTTTCGCCTTCCTCGACATGTCCCTTAGGAAACGACCAGTGCCCGCTGTTCACATGCTTAATCAGCAATACCTCAAGATTGCCGTGATGCCTGCGGTACACAATGGCGCCGCAAGATTTTTCATGTGTCATAAGAGTAACCATATCCTTTCAGTTCATNNATCATATAATTTTAAGTTTGTCACGGTATTTATGAAAATAATAATATAGTGCAAAGTGTAAGAACAGCGTTTTATTGATTCTGCACGGTATATGCCTTATCATTGATTAAATATTTAAAAACAATGTAAAATTATTAATTTATTATTAAATATTAAAATAAT
>DBCY01000165.1:32834-46366 GCA_002293295.1 Ruminococcus sp. UBA946 | reverse complement strand
ACAATTATATTTTGAGGTGCGTTGTATGGAAAAATTTCATATACCGGTTATTCCGCAAACAACTAATAAAAGTATTCGTTTTCCAAATAACATAGTGGAAGATGTTGAAAAAGCAATCAAAGGCAAGGAATGTAATTTTACTGCATTTGTTGTTGAAGCTGTGCGGGTGGCATTAAAAAATCTTAAAGAAACTGAAGAAAGATAAAAAGTCAGGAACAAGGGGTAAAAGCCTTATTCCTGACTTTTTATTAACGTTACTTATATAAATATAATTATTTATTATCGGGAGATGGCGGTTCTACAGCAGCCGGGATTATATTTGACTCAGTCGCGACATCGGCTTCATCGACGACATCCTGGGTAACCTCAGCGAACACATCGTCGGAATAATCGCTTTCGGGTATTTCACCCTTCATAAGCCTTGCAAAATCCTCACCGTCAATCTTTTCGAATTTAAGCAGGTATTTCGCAAGCATATGAAGCTCATCCATATGCTTATTAAGCAAATCGGTGCAGGCTTTATAAGCGGTGTCAACCATGTTCTTGACTTCCTCGTCAATCTGGGCAGCGATATTTTCACTGTAATTTTTAGCATGGCCGTAATCACGTCCTAAAAAAACCTCATTGTTGTCGTCTCCGTAGACGATAGTGCCTAATTTATCGGAAAAGCCGTATTTTGTAACCATAGCCCTAGCGATTTTTGAAACGCCGTTCAGGTCGCTTGACGCCCCGGTGGTAATATCGTTGAATATAAGCTGTTCGGCAACGCGTCCGCCGAGGTAGACAATCATTTCCTCTTCCATATAACGCTTGCTCACATATGACTTGTCGTTTTCGGGGCGGTTCATAGTAAATCCGCCTGCCATTCCGCGCGGAATAATCGTAACGTAATGAACCTTATCCTGCGTTTCAAGGTAATGCATTGCAATGGCGTGGCCGCCCTCGTGATACGCGGTCATCCTTCTGTCCTTTTCGGTAACGACGCGTGATTTCTTTTCGGGTCCGGCGACAACCTTTATGGAGGCTTCCTCAATATCGGCTTCGGTTACAGCCTTGCGGTTATTACGCGCCGCAAGCAAAGCCGCTTCGTTTACAAGGTTCTCAAGGTCGGCGCCGGTAAAGCCCGCGGTGGTTTTTGCTATTGTAGCGAGGTTTACATCGGGGCCTATTGACTTTTTCTTGGTATGAACCTTAAGGATTTCCTCGCGTCCCTTAATATCGGGATAATTAACCACAACCTGACGGTCGAAGCGTCCCGGTCTTAAAAGAGCGGGGTCGAGAATATCGCGCCTGTTTGTGGCGGCTATTACTATAACGCCCTCGTTGCCTTCGAAGCCGTCCATTTCGACAAGGAGCTGGTTAAGGGTCTGTTCACGCTCGTCATGGCCTCCGCCGAGTCCGGCGCCCCTGTGGCGTCCTACGGCGTCGATTTCATCTATAAAAACAATAGCCGGGGAGTTTTTCTTTGCGGTTTCAAATAAATCTCTTACGCGCGATGCGCCGACGCCGACGAACATTTCAACGAAGTCCGAGCCGGAAATTGAGAAGAACGGAACCCCCGCCTCCCCCGCAACAGCCTTTGCAAGCAGGGTTTTACCGGTACCGGGAGGTCCCACGAGCAGCACGCCCTTGGGGATTCTTGCGCCTATATCGTTATATTTTTTGGGGTTTTTAAGAAAATCGACAACTTCGGCAAGCTCGACCTTTTCTTCCTCGCAGCCTGCGACGTCGTCAAAGGTATTCTTTTTATTGGCGGTATTCTTGATGTTTGCCCTGCCGAAATTCGCCATTTTACCGCCGCCGCCCGCCTGCCTCATCATAAAGAAGAACAACGCGACCATAAGGCCTATAACGATAACGGAAGGCAAAACGTTATAAATCCATGAGGTATCCTGTATTTTATAATAATCCTGCTTAAGCGGGGTTTCGGGATGCCTCAGGTTATATTCCTCGCGGTAATTGTTTTCATCAAGCTGTATTTCATCAAGAAAAACATTGACATTAGGAACCGTATAGGTGATTGTCTTTTTTTCTCCGTTTTCATCGGCGACAAAAACCAGCTCTCCCGAACCTAAATCAAAGGTCATTTCCTCGACCTGATAATTGTCGAAGTATTTCATGATTTCAGAATATTCATATTCCGGCTCGGTTCGGATTGTCTGCCTTAAAAGTGTGACAATCGCCGCCATTACCAGTATAAGCAAAATTAAATATATGATAATATTTCTGTTTTTCTTTGAGCCCATTATCGTTCTCCTTATTAATAAATTTCGGCAATATAGGGTAAATTGCGGTACTGCTCGTTAAAATCAAGACCGTAACCGACAACGAATGAATCCGGAACAGTAAACAATGAATGATATGCGCTGATAACGGCAGCCCTCCTTGACGGTTTGTCAAGCAAAGCGTATACCGAAAGGGAAAGCGGTTTCATTTTATCAAGCATCCTTATAAGCTTTGAAAGCGTCTGACCCGAATCAACTATATCTTCGGCAATAATAACATGATATTCAGACAAATTCTGTTTTATATCATGGGTTATTCTGACGGCGCCGGAGCTTTCGGTTCCGCTGTGATAGCTTTCCGCCGTAATAAACGCCGTTTCGCACGGAATTGTAATTTCGCGGCACAAATCCGCCATAAAAATAAACGAACCCTTAAGAATACCGAGTATCAGCAAAGGCTTCCCTTCATATTCACTGCTTATTAGTTTACCCGTTTGTTTAACCTTTAATTTAATTTGTTCCTCACTGAACAGAATTTTTTTTATTCCTGCGGGTGATGACAACAATGACGCTTCCATATTTATGGCTGTCCTTTCCTGTTCTGCTGAATATCAGGCAAACCCCTTGTTTATAAGTATGTTTCGGGTTTATAAATATTGCTGATTACCGGATTCGCCCTTATTATCCGATACTGCTCTTACCTCTAAAATTTTTTTTGTTTTACCGGTTATTTTACACCGGTCAGCAACACCGAAACCCTCTACCCAGATTATTCCGTTGTCATCGGTTAAAACGGCAATCCTTCCGCGTTCGTCCGGCGGAAGCTTTCTGTCATTAAAAAGCTTTTTCAGACTGCTTGTGAAATCCCTTCCGTACCTAATATAAGAGTCGCCGTTACGGCGGGTCCTTAAAACAATATCACCTTGTATTGTATCACAGTCCATCATATTGTTTGTTAATATTTCATGAACATTGGACTTTACACTGTTAATTTCGCTGTTATTTACGAAAACCGTCACTGTTTTATCACCAAAAAAGATATTATCACCAATTTTTACTATTTGAGGTTCTGGTAAGTTTACAGCAGGTTTTTTATCATATATTATTTCGAGCTTACCGTCATTAATTACGGCATAACAACCGGATTTTACATTTATTTTTTCATTGACATCCGAGTTAATCATTTCCTCTGTTCTTCTGACCAGTTCATATGATACCTCAATATTATGCTCCCTTAACACAAGACTTATAACACGCCGCCTCAAAGCTGTGTGCAAACCGCGTAAATCATCTCCGGAATGAAGTCCGGCCAATTCCTCAAGCAAATTGTTTTCCTCGCGGAGCATATCGGTCATATTGCCTATGCACCGAAGCATTCCGCTGTTAATCCCGTTTAAAACCGGAATCACATTATGACGGATTTTATTCCTGGTGTAATCGTCTGTCAGATTGGAACTGTCGGTTACAAAATCCTGACCCTTTAACGCAAGATAGCTTTCGGCTTCCTTACGCGACGACGTCAGAAGCGGACGTATAATATTACCCCTTATTACAGGGATTCCCGATAATCCTTTCAGCCCCGTACCCCTGCTTAAATTGAAAATCACCGTTTCGGCATTATCGTCTGCGGTATGAGCGGTACAGATTATCCCTCCGGAGGCAATCCTGTTAAAAGCTTCATAACGTAAAATACGCGCCGACTGTTCTATGGAACACTTATACATTTTGGAGTATTCCTTAACATTAACACTCTCGGTATATAATACAATTTTATATTTTTCACACAGCCTGCGGCAGAATTCCTCGTCCCTGCTGCTTTCCTCACCGCGAAGCATATGGTTAATATGAATGGCTCTGACGGTAAAATTCATTTTTTCCGACAATTCATTAAGGGCGAGCAAGAGAGCGGTGCTGTCCGCTCCTCCGGAGAACCCGGCATAAACGGGAACATTACGGGGAGGCATATCGTATTTAATCAGCATTGCTTCGATGTTATCCGACAGCATGATGTTCACCTCGTTATTCAGGCTTTTCTATAAATCAGAATTTCAAATGAAGCCGTGGTATCAAGGGTATTAATACCTGAAAGCTTCTTCTGGTCTTTTTCACTGGTTTTGTAATAATACGGCGTCATGGTAAAAAGATTCTGTATATCAGTATTGTTTTCAATGTTTATTCCGTACTTTAATTTTTCACATTCAATAAAATTGAAGCCATCAAGCTTATAATCCCCGACTTCATTAAGGTAAGGCTTGTCATATACAGCCGATTTCAGTTCAATCAAATGCTCCGCCGACGGAATCGCCATTACCATAATACCGTCCGGTTCAAGGACGCGTTTGAATTCCTCGCCGCAGCAGGGAGCAAAGACTGATATGACAATGCCGCATGAAAATGCCGGCACCGGAATGCGGAAAACGCTTGCCGCCGCAAATGTGATGTCCTTACAGCGTTTCGATGCAGCGTCAGCGGCATGCTTTGATATATCAATACCGATAACACCGGCATTAATATTGTTTTCATCAAGACTTTGCTTTATGCCGGCGGTGTAATAGCCGTCCCCGCACCCGGCGTCAAGAATACAGCCCCCGTTACGGGCGTGCTTTAATATTATACCGCATAATTTGTCTTTAAGCGGCGAATAGTATCCCCTGTCAAGAAAATTCCGTCTTGAATTAACCATAAGCTTATTGTCGCCGGGGATTTTTGATTTCATCTGATGCGGCAGAAGCAAATTTACATACCCGCTTTTGGCTGTATCATAAGTATGGTTTTTAACGCATATAAAGCTTTTGCTTTGTCTGTTCAAAGCGTTTGAACATACCGGGCAGGAAAGGACGGGATTCATATTATATATTCCACAGGGTCGCGTTCGCAGCGGGCAATTGATATGTCCAGTCCGGGGAAAGCCTCAAGAAAACTGCGTCTGATGTATTCCAGCGCAATAACCTCGGTATGGTAATGCCCGCTGTCAAACAAAGCAAGTCCGTAATTTTTAGCGGTAATCCACCGGTCATGCTTGACATCCCCGGTGATAAAGGCGTCTAAGCCAAAATCAATAACCCTCTGCGTATTCACGGCGCCCCCGCCCGAGCAGAAGGCGAGTTTTTTTATGGGCTTCCCGTTATCAAAATAACGCACCACTGTGCATCCGAAAATTTCCTTTAAAATACCGGCTGTTTCCTTTGCGTCAAGTCCGGCTCCGCTTTCGCATATTATGCCGTATCCGCTCCCGTCGGGATGAACAGGCTCAAGTACGCTTTTTTTATCCGAAAGCATAAGCGGCTTTTTAAGAAGGCTGTAAATTATATCGTTGATTCCTCCTGCGGCAATGTCAAGCGGCGAATGGAAGCATAGGCAGGCAATGCCGTTTTTATAGGCATAACAGGCGGGGTCATTGTCATTAAGAGAATAAAGCGGATTATAAATTACAGGATGGTGTGAAATAATAACTCCGGCATTTTTTTCTATGGCTTCGGCGACAGTATCATTTGTTATGTCAAGGCATAATAGAATTTTCCCTGCTTTTGCATTTAAGCTCCCGGTGAGAATACCTGAATTATCGCCCTCCTGGCAAATTGCCATCGGCGCGATGCGGTTCATATGCGTATAAATATCATTGACAGTCAGCATAGGTTCGAATCCTGCCTTCCTAAGTATTCTGTATCCCAGGGATAAAAATAAAGCGGCATCCCCGGAACCGCCGCTTCTTAAACCGCCGCTTATTGACAATAAGCGTTCCGCACGGTTCTTTATATACTTTAAATCTTCCTTATCATTAAAATCAAGCTCCCCGGTATGTTCATAAATATCGTCATAACTGTATTTAGTACCGGTATAACAGGCGTTAATTACGGTATAATAATGGCGGTTATCAATAACAGCTTTTTCCTTTATGATTTTAAAGCCGTTTTCGCACAGCCATCTCCGCAGAAACGAATGCTTTGACATAGGCTGAAGAATCAGGTTAATGCCCTCCAGTTCGGTTTTGCGGGCGTTCAGTACGGATTTTATAAGCTCACCGCCCATTCCGGCAATCACAATATCCGTAACGCCGTTCAAGTCTATGTTTAACATCCCGTCGGACAGGACAATTTCGGCTTTTTCCTCTACCCCGTATTTTTTCAGAGTTTTTTCCGCCGCCTTCAGCGGTCTGATGTTTATATCGGCGGCTATTGCGTACAAGCATTTTCCCGATTTCAGAAGCTCGGCTGTAAGGTACGCATGGTCGGTTCCTACGTCGCATACCCTGCCGCCCCTGACAAAATCCGCGCAGACGGCAAGCCGTTTATCAAGCATAGTTATAAACATCCTTCCCGGTAATAGTTACGGGCGGGTTTTCCCGCCCGGTAAAATCCGTAATTTCATAGAAGGAAACATTTTAAGCGGAAGCGAAATGGGCGTTCAGCTTGTCCACAAGCCCGGCAGAGTCCACCCCGTGAACGGCGCAGGCTTCGGCAAGTGTTTCTCCCCTTGACGAGGGGCAGCCCAGACAATGCATCCCCATTTCAAGGAAATAAGGCGCGGTTTTTTCATCCATATCAAGTATATCGCCGATTATCATATTTTCAGTAATTTTTGCCGTCATTTTAAAATCCTCCTTGTTATATTATTAAGAATTATCCGTTAACGTCAGGCTTCAGGTAAAAGAACAGTACCTCGTAACACCACAAAAGTTACAATAGAATAATAAAAATCATACAGCCGCAGGCGGTATACCGTCATTGTTAATTGTTAATTGTTAATTGGTATTAGGAACTCCTTATCCGAAAGCCTTGCCTTATTTATTATAACCTGTTTTTTTATAAAATGCAATAGGAAATATTAAAAAGCTTGACACGTAACAAATTACGTGTTAATATATATTCCAGAGGTGAGGACGTGAAAGTTTATTCATCAAGGGAAGTAATAAAGATGCTGAAAGAAAACGGATGGTATGAAGTTTCCTGCAGCGGCGACCATCATCAGTTTAAGCATAATATAATAAAAGGAAAAGTGACGGTCAGGCATCCTGTAAAAGACTTGCATATAAACGATTTAAAGAGTATAGAAAAACAATCGGGATTAAAATTCAAGTAGCTTTGTTATTAAAAAATTATATTTGAAAGGAGCAGCCTTTAATATGAGTTTACCTGATTATTACCGTTATATATCAATTTTTGCATATTATGACGGAGGAATTAGCATTACGTTCCCTGATTTGCCCGGCTGTGTTTCGCATGCCGATACCGATGACGAAGCAGTAAAAAATGCAAAAGAAGTTTTAATGCTCCACATGAGGGGTATGGAAACCGACAATGATGAAATTACAGCGCCGTCGCCTTTAAAATCAATTAAGTGTAAAAAAAATGAAATGGCTGTTCTTATTGAAGTGTTTATGCCGCCTTTCAGGGAAAAGCAAAATACAAAATTCATAAAAAAAACTTTGTCTGTTCCTTACTGGCTAAATGCCGAAGCTGAAAACAAAGGAATAAATTTTTCCGCAACCTTGCAAAACGCCTTAAAAGAACAATTGAATATTCAAGGTGACGGTAAATTTTAAGAAACGCCGGTTTTCGGATTATACCCGAATTCTTTATTAGGCTGTCATCTAAAAGGAGTGATTATTATAAAACAACTAAATACATTATACAGGCTGGAACGTAAATTCGGAAAATTTGCAATACAGAACCTGATGCTTTATATTGTCATCGGCATGGGTGTTCTGTTCGCCTTTGACTTCCTTTTCCCCACCCTCGGTCTCCAGAATTATTTTGTTTTCAGCAAAGCCCATATAATGCGGGGTGAAATCTGGAGGATTATCAGCTTTATCATTCTCCCCGAACTCGGTAATATTTTCGTTGCCTTAATCAGTATGTATCTGTACTGGATGTGCGGAAAACAGCTCGAACAGAACTGGGGAGCCTTCAAGTTCAATATATTCTACCTTACCGGTTTTATAGGCTCGGTTATCAGCGGCTTTATCACGGGATATGCCACTAATATGTACCTCAACCTTTCGCTTTTCCTGGCGTTCGCCCTGCTCTTCCCCGATTTGAAGTTCCTGCTGTTTTTTATTATTCCTATAAAGGCGAAATATATAGCGTATTTCATGGGAGCTTCTCTTGTAATAAGCTTTGTTTTTTCAAGCTGGGGAGGAAGAATCGCCATTCTGTTTTCCCTTGCCAATATAATTCTGTTTTTCAGCGGGGGGCTTTATGAAAAAATAAGGGATAAGTTCAAATACAGGAAGGTCAGGCGGAAATTCAATATCGAAATGTCAAGATTCAACGAGCATAAAAATGACAATGAAGACGAAGACAACGACTACAATGATGAATAATATGGGGATTTAATCATATGAAAAGAATAGCCCGTTTTGAAAAAGTGAGCTTTGAACAGTATTTCAGGGATTGTCAGAAGGCAGGGGCGGATACTGAGGACATAATATCCGCCGGGGAAATTTTCGGGGAAATAAAACTCCCCGCGCGGGCTACCTCCGGCTCCGCCGGATATGATTTTTTTATTCCCCGGAGCCTTATTGTGAATCCGGGGAAGACCGTGCTGATTCCAACGGGAATCCGTGTGAAAATCGACGCCGGATGGGTTCTGAAAATCTATCCCAGAAGCAGTCTCGGGTTTAAATACCGTATCCGGCTTGACAATACGGTGGGGATTATCGACGGCGATTATTATTATGCCGGAAACGAGGGGCATATCATTATCAAACTGACAAATGAAACCTCGGACGGGCAGGCTGCCGGAATAAACAAGGGACAGGCTTTCTGCCAGGGGGTTTTCACCGAATACGGAATTACATATGACGATGATATAAATTCCGTAAGGACGGGCGGGTTCGGAAGTACGGACAATATCAATTAACGAACTGTTATTTGCCGATTATAATTAGCAGCTGTTTTTTCTGATTACCGCATGGGGGTATTTTAAATGAATAAATGCAGAATTAAAAGCATGGCGGCGATACTATTATTAATATGTTTTTGTATGATGTCCTGCGTTCCGTCAAAGCCGGATATTGCCGGCGCGGACAAAATCGAAGCGTTCAGGGAAAAGGCATCGGAGTTTAAAAGCGGAAGGTATTTCCTTACCAATATACTAGGCGAAGGCTCGGGAACGGGAGATGAGCTTGAAGAGGTCTTTACTTTCCGCTATAATGACGACGGAACGCTTTCCTACCATCATGAACAGATGAGGGACGGCGTTTATTACGCAGAATACAGCGACGGCTCGTCCCTATATGTTGAAAGAGGCGGCGAGGTTCACCAGGTCCCCGAAAGCGACGCCGCCTATGAAGCCTATTCCGAATCGGATAAACACCCCTATGCGGACGGGCAGCTTCTTTTCTATGTGAGCGGGTATATAAAGGATTCAAGCGAAACCGTTGATGAAAACGGAAATTTCATTTATATCCATAATTATGACGCCGAAAAGATGAACGGGCAGCTTGGCAGAAATCTGACCGGATTTACCACCGAATATGTTTTTGACAGCGGCGGTGAGTTTATTTATTTCACCCAGTATAATTCCGCGGAGGAAGGCGGGGTAATATATGATTACGCTTATATGATTGAAATAATAGGAGCGGACAGAATGCCGGTTATTGAAAACCCCTATGAGCGGACAACAACGGAAAATTGACGATGTTTTTTAAAATCCTTTATTTTTCAATATTTTTGTGCAATATGTATAAAATATAAATTTTCAGGGATAATAACTTTTACGTCAGGAAAATAAAATATTGGAATAAACCCTTGCAATCGCAGGGGAATTGTGTTAAAATGTAAATTGCGTGACTGCAACAAGATATGCGTTGAAGCGGAAGGTTGCTGGCGGTATGTCAGGTAATTTCCGCGGAGTATGTCCGATTTTAAACCGGGCGGCTGTAATAACGGACACTGTTTGTGCTTAAACCGTGAGCGGACATTTCTGTATCGCTTAAAGGTAAGCCTGTGTGTTTCAGCGGCTTTAACCCGGAAACGGCTTCGTTTTTCGGGATTTTTTGTCGGCGGTTTACGAAACACACGGCGGCGTTGATATTACAAACTCGTCCCCGTGCAAAATGAAAAAACATTATTTATCAGGAGGCGATTTTAAAGTGGCAGTCAATGAAAAGCTCAGAATCAGAATCAAAGGTTTCGACCATGCCGTTGTTGACGCAGCAGCAGTTAAAATTGTTGAGGCGGCAAAACGGAGCGGCGCCAGGGTATCCGGACCTATCCCCCTTCCCACCGACAAGGAGATTGTTACAATTCTCCGCGCGGTTCATAAGTATAAGGATAGCCGCGAGCAGTTCGAGCTGAGGACTCATAAGAGACTTATAGACGTCATCAGGCCGACCGCGAAGACCACCGAAGCGCTGCAGGGTCTTGAACTTCCTGCAGGGGTTGACATCGTTATGGAAATCAAGTAGGGTAGTACCAATTAACAATTAAAAATTAACAATTAACAATGAAGGTATACCGCCTACGGCGGTATGATTATAATTGTTATTCTGAAACTTTAAACATTGTTATGAGGCAGTAGTTATTATTCTCTACAAAACTACCCGCCATTTCCCAGATTGTCACGGCAGGTCATGTTGCTTTTTAAGGGCAACCAATAACCAAAGGAGGAAATATTTATGACAAAGGCACTCATCGGCAAAAAAATCGGCATGACGCAGATTTTCGATGAAACGACAAACAAGGTAATCCCTTTAACGGTAGTTGAAGCCGGACCCTGCGTTGTCGTACAAAAGAAAACCGTTGAAAACGACGGTTACAGCGCGCTGCAGATCGGTTTCGGAGACATCCGCGAAAAGCTGGTCAGCAAGCCTGTAAAGGGGCACTTCGCAAAAGCCGACGCGGCTGTTAAGAGAACCCTGAAGGAATTCAGGCTTGACAACGCCGATTCGGTTGAAATCGGCTCGGTTATGAAGGCGGACACCTTTGAAGTCGGCGATATTGTCGATGTAAGCGGTATTTCAAAGGGTAAAGGCTTTCAGGGAACTATTAAAAGGAACAACAATTCAAGAATCAAGGAAACCCACGGCTCCGGTCCTGTTCACAGACACGCCGGCTCAATGGGAGCATGCTCTTCTCCTTCCCGTATTTACAAGGGAAAAGCTCTTCCCGGACACATGGGCGCCGAGAAGGTAACGGTTCAGAATCTTGAAATTGTCAGAGTTGACGCAGAAAATAATCTTATCGCGGTAAAGGGTGCTGTTCCGGGTCCTAAAAACGGAATCGTCACCATCACTGACTGCGTAAAAAAAATAAAGGCTTAATGGAAGGAGGAAGCAATGATGCCTAGTATTAAAGTTTTGGATATGACAGGTAAAGCGGTTTCCGACATTGAGCTGTCAGACGCTATCTTCGGTATTACTCCGAATAAACCGGCTATGCACACAATGGTGGTAAGCTACCTTGCGAACCAGAGACAGGGAACACAGTCAACCCTAACCCGAACAGAGGTAAGGGGAGGCGGAAGAAAGCCCTGGCGGCAAAAAGGAACAGGTCATGCAAGGCAGGGTTCAACCCGTTCGCCTCAGTGGAGGCACGGCGGCGTGGCTCTCGGACCAAAACCCCGCAGCTACCGTTTTTCAGTTAATAAAAAGGTAAAGAGACTTGCCATGAAATCGGCTTTGTCCACAAAGGTTATAGATAATAACCTGATTGTTCTTGACAGCATAAAGCTTGACGAGTACAAGACAAAGACGATGATTGCTATGCTTAAGGCTATTCAGGCGGAGGGAAGCAAGGCTCTCATCGTTATGCCGGAGCCTGACAGCTTCGTTATTAAGAGCGCTTCTAACATCCCCGGCGTTAAGACCGCTCTGGTAAACACAATCAACGTTTATGACATCCTTAATTATGATAAGTTCATCGTTGTCAAGGATGCCGTCGCTAAAATCGAGGAGGTGTACGTATAATGACCGCACAGGATATTGTGATTAAACCCATAATTACTGAAAAAAGCATGAGCGGGCTTCAGGACAGCAAGTACACTTTCAGGGTTGCTAAAAGTGCGAATAAAATCGAAATCGCAAAGGCTGTCGAAGAACTTTTCGGCGTTAAGGTCGCCAAGGTGAACACGATGCATGTAAGAGGCCGTTTAAAGAGAATGGGTTTGCATACAGGCTCTACTCCCAGCTGGAAAAAAGCAATTGTGACTCTTGCCGCCGGTTCGAAGACCATTGAATTCTTCGATGGTATGATTTAATACCGCAATTCAGCAGGGAAAATACGGTATAAAGGAACGGCTTTTCAGCTAACACCGCAAATTTCACAAAGGAGATTGAAGTATAATGGCTATTAAAACATACAAGCCTACCACGCCTTCGAGACGTCAGATGACTGTCACGGACTACAGCGGTCTTTCAAAGGTCGAGCCTGAGAAAAGCCTTCTGATGCCTCTCAAGAAGAACGCGGGAAGAAACAGCTACGGCAGAATAACCGTTCGCCACAGGGGTGGCGGAAGCAGAAGAAAATACAGGATTATAGACTTTAAGAGGGATAAGAAGGGCATGAAAGCCACCGTTATGACTCTTGAATACGACCCGAACAGAAGCGCCTTTATCGCCCTTGTTCAGTATGAGGACGGAGAAAAGAGATATATAATCGCCCCCCACGGTCTTAACGTCGGGGATACGGTTTCAGCGGGAACGGGTTCCGATATTAAGCCCGGCAACGCGCTTTCGCTTGCCGAAATCCCTGTCGGTACTTTTATTCATAATATTGAGCTTCATCCCGGCAAGGGCGCGCAGCTTGTGCGTTCAGCCGGAAATATGGCTCAGTTTATGGGCAAGGAAGGCAATTATGCGCTGATAAGGCTTCCGTCCGGCGAAATGAGAAGGATTGCCGTGAACTGCATGGCTACCGTCGGTCAGGTTTCAAATATTGACCATGATAACGTAAGCATCGGCAAAGCAGGCCGCACCCGCCACTTAGGAATAAGACCCACAGTCCGCGGTTCGGTTATGAACCCCTGCGACCACCCGCACGGCGGCGGCGAGGGAAAATCGCCGGTAGGGCGTCCGGGTCCCGTAACCCCCTGGGGAAAACCCGCTTTAGGTTACAAAACCCGTTCAAAGCACAACAAGTCCGATAAGTTTATCGTCAAGAGAAGAAACGAAAAGTAATAACACAAAGAGAGGTATTCAGGAAGCAGGGAATGAGGATGAATCATCAGACTCCGTCCCGTTTCATTCCTGAATCCGCTTGTAAATACTCATTAGGAATCGTAAAGAGGAATACGGCTTAATTGTTAAAGAAGCACTAGTAAACCATAACAACCAAAAGTTAATAAATAATAAATTAAAATCATACC
>DBCY01000165.1:0-32829 GCA_002293295.1 Ruminococcus sp. UBA946 | reverse complement strand
TTAATTGTTAATTGGTACTAGCAACTATTCTCTGTAAAACTATATGCCGTTCTTGCCTCGTATGATAGAGGGGAGGAAAACCAATGAGCAGAAGTATTAAAAAAGGACCTTATATTCAGGAGGTTCTTCTTAAAAGAGTAATTGCCATGAACGACGCGGGTGAAAAAAAGGTTCTGAAGACCTGGAGCCGGGCTTCGACTATTTTTCCCGATTTCGTAGGTCATACCATCGCAGTTCACGACGGCAGAAAGCATGTTCCGGTTTATATTACCGAGGATATGGTAGGTCATAAGTTCGGCGAATTTGCGCCGACGCGGACTTACAGGGGCCATGCGGGTTCGAAAACTTCAAACAGCGGTAAAAAATAAGGCAGAGAGGAGAATTTAAATGGAAGCAAGAGCATATCTGAAAAATGCTCGTATAGCGCCGAGAAAGGTTCAGATTGTCCTTGACCTCATCAGGGGGAAAGACGTTGAAACCGCTATGGCGATTTTAAAGCATACGCCCAAATCTGCCTGTGAATACCTTATAAAGCTTCTGAAGTCTGCTGTCGCAAACGCCGAAAACAATAACGGTATGGATAAGGAGAACCTTTTCGTATCGGAATGTTTTGTTTGCCCGGGACCTATAATGAAGAGAATTATGCCTAGAGCACAGGGCAGAGCTTTCCGGATTAACAAGAGGACATCACATGTTACCCTTGTTGTCAGGGAAAAAGAATAATTCGAAAGGAAGGTAAACTGAATGGGACAGAAAGTTAATCCGCANNAGATTGGGATTCCCGCTGGTTTGCGAATAAAGCAGCATTCGGCGATACTTTGGTCGAAGACTACAATGTTCGTAACCATATTAAGAAAACCCTTTACTCCGCGGGCGTTGCACGCATTGAAATCGAAAGGTTCGCCGATAAAATCAGAATACATCTTCATGTCGCCAAGCCGGGTGTCGTTATCGGGCGTGGCGGTGAGAACATTGAAAAAGTCCGCGCCGGCGTTGAGAAAATGATAGGAAAGACAGTTGCAATAAACATTGTCGAGGTTAAGTCTCCCGACCTTACTTCCCAGCTTGTGGCGGAAAATATCGCTTCTCAGCTTGAAAATCGTGTGTCTTTCAGAAGGGCTATGAAGCAATCCATAGGCAGGGCTATGAAGCTCGGGGCAAGAGGC
Organism: Ruminococcus sp. UBA946; assembly: GCA_002293295.1. GTDB lineage: Bacteria > Bacillota > Clostridia > Oscillospirales > Ruminococcaceae > UBA946. Next base: position 31,663 of record DBCY01000165.1, on the reverse strand, counting down.
ATTAAAGTCCGCGTTTCCGGACGTCTCGGCGGAGCTGAAATAGCAAGGTCCGAATCATATCACGAGGGTACGATTCCTTTGCAGACCATCCGCGCCGATATTGACTACGGCTTCGCGGAGGCGCATACGACATACGGCTTGCTTGGCATTAAGGTCTGGATTTATAAGGGAGAGGTTTTGAAGGGCGATGCCGCTAAGGTAAGAACAGCCATGGAAAGACCCGAAAAGAAACGCCGTCCTCCCGACGCCAGAAATAATAACCGCGGCGGCGGCAACAGAAACCGCGCCAATAACGGCGGTTATAACAACGCAAGAAGAGAAGGAGGTAATCAGTAATGCTGCTTCCAAAAAGAGTTAAGTACAGAAGGGTTCACAGGGGCAGACTTACAGGTAAGGCTTACCGCGGGAACAAGGTATCCGACGGCGAATACGGCTTGCAGGCTCTGGAGCCTTCCTGGATTACTTCCAATCAAATCGAGTCAGCCCGTATTGCAATGACCCGTTATATAAAAAGGGGCGGTCAGGTATGGATAAAAATATTCCCTGACAAACCCGTTACCGAAAAGCCGGCGGAAACCCGAATGGGTTCGGGAAAGGGTTCGCCCGAATACTGGGTGGCCGTTGTCAAGCCGGGAAGAATAATGTTTGAAATTTCAGGCGTAACCGAAGATATTGCGAGGGAAGCTATGCGTCTTGCCATGCATAAGCTCCCGATTAAGTGCAAATTTGTAAAACGCGAAGAACAGGAGGCGAGCGTTTAATGAAAGCTAGTGAAGTCAGAGATATGACAGCCCTTGAGCTTGATAATAAATTGTCCGATTTAAAGAAAGAACTTTTCGCTCTCCGTTTTCAGCTTGCTGTTAACCAGCTTGACAACCCTACGCGTTTGAAAGCTGTTAAAAAAGATATAGCGCGTGTTTTGACTATTATGCGCGAGCGTCAGAACGCGGCGCAGTGAGGAGGGCAGAGAGATGGCTGAAAGAAATTTAAGAAAAACCAGAACAGGCAAGGTTGTTTCCAATAAAATGGACAAAACAATCGTTGTCGCAATAGTTGACTCCGTTGCTCATCCCCTTTATAAGAAAATTATCAAGAGAACAATAAAGCTTAAAGCCCATGATGAGAACAATATATGCAATATCGGCGACCGTGTTGAAATAATGGAGACCCGTCCCTTGTCAAAAGACAAGAGATGGCGGCTTGTTGAAGTTATTGAAAAGGCAAAGTAAGATTAAGCCTTTGCGTACGGTAATGATTGAAAGCGCTTAAGCGCGCATTGCCGCATCCGCCGCTTTGGGCGGATTTTGCGGCGCTTTGTGCGGCTGCGCTGAATATCCGGTTATTAAAATTATAAAAGAAGTCCAGGCTTAGAGGTAAAAAACTACCTCTGACCGGTTTCTTCTTATTCAGGAAGGAGTATTGCACTATGATACAGATGCAGTCTTATTTAAAAGTCGCGGATAACACCGGCGCTAAAGAGCTTATGTGTATAAGAGTCCTTGGCGGAACCCGCAGAAGGTATGCAAATATCGGCGATGTTGTGGTTGCTTCGGTTAAAAAGGCAACACCAGGCGGCGTTGTTAAAAAAGGCGATGTTATTAAGGCAGTTATCGTTCGTTCGGCAAAAGGTCTTCGCCGCGAGGACGGAACTTATATCCGTTTCAGCGAAAATGCCGCCGTTATTATAAAAGAAGACAATAACCCAAGGGGAACCCGTATTTTCGGGCCAGTCGCCAGGGAGCTTCGGGATAAGGATTATTTGAAGATTCTTTCGCTTGCCCCTGAAGTATTATAAAAGGAGGTGTCCCGTATTATGAAAAAGAAACTGCACGTTAAAACAGGAGACACCGTCGTGATTCTTTCCGGTAAGGATAAGGGCAAACAAGGCACGGTTCTGGAAGTATCCGTCAAGGAAGGCAAGGTTATAGTCGAAGGTCTCAACATAGCGATTAAGCATGTCAAGCCCAGGCAGATGGGTCAGAAGGGCGGAATCGTAAATGTTGAATCTCCGCTTTACGCATCAAAGGTTATGGCTGTCTGCCCTAAATGCGGCAAACCGACCAGGCTTGCCCATAAAATTGAAGCCGACGGCAAAAAGAACAGAGTCTGCAAGCATGCGGACTGCGGCAAGGCTTATTAAGAAAGGAGAACATTATTATGGCATCTAATTTAAAAGAACTTTATGTCAGCTCTGTTGCTCCTGCTCTTATGAAGCAGTTCGGCTACAAGAGTGTTATGCAGATACCGAAGATTGATAAGGTTGTAATTAATGTGGGAGCTGGCGAGGCTAAAGACAACACGAAGGTTATCGATGCGATTATGAACGACCTTGCGGCAATTACAGGGCAGAAGCCGATCGTGTGCAAAGCTAAAAAATCCGTTGCGAACTTCAAGCTGCGCGAAGGTATGCCGATTGGCGTCAAGGTGACGCTGCGCAGTGAAAACATGTATGAATTCCTCGACCGCCTTTTCAATGTTGCGTTCCCTCGAGTAAGGGACTTCAGAGGCATAAGCCCCAACTCGTTCGACGGCAGGGGCAACTACTCCACCGGTATAAAAGAACAGCTTATTTTCCCGGAAATAGAGTATGATAAAATTGATAAGGTCAGGGGTATGGATATTAATATAATAACCACCGCCGAAACCGACGAAGAGGCTAAGGCTCTGCTTGAGCTTATGGGCGCTCCGTTTGCAAAATAAGTAATAGGAGGGATAACTAAAAATGGCTAAGAAAGCAATGGTGCTTAAACAGCAGAAAACTCCTAAGTTTTCCACAAGAGCTTATAACCGCTGCAAAATCTGCGGAAGACCTCACGCCTATCTCAGGAAATTCGGTATATGCCGTATTTGCTTCAGGGAGCTTGCGCATGACGGACAAATCCCGGGCGTCAGGAAAGCCAGCTGGTAATATTTTAAACTATAGCGTGTTTCCCGCTGCAGGAACGCACTGCGGGAATAAAGCGCAGGAACAGGAGGCTATGCTCCTGCTCTAATTCGAAAATTCACAAGGAGGTTGACTAAGGTATGCAAATTACTGATACAATCGCAGACCTGCTTACAAGAATACGTAATGCAAATTCCGCTAAGCACACTACCGTTGACGTTCCTGCTTCCAATATGAAGAAGGCTATTACACAAATCCTTGTAGACGAGGGTTATCTGAAGAGCTTTCAGATTATTGACGACGGCAAGCAGGGTATCATAAGAATTACTCTCAAATACGGGGAGAACAAATCGCAGGTTATTACGGGACTGCGCAGGGTTTCAAAGCCGGGTCTGCGTATTTACTCTAGCTGCGAGGATATGCCTAAGGTTATGAAGGGACTTGGCGTCGCAATTGTTTCGACATCCAAGGGTATCATGACTGACAAAAAAGCGAGGGCGCTTAACGTAGGCGGCGAAGTCCTTGCATTTATATGGTAAGGGGGAACACATATTATGTCAAGAATAGGTAAAAAGCCAATCAGTGTTCCTGCTGGGGTAGACATAAATATCGACGGTTCAACCGTTACCGTTAAGGGTCCTAAGGGAACGCTCAGCAGCTCTTTCAATTCCGATATGGATATCAGGCTTGAAGGCGCTGAAATCACCGTTACCCGCCCTACCGACAACAAGAACCACAGGGCGCTTCACGGACTCACAAGAACTCTTATAAGCAATATGGTAGAAGGCGTTACATCGGGATTTTCAAAAACTCTTGAAATAGAAGGCGTCGGTTACCGAGCCGCAAAGCAGGGCAGTAATATTGTTATGAATCTGGGTTATTCACATCAGGTTATTATGCCGGAAAAAGAAGGCATTACCGTTGACGTTCCCGCTCCTAACAGGATTGTCGTTAACGGTATCGATAAACAGAAGGTAGGTCAGTTCGCCGCCGAAGTGCGTGAAAAAAGACCCCCCGAGCCTTATAAGGGCAAGGGAATCCGCTATCAGGGCGAGCATATCATCCGCAAGGAGGGCAAAGCGGGCAAGGGCAAGAAATAGCCTTATGCTGTTTGCTTAATATAACTTATTATCCGGAGATTATCCTATAATGTAAGGAAATGGGACAGCTGACAAAATGTCCGCTACTATTTCCGTTTAAAAAGGAGTGAATTTGTAATGGTTAAGAAAATTAACAGAAAAACCGCCAGGGCTAAAAGACAGACTCGGGTACGTTCCAAAATCAGCGGTACCGCCGCTTGTCCGAGACTTAACGTATTCCGTTCGTCAAAGCACATTTACGCTCAGATTATCGACGATACCGCCGGAGTAACTTTGGCTTCGTATTCATCAGCCGTAAAGGGCTTTGAAGCGAACGGCGGAAATCAGGAGGGCGCTTTTGAAGTGGGCAAAAAGCTTGCCGAGGCTGCTCTTTCCAAGGGAATCAAGGACGTTGTTTTCGACCGCGCCGGTTATCTTTATCACGGAAGGGTGGCTAAGCTTGCCGACGGCGCAAGGGAAGGCGGATTAAACTTTTAGGCAGCTATTAAACTTAAAGGAGGTTATACTTTTGGCAAATTCAAAGATAGACGCTTCGGCTCTCGAGCTTACCGAAAAGGTTGTCGCAATTAACAGAGTTTCAAAAACCGTTAAAGGCGGACGTATATTCAAGTTTGCCGCTCTCGTCGTTGTAGGCGACGGAAACGGAACGGTCGGATACGGCATGGGCAAGTCGGGAGAGGTTCCTGACGCTATCCGCAAGGGTATCGAAGACGCTAAGAAAAACTTAATCAAGGTTTCCCTCAAGGGAACTACCATACCTCATGAAATTATCGGTGAATACGGAGCCGGAAGAGTTCTTATGAAACCTGCCGCACCCGGTACGGGAGTTATCGCAGGCGGCCCCGCGAGGGCTGTAATCGAAACAGCGGGAATAAAGGACATCAGAACCAAATCCTTGCGCTCCAACAATCCTGCCAATGTGGTAAAAGCCACAATAAACGGTCTTACCAGATGCCGTAATGCTAAGGAAATTGCTGAAATCAGAGGCAAAACCATAAAAGAAATTTATAGTTAAGGGGGATGACTGATATGGCACTTAAAATAAAACTCGTAAGGAGCCTTAACAGCTGTAAGAAAAACCAGATTTCTACCGCTCATTCACTCGGACTCCGCAAAATCGGGGCTGTAACCGTTCAGCCCGATAACGACGCTACAAAGGGAAAGATTAAGACAATCAGGCATCTTGTTGCCGTTACTGAGGAATAAAAGCTTTCAGAACTGTATTTGTCTTGCTTGAACTTTATTCTGTATTTTTGTGCAGAATCGCCATACCATCATAGAAAGGAATGAGAAACTATGAAAATTCATGAGTTATCCCCTGCCGAAGGCTCCGGAAAAAAAGTAAAAAGAGTCGGCAGAGGTCACGGTTCAGGGTGGGGAAAGACTGCCGGCAAAGGTCATAAAGGTCAGAACTCACGTTCAGGCGGCGGTGTGAGACCGGGATTTGAGGGCGGTCAGATGCCGCTCCAGAGGAGAATTCCCAAGAGGGGTTTCAACAACTCCGTTTTTGCCACTGAGTATACCGTCATAAACGTTAAAGACCTTGAGGTTTTTAAGGAAGGCACCGTAGTTGACGCCGAACTTTTAAAGGCAGCCGGAATTATCAAGAAAGAGCTTGACGGGGTAAAGATTCTCGGCAACGGCGACATAAATAAAAATCTTACCGTCAGGGTTGCCGCTTTTTCGGAATCCGCAAAGGAAAAAATCGAAAAGGCAGGCGGGAAGGCTGAGGTGATGTAAGGTGTTTTCAACCTTCAGAAGCGCTTGGAAGGTTCCCGAGCTGAGGAATAAAATCCTTTACACTTTGCTGATAATCCTTATTTTCAGAATAGGCTGCCATATACCCGTGCCTTTCCTGGATGCCGATGTTCTTGCCGGAATGCTGGGCGGAAACGAAGGCAGTATCCTTAATTATATGGATATTCTTTCCGGAGGCGCTCTGTCAAAGGGTACCCTGTTTGCCCTTGCTATCCAGCCCTATATCAACGCATCCATTATAATGCAGCTTTTGACCTACGCTCTCCCTCCGCTTGAGAATATGCAGAAGGAAGGCGAGGAGGGGCGGAAGAAAATCCAGAGAATAACAGGATTTGTCGCCCTCGCTATTGCAGGCGTTATGTCATACGCATATTATGTTACCATGCGTAACCAGGGAGCCGTTAAGTATACAACCGGTTTTTACGGCGTTTTCACAGCGGTGATTATAATTTTTGCTTTTGCCGCAGGTTCTTCGCTTGTTGTATGGCTCGGCAACCGCATTAACGACAAGGGCATAGGAAACGGCATCTCAATGCTCCTTTTCGCCGGTATCGTTTCAAGGGGACCGTCAAGCATACTCGCTATGTTCGAGCTTGTAAAGTCCGATATGAGGTATGTTTTCGTCGTTCCGGTAGTGCTGATAGTGTTTATAATCATGATAGGCTTCATTGTATTCATGAATGAATCCGAAAGACGTATTCCTATCCAGTATGCGAAACGGGTTGTCGGCAGAAAGCAGTACGGAGGACAGAACACCCACATCCCCATTAAAATCGCAATGAGCGGAGTTATGCCTATTATCTTCGCGATGGCAATAATGTCACTGCCTTCGACTATCGGTATGTTTGTTCCGGCTTTTGTTGCAGCAGAAGGAGCAGTATTGACATTCTGGCAGAAATTCTATAACGGATTCCTGAGCTTCTTCAGTTATCAGAGTCCGTGGTACGGCATACTTTATTTCGCGCTTATTATTGCGTTCAACTATTTCTATGTTTCCATGCAGTACAATCCGATTGAAATCGCAAACAACCTGCGCCAGAACAATGGAGGCATTCCGGGTATACGTCCCGGCAAGCCGACCAGCGACCATATTAAGAGAATCCTTTCAAAGATTACCCTTATAGGAGCCGTGTTCCTCGGTATTATCGCAATATTCCCTATTCTGACCAACCTTGCCATGCCGAACCTTAACATTGCGATGGGCGGTACTTCGATTCTGATTATCGTAAGCGTTGTGCTTGAAACTGTAAGGAACCTTGAATCCCAGATGATGATGCGTCACCATAAGGGCTTCCTTGAATAAATCCTTAAAAAAGGAGTGTATGTAAATGAACCTGATTTTATTGGGCGCGCCCGGCGCCGGTAAAGGTACGCAGGCTGAAGTCATCAGCGAAAAGCTCGGGATTCCGCAGATTTCCACAGGGAATATTCTCCGCGAAGCCGTAAAGAACGGTACGCCCAGCGGACTGAAGGCAAAAGGCTATATGGAAAGCGGCGCTTTAGTGCCGGACGAGGTTGTTATCGGTATTCTGAAGGACAGGATTGCCGAAGGCGACTGTAAAAAAGGATTTATCCTGGACGGTTTCCCCAGAACGGTTCCGCAGGCCGTAGCGCTTGAAAATATGGGAATAGGCATTGATAAGGTCATTTCAATTGATGTTCCCGATGAAAAAATTCAGGCAAGGCTTTCGGGCAGGAGAGTATGCGAAAGCTGCGGCGCTTCCTACCACATTGAGTACAAACCGACTCAAACCGAGGGTAAATGCGACAAATGCGGCGGAAACGCCGTGCTCCGCGCGGACGACGCTCCCGAAACCGTTATTGAGAGGCTTAAGACTTATCATGACAAAACCGCTCCCCTTATAGATTTTTATGCCGGCAAAGGCAAGCTTGTCAGGATTGACGGGCAGGAAGAGGTTAAGGATACTTCAAAGCTTGTCCTTGACGCTGTTTCCTCATAAGAAGGCGAAGAGAATGATATCGGTTAAATCTAAATCCGAACTGGAAAAAATGCGAAAAGCCGGGATTATTGCGGGAAACGCCCTGCATTACGCCGGAAAATCCGTGCGGATTGGAATGACTACCTACGAGCTTGATAAGATTATCCATGACTATATCGTAAAAAACGGCGCAAAGCCGTCATTTCTCGGCTACGGCGGGTTTCGCTATTCCGCCTGCATATCTGTAAACGACCAGGTTACCCATGGCGTCCCCTCAAAAAAAGTACGTCTTAACGAGGGTGATATTGTAGGAATTGACGTCGGGGCTTATATCGACGGTTTTCACGGAGACACCGCTTATACGTTCGCGGTGGGTAAAATTTCAAAAGAGGCTGAGCAGCTTTTGAAGGTTACGGAAGAAAGCCTTTATCTCGGTATTGAACAGGCTGTTGCCGGAAACAGGGTAGGCGATATAGGATATGCAATTGAACAGCACTGCATTTCTTACGGGTACAGCGTTGTAAGAAAGTATATCGGACACGGAGTGGGGAAAGAACTGCATGAATCCCCCGAAGTTCCTAATTACGGCAGCAAGGGCCGCGGTCCGCGTCTTGTTTCGGGAATGGTCATAGCCGTTGAACCCATGGTCAACGCTTCCGGAGATGATGTCAGAGTTCTTTCGGACGGGTGGACTGTCGTCACAAAATCGGGTTCTCTTTCCGCTCAGTTCGAGCATACGGTCGCGGTTACACCGGACGGTCCCGTACTCCTGACTAAGCCGACCATCGCACTTGACTGATTTCCCCGTTTATGGGTTTATTCCGGTTACCGCCGGAAAAACAGGTATTTTAATAACCATAAAGCCGAAGCAAAAAGGCTTTGCACAGGAAAGGCACCGTTATGGCTATGAATGTTAAAACCGGTATGATTGTCTGCAGCGCGGCTGGACGCGACCGAGGGAAATTCATGGTTATCACCGAGGTTCTTGACGGTTTTGCCCTTGTTGCCGACGGTAAGGAAAGAAAGCTTATAAAACCCAAGAAAAAACGTATAAAACACCTATATTTTACCAATACTGTTGTAAATATTGACAATTTAACTGATAAAAGCCTGCGCGTATTGCTGAGGGACTTTAACGGATGTGATGCGTACAACGCTTGAAAACCCAAAACCCAATTGTCCGAAAAGGAGGCATATGCTTGTCAAAGGAAGATGTTATTGAGATAGAGGGTATTGTTACGGAAGCTTTGCCGAATGCCATGTTTCAGGTTGAGCTTGCGAACGGTCACCAGATTTTAGCCCATGTTTCCGGTAAACTGAGAATTAATTATATCAGGATTGTCCCCGGCGACAAGGTTACTGTCGAGATGTCGCCATATGACCTCTCAAAAGGCAGAATTACCTGGAGAGCAAAATAAATTTATTTATATTATTACAGGAATAACTGAGTTTGAACTCTGTTTCAAACTGGGAGTTTTGCCGTGACGGGCAAAACGTCCGGAAAGGATGGTCATAATCATGAAAGTAAGACCTTCGGTAAAACCTATTTGTGAAAAATGCAAGATTATAAAAAGAAAAGGCAGAATAATGGTCATCTGTGAAAATCCCAAGCATAAACAGCGTCAGGGCTGATTCAGCGGGTTAAGCTTAAAAACGCTCAGGCGTTTTAGCTTAAGCGCTATAATTTCAGCCTTGGACTACCTGTCTGCGTTTTTTACAGAAAAAATGAAGGGACAGCACGACAGATTTATACTGAACGGATGTGTGAAATTCATACTGATGTCTATAAAACCAATATGGAGGTGTATTGTAAATGGCACGTATTGCCGGCGTTGACCTTCCGAAAAACAAAAGAGTCGAGATTGGTTTGACTTATATTTTCGGAATAGGTCAGAATACAGCAAAAACTATTCTTGCAAGCACAGGCGTTAACCCCGATACAAGAATAAAGAATCTGACGGAAGACGACGTTTCAAAACTTCGTGAGTACATTGACCGCAATATTATTGTTGAGGGCGACCTGAGAAGAGATGTTGCGCTGAATATTAAGAGGCTTGTTGAAATAGGCTGCTACAGGGGCGTCCGTCACAGAAAGGGTCTGCCCGTAAGGGGTCAGAGAACCAAAACAAACGCCAGAACCCGCAAGGGTCCCGTTAAGACGATTGCAAATAAGAAAAAGTAAGGAGGGAATGAATATTGGCACAGGTTAAAGGTAAAAAGACTGTAATAAGACGCCGCCGCGAACGCAAAAACATAGAAAACGGCGCAGTTCATATCCAGTCCACCTTCAACAACACAATAATTACCATAACAGACACTCAGGGTAACGCAATTTCCTGGGCGTCGGCAGGCGGACTCGGTTTCAGGGGTTCGAAGAAGTCAACTCCCTTTGCCGCTCAGACTGCCGCCGAAACCGCCGCAAAGGCAGCTATGGAGCATGGCTTGAAATCTGTTGAAGTATATGTAAAGGGTCCGGGGTCGGGACGCGAAGCTGCTATTCGCGCACTGCAGACCGTTGGTCTCGAAGTTAAGATGATTAAGGATGTAACTCCTATTCCTCATAACGGATGCCGTCCTCCCAAGAGAAGACGCGTCTAGTTTAATTACGTGGAGGTGTAATTTAGAAGATGGCAGTTAATAAAGAACCAATATTAAAAAGGTGCAGAACTCTCGGTATTTCACCGATGGTTATGGGCGTCGCTCAGGAGTCTAAAAGAAACCCTAACGCCAACAGCAGGAGGAAGGTTTCGGAATACGGTCTGCAGCTAAAGGAAAAACAAAAGCTTAAGTTTATATACGGGGTGCTTGAAAAGCCCTTCTTCCATTATTTTGAGCTTGCCGAGAAAGCCGAGGGCAAAACCGGCGACAACCTTATTTCAATACTGGAATCAAGGCTCGACAATGTTGTTTACAGAATGGGTATGGCTCTTACAAGGAGAGAAGCAAGACAGCTTGCCTCACACGGTCATTTTTTGGTTAACGGTAAAAAAATTGATATACCGTCTTTCCGTGTGAAAGAAGGGGACGTAGTCGCTTTATCCGACAAGAGCAAAAGCAGTGACAAGTTCAAGGATAATGCGGAACAGACTAAAGGCCGCCTTATTCCGTCCTGGCTTGACTACAACAGAGAAACGCTTTCAGCTTCTGTAATCAGGGCTCCTCAGATTACTGACCTTGATTTTGAGTGTGAACCGCATCTTGTTGTTGAGTTGTACTCTAAGTAATAATTAGCTTGACAAGGCGGTTGTTATACTTACTGTATATAGTACCGCGATTCATAATAGGAGGGTTTTTAATGCTTGAAAAAATCGAAAAGCCGGAAATTGATACCGTTGAACTTAAAAGTAACGGTACTTACGGCAAGTTTGCCATTGCTCCCCTCGAGCGCGGCTATGGACATACTCTCGGCAACAGCCTGAGGCGCGTCCTGCTCTCCTCACTTCCCGGTGTGGCTGTTACGTCTGTAAAGATTGACGGCGTTCACCATGAGCTTTCCACTATCCCGGGCGTTAAGGAAGATGTTACCGAAATTATTCTTAACATCAAGGGGCTTACCGCCAAGCTTTACGGTGAAGGTCCCAAAACCATATATATAGAAGCCGAGGATGAATGCGTTATTACAGCCGGTGATATAAAAACCGATTCCGAGGTTGATATTCTTGTTCCTGAAATGCATATAGCGACTTTGGGCAAGGATGCCAAGCTTTATATGGAAATCACTATCGACAAGGGACGCGGTTATGTATCCGCCGAAAAGAACAAGCAGCTTTTCAACTTTAATATCGACGTTATTGCCGTTGACTCCATATACACGCCTGTACTGAAGGTAAACTACCAGGTTGAGGATACAAGGCTTGGTCAGGTTACAGATTTTGATAAGCTTATTATAGAGATATGGACGGACGGCGTCGTATCGGCTAAAGAAGCTGTATCGCAAGCAGCCAATCTCCTCATTGAGCATCTGAGGCTGTTCGTCGAATTGTCGGACGAAGCTTCCATCACCGAAATTATGGTTGAGAAGGATGATAAGGGCAAGGAAAAAATCCTGGAGATGACCATTGAGGAACTTGAACTGTCAGTACGCTCGTTTAACTGCCTGAAGCGTGCGGGAATAAATACGGTAGACGACCTTATAAATAAATCGGAAGAAGAAATGATGAAGGTCAGAAACCTCGGTAAAAAATCATTTGACGAGGTTAAGGAAAAGCTCCAGTCTTTGGGCTTTGACCTCAGCTCCGAGGAGGAATAACGAAAACCTCATAAAGGATAATTATTTTTACGGGGCAGTATTATCACAGACCCGCTTCATGAATTACAGAAGCGCCAGCCCCCTTCCTTTTTGGATTTTAATAGTAAGGAGATGAATACAATGCCGGGCACCAGGAAATTAGGCAGGGCAAGCGACCAAAGAAGAGCAATGCTCAGGGCGATGGTCACCTATCTGCTTGAAAACGGAAAAATCGAAACCACGGTAACAAGAGCAAAGGAGGTCCGCAGTATGGCGGAAAAGATAATAACCACCGCCAAGACCAACGACCTTCATTCAAAACGCCAGGTTCTTTCTTATGTGACTAAAGAAGACGTCGTTAAAAAATTATTTGACGATATAGCACCTAAGTATGCGGAAAGAAACGGCGGTTATACAAGAATTGTCAAGACGGGTCCCAGACGCGGGGACGCCGCCGAGATGGCAGTTATCGAACTGGTATAAAACAACCCCTTTCGTATCAATAAAGTACGGAAGGGGTTATTACACTGTTAATATTTAATAATGAAAAATAATCGGATTTTAAGGATGGCAATAAGTTTGAAAGATTTATCTTTCAAACTGCGAGTTTTGTGCTTTTCAGACCAATGGTAACAACTTAAGAGATTTTACTTTACAATAAGATTCCAGATTCCAGATTCCAGACGCCAGNNCAGAAATCTGACCACTGACCACTGCTCACTGTCCACTTATGATTAGAAAGTTATTCGTTTTTTGCTTAAGTTGTTGACATTGCTTTTCAGACTGCTGTCTGTAATTTTGTTAAAGCAAAACCGCTCAAAGCATCGCATTTTTGTAGAAAGGTATGGTTATAATTATGTTTAAACTCGTTTCAGCAAAGGAAATGCTCGGCAAGGCTCTGAACGGCAGGTATGCCGTAGGTCAGTTCAATATCAATAATCTGGAGTGGACGAAAGCGGTTCTGATGACAGCGCAGGAGCTTAATTCACCCGTTATCCTCGGCGTTTCGGAGGGTGCGGGTAAGTATATGTGCGGATATAAAACAATTGTAGGCATGGTTGAGGGAATGCTGGAGGGTCTTAACATAACCGTACCTGTTGCGCTCCACCTTGACCACGGCTCATATGAAGGAGCAAAGGACTGTATTGAGGCGGGATTCTCCTCCGTTATGTTTGACGGCTCCCATTATCCCATAGATGAAAATGTCTCCAAAACAACCGAGCTTGTGAATATATGCGATGAAAAAGGGCTGTCCCTTGAAGCCGAGGTAGGTTCAATCGGCGGAGAAGAAGACGGGGTTGTCGGGGCGGGTGAATGCGCCGACCCTGACGAATGCAGGCAGATTGCCGATTTAGGGGTTACAATGCTTGCCGCTGGTATAGGGAATATTCACGGGAAGTATCCTGAAAACTGGGCGGGGCTTTCTTTTGAAACGCTTGAAGCCGTTAAGGGAAAGGTCGGGGATATGCCGCTTGTTCTCCACGGAGGAACGGGAATACCTGAGGATATGATTAAAAAAGCTATTTCTTTGGGCGTTGCAAAAATTAATGTGAATACCGAATGCCAGCTTACTTTTGCCGAAGCGACAAGAAAATATATCGAAGCGGGAAAGGATTTACAGGGTAAGGGCTTTGACCCCCGCAAGCTTCTCGCTCCCGGCTTTGAGGCAATCAAGTCGACAGTTAAGGAAAAAATGGAGCTTTTCGGTTCAGTGAATAAGGCATAGTAAAATCAGAAGATTTATATATAAATATTAGTGTTTAAAATATTTATACTTAATACTATGCTATATATTCATCAATTTATTGACAAATGCTTTACAATATGATATAATAATATTGAAAGGCAGTGATCTATATGGCACAAACTATGATTAATTTTCGCATTGACGAGGATTTAAAAAAGGGAATGGAAAAAGCCTGCAAGGAAATGGGTTTAAGTATTACCGCAGCTTTTACGATTTTTGCTGCTAAGGTCAGCAGAGAACAGCGGATTCCGTTTGAAATTACAGCAGACCCGTTTTATTCAGAAGTAAATATAAATCGTTTGCGTAAATCAATACATCAAATGGAAACAACAGGAGGAACTGTTCATGAGGTAAATTCAGATGATTAAAAGTTGGTCAGATGAAGCATGGCAGGATTTTGAATACCAATGGTAACAACATAAGAGATTTTACTTTACAATAANNCTGACCACTGACCACTGCTCACTGTCCACTTATGATTAGAAAGTTATTCGTTTTTTGCTTAAGTTGTTGACATTGTTTTGAATACTGGACTAGTCAAGATAAAAAAACCTTGAAACGCATTTTAATTCTGTTAAAGGATATAGAACGAAACGGTAATAAAGGCGATGGAAAACCTGAAAGGCTAAGCGGCGATTTATCCGCATATTGGAGCAGACGGATTGACGATAAAAACAGAATCGTTTACCGTATCGAAAATAATATTATAAAAATTGTTCAGTACGTATTAAATATTATAATTACCGGACGTTCTGTATTAATCAGTACGTCCGGCTTTATTTTAAGTTTATTCTCTTACTGCTGATAATCCGCGGAAAGGAACAGTGTGTACTGACCGTTAAACCTCAGGTTCACAGTATTGGTTTCCCCGTGCCTGTTTTTTGATACGATGCATTCGGCAAGAGTCTGGTCGGGGTTTTCCTTGTTGTAATAACCGTCGCGGTATAAAAACATAACAATATCGGCATCCTGCTCAATAGAACCCGAATCCCTGAGGTCGGAAAGCACGGGACGCTTGTCCGAACGGGCTTCAACTCCTCTCGAAAGCTGGGAAAGCAATACTACGGGAACGTTAAGCTCCTTTGCCATAAGCTTCAGCTGACGGGTAATCTCCGAAACCTCATTGACCCTGTTGTCAATTTTCCTGCCTGACGACATAAGCTGTAAATAATCTATAATTACCAGATTCAGGTTTTTAAGGCGCCGGAGCTTTGCTTTCATTTGGGTGACGGTCTGTCCGGCGGTATCGTCAAGGTACATATTCATTTTAGAGAGTCTGCCTGCGCCTTCGGCAAGCTTTACCCATTCTTCGCTTGATATAATGCCCTTCATAAGATGCTCGCTGTTGACAAGGCTCTCGGATGAAAGCATACGCGTCACAATCTGTTCCTTTGACATTTCCAGCGAGAACAGCACCACTTCCTTTTCGGCGCTGCTCCGGCATACGTTAGCCGCAATGTTAAAGGCGAAAGAGGATTTCCCCACACCCGGCCGCGCCGCAATAATAATCAGGTCGGATTTGTTAAGTCCGGTGATAATGTTGTCCAAATCCTTATACCCGGATTTTGTACCGCTGTAAGATTCCCTTTCGGGACCGCTTTTCCGGGCAAGCTCGTCATAGGTATCAAGAACGACCTCGTCAATTTTAACAAGACCGCTTATGTCCCTGCCCTGCCGGATGTCATATATTTTCTGCTCTGCAAAATCAAGCAGCTGTCCGGCTGTTTCAGTTCCGCCGGCGGCTTCTATAATTTCCTTAGCGGCTGTAATAAGCTGCCGTATATGATACTTTTCCTCGACAATTTTACAGTAGCTTATTATATTCGCCGTTGTGGGAACAAGCTCCATTATCGTGTTAAGGTATTCCTTGCCGGCCTGCGAGCTTTCAAAGATATTTTCTTTAACTGCTTCATTCAGCACAGTGATAATATCGGTATCAGTCCCTAAAGTAAACTGCCGGATTATAATGCCGAAAAGTTCCTTATGCTTTTGTATGTAAAAGCTTTCGGGCTTGCAGTATATTATTGCCGTGCTGAGAATCTGCGAGTCAAGCAGAACGGCGCCCAGCACAGTCTGTTCCGATTCAAGACTGAAGGGCATTTCGCCCCCGCCGAAATCAATGCCGGTATAGTCCATAAAATTACCCATCCCCCTCAGGATTTCTGTCCGGATAAATACACCTTCCTGAAAATTCATTTCTTTTCTGTTTGGCTTTTGATGAAAGGGTTTTCTTAATCGTCTTCGATAACCTCGACGGTAATTTTTTCTGATACGCCCGCGAAAAATTTTATTTCGGCGGTATATGTACCGTATGCTTTTATATCGGATGTAAGATTTATTTTCTTTTTATCAACGGTTACATCAAACTGTTCTTTCAGCGAATCGGATATATGCCCTGCCGTAACTGCGCCGAAAAGCTTTCCGCTTTTCCCTGCCTTTGCCTTGCAGATTACGGTTTTTCCCTTTAAAACGTAAGCCGCTTTTATTGCCTCCTCTTTTACGGCGTCGGCTTTATGCTGTTCGGACGCTTTTTTACCGGCAAGGTCGGACATATTCTTTGCGTTCGCTTCAATGGCAATCCCCCTGGCGATAAGGAAATTCCTTGCGTAGCCGTCCGCAACCTCCTTAACGTCCCCCTGTTTTGCCGTTCCCTTGACATCCTGTAAAAAAATAACTTTCATAATAATCTCCTTGTATGATATAATTTTTATATTATGGCATTCATTATTTATTTGCCGCCAGTATAATTGTATTTCCTGTATGCCAAACCTCCGAAACGCTTGAAAACCCCGCTTCTGTCAGCAATCTTATTTGATTTTTCACCGTACAGGGAGTATCATAATGATAATAGCTGTCACCGGTTAAACCCTGTTCCTCCATTAAACGTTTATATTCCGAAAAATAAAAATCCTCCAGCTCCTGTGCGTTTTCGTAATCATTTTCCGAAAGCATATAGTCGCATTCAATATAAACGCCGTTTTCTTTAAGGCATGAACGTACTTTCTCATATAAAGCTGTCTTGGTTTTATGGTCATAGTGGTGCATTGTCATAACCGATAAAGCGGAGTCAAAGCAAGATACCCCAAAATCAAAATTAAAGTAACTTTCACAGAAAAGGTTTATACTTTTGTCCGGGTAAGTGTTTTTCAGCTTTTCCAGCATATTCCCGGCAATATCAACCCCCGTGACTTTTATACAGGGGAATCTCTTAAAAATCCCCGCAAGCTCCAGCCCAGTGCCTACTCCGAAATCAATCAGCGTTTCGGTATTTTCAGGTAGAAGGGATGCGATTATATTTTTGCTTTCCATACCTCCCCCGATATTTTCAACATGAACCTCATTGTATATATCAGCCCTGCTGTTAAAAAATTCGCCTATTTCAACAAGGGGATTTGTCCTTAATGTTTCGGAATTCCATTTTTCCATATCTATGCCTATCCTTTCCGGATGTTTTGTCCTGAAAGGACAAAACTCCTGAGTTTGAAAATTTATTTTCAAACCTTTTACCACAGCCTTACGATATATTTGCGATATGCTCGTCTATAGCGCTCACAAGCTTTGCCTTCGCCTCAAAAACGGTAATTCCGCCGAACTGGGCAGCTGCCATCGTATTATGACCGCCTCCGCCGAGTTTTTCCATTATAATCTGTACATTCATAGCTCCCATTGAACGCGCCGAAATGCTCACCCCCGCAGAAGTGTAGAAAATAACGAAACTGGCGTCAACATTCTCGATTTCAAGAAGCTCGTCCGCCGCCTGAGCCGAAGCAAGGCGGGATTCGTTATTATGCTCTTCGTCCAGCGCGATGGCGCATCTCTGATATATTTCAGCCGTCGACACCAGTTTTGAACGCTTTTGTATACATTCTACCGAGTTCGCGAACAGTCCCTTGACGGCTACCATATCGGCCCCGAGCTTGCGCAGGAATGCCGAAGCCTCAAAGGTACGCACGCCGGTGCGCATTATAAAGTTTTTCGTGTCAAGCATTATCCCCGCAAGCATAGCGTCGGCATAATAGCTTGAAAGCTTGTTTATTCCCTGAAAATACTGGATAATCTCAGCCACCATTTCGCAGGCTGACGACGCGTAAGGTTCATGGTGGAAGATTACGGCGTTGTCAATATAATTAACGGTCTGTCTGTGATGGTCAATCACAGCGATTTTACCCGCTTTTTCATATAGCTCGGGAAATTCGACAATATCCCTGTTATGAGTATCGACGATTATAAGGAGCGTATCGCGGGTTATTCTGGCAGCCGCCTCGTCCGGACTGATAAAATGCTCCTCCTCGTCGCGGAGATTTTCATTAATCCTTTCAATAATGGGCTTTGCCAGCGTTTTGCCTGTGTTTACGACCATCCTTACGTACTTATCGGGATTTAAAATTCGAATCGCCCCGCAAAGACCCGCCCCCGCGCCGATACAGTCCATATCGCCGTGGACATGTCCCATAATAAGCACTTCAGGGCTGGAATTAATAAGCTCTGTAAGGGCGGCTGCAACAATTCTTGTCTTTACCTTTGTGTTTTTTTCGATTCCCTTGGAAACGCCGCCGAAGAATTCGAATCCGCCGTCCGTCTTAATCGCCGCCTGGTCTCCGCCGCGTCCCTGAGCCATTTCAAGAGCCTGTTTCGCGAATTTCTCACTTTCGACAAGGTATAAAGCCCCCAGTCCCACTCCTATTGAAAGAGTTACGGAGGTTTTTTCCGAAACGGGGATTGCCCTTACCGAATCGAGGATTTTAAACTTGTCATCAATAATTTCCTTAAGGTAACGGTCCTCAATCACCGCAAAGTATTTATCGCTTGAAATTTTTCTCATAACGCCCCTGTGTTCCTCGAAATAAGTTTCCAGAAGCTTTTCAATCTGTATCATGATATGAGCTTTTTCCGAATCCTTTTCATTAATCAGAATATCGTCATAATTATCAATGGAAATAATCAGCACGGAAGGTTTCGCGTTGAACATTTCAGCTTCAAGGGTTATATAGTCGCTTATATCCTCGAAATGAAGAATGGTTAAATCAGAAACAGCCCCGGAGTCCCCGTCAGTCTTTTCGGCAGTTACGGCGGTAACCTTAAAATGGTTTGATTCAAATTCAACGGCAATATTCTTATTTGCAATAATTTTTTCAAAATCCGCATTTATAATGCTGCTGATATGCACTCCGAAAGCGTCGGAACCGTAAACCTGCTCGGTAAAGGCTATATTGTACCATATAATAACGCCTTCGCTGTCAACTATGGCGGCGGGAGCAGGGAACCTGTAAAGCGAATCCCTTTCTGTAAGGTTAAGCTGGGATTTCATTTCGGTAACGAATTTGTGGAGGTTTTTCTGAAAAGCCGAAAAGAGGGCAAGAAAAACAATCGATAATACAGCCGTCAGCCCGAGCAGCAGCCAGGACATATTTTCATCGGTTTTACGCACTAAAAAAGCGCCTGCAACAGATATGACAACCAGCAGCATTGCTATAAGCTTAAATGCCGTCCATCTTCTGCTTTTCACATCCTCACCCCCGAAGTAAAAATAATTATATAATGGTATTATTTACATTATAACACATTCATTCAACAACATTCAAGAATATATTTGTTTTGTAACCATTTTTTAATATTATAGCCCCCTGTAAGCTGCATAACAGCGGAAAACTTCCTGTATAGCTAATATAACTTGCTTTATCAGATAAAAAACAATCCGTCACGGTTCTTTAATGTTACCGTGACGGATTTTTTATCTTGCGGCCGCTGTTGTAACCGCTGTGGTCTCTTCAGCAGGGTCATCCTCCATGAGCTTGCCGGCAGTTTTCTTTGATACAAGAGGGAGTACAAAACCGCCTTCTTCATTAAGGGAAATGTCGCCGCCTATCAGACGGTCGTCGGCAATAAGCATATTTGCCATGACGTTATCGTCATAATCAGGGAAATTAAGCACTTCATACGTAATTCGCACAACATTTCTGCCCAGGTATTTTTCAATGTTAAAGCCCTGTTCCTTTAACAGCCTTGCATAATCGGCGTATGTGTCGTTCGCCTCTGACGGAATGATGATTTCCTCAGTTGAAACAGGGTCGGGCTTTACAATTAATCCCTGTTCGTTCAAAAACCTAACCCTTTCCGCATTGCTGCTCATGTTGAATTTCGTATCCGAATCAGCTTCATCCTTTGCTTTTTTAATGAAAAACACCGCTATTAAGACCAGTATTATCAGCAAAAAAAACAGTAATATTTTACTTCCCTTTTTTGAAGTTCTTGAACTCATACTAATCGCTCCCTATAAAAGTGTAATATATTCCCCGCCTCAGAACATTAACCGGCGGGCAATAACAGCTTGACTACAACATAATATGCGGACTTGTCTTAGAATAGTACAAGTTTTTACCGAAACTTAAAAATGCTGTTAACCCCGGATTAATACATATATATTATAATTTAATCCGCCACAGCAATAAAATCGCCGTGACGGATTTTTTGTATTTATTTTATGAATTATCAGGCTGGAATTAAACCTGACTCCTGATTCCTAATCCCTGACCCCTGAATTAATACATTCCGCCCATTCCGCCCGGCATTGCGGGGGCTGCGGGAGTTTCTTCCTTGATGTCAGCCACCAGGGATTCGGTGGTAAGCACCATTGCGGCGACGGAAGAAGCATTCTGAAGAGCGCTGCGGGTAACCTTAGTCGGGTCTACGATACCGGCGGGAATCATATCGCAGTAGCTCTCGTTGTATACGTCAAAGCCGTAGCCGACCTTACGTGAACGGATAATCTTATCTATTATAATGCTTCCCTCAAGACCTGCGTTCGACGCAATCTGACGGGTAGGCTCCTCAAGCGCTTTCAGAACAATCTGAGCGCCGGTTTTTTCATCGCCCAGCAGTGCGGCAGTAAGCTTTGTAACAGCGGGAATCGCATTCACATACGCGGTTCCTCCTCCCGGGACGATGCCCTCTTCAACGGCTGCCTTTGTTGCGGCAAGAGCGTCTTCAATCCTGAGCTTCTTTTCTTTCATTTCAATTTCGGTTGCGGCTCCGACTTTAAGTACGGCTACGCCGCCCGAAAGCTTAGCAAGCCTTTCCTGAAGCTTTTCCTTATCGAAATCGGATGTGGTAACCTCAATCTGCGCTTTAATCTGGTTCACCCTGTCCTTAATAGCCTGCTTGTCGCCTGCGCCGTCGACGATAATAGTATTTTCCTTGGAAATTTTAATCTGTTTTGCCCGTCCCAGCTGCGAAACCTCGGTTTCCTTGAGGTCAAGGCCGATTTCCTCGGTAATAACCTGTCCGCCTGTAAGGATTGCGATATCCTGAAGCATTTCCTTGCGCCTGTCGCCGAAACCGGGTGCTTTAACGGCAACGCACATAAACGTACCCCTGAGTTTATTCAGTATAAGGGTTGAAAGGGCTTCTCCCTCAACATCCTCGGCTACGATAACAAGCTTCTTCCCCGACTGCACAATCTGTTCGAGAAGCGGAAGAACCTCCTGTATAACGGAAATCTTCTTATCGGTAATAAGTAGGTAAGCGTCGTCAATAACGGCTTCCATCTTATCGGTGTCGGTAACCATGTACGGAGTGATATAACCCCTGTCGAACTGCATGCCCTCAACAACTTCGGAGTAGGTTTCGGCGGTTTTTGATTCTTCAATTGTAATTACGCCGTCGGCTGTTACCTTTTCCATTGCTTCGGCTATTAATTTGCCTATCTCCTCGTCGCCCGCGGAGTTTGCAGCGACGCTGGCAATATCCTCGGAACCGTTAATCGGCGTGGAATTTGAAACAATCGCTTCGGTTGCGGCTGTAACAGCTTTGGCAATACCCTTCTTGACAACCATAGGATTTGCCCCCGCGGCGATATTCTTCATACCCTCGCGTATTAAAGCCTGAGCAAGAAGCGTAGCGGTTGTAGTGCCGTCGCCGGCAACGTCGTTTGTTTTGGTGGCTACTTCCTTTACAAGCTGCGCGCCCATATTCTCAAACGGGTCGTCAAGCTCAATTTCCTTTGCAATCGTAACGCCGTCGTTTGTAATCAGCGGAGAACCGAACTTCTTGTCCAGAACCACATTTCTTCCCTTGGGACCGAGTGTTATTTTAACCGTGTCGGCAAGCTTGTCAACACCCGCCTGCAAGGATTTGCGGGCGTCCTCACCGAATTTTATGTCTTTTGCCATAATTATAACCATCCTTTCTTTGTGTTTTGCCCCGTTCGGGCAAAACTGCCTTAGCTTTATTTTTCCGGAAGCAGGATTTTTTTAGCATTGCTTTAATAAAAGCAGCGGTATCTTAATCACTTTGTTATTCAACAACAGCCAGAATATCGCCCTGACGGAGAATAGTATATTCAACGCCGTCGATTTTCACTTCCGTGCCGCTGTATTTAGAAATAAGTACCTTCTGACCCTTAGCAACAGTCATGGTTACCTCTTTGCCGTCCACGAGACCGCCGGGACCCACCTCAACGATTTCTGCGACCTGCGGCTTTTCCTTTGCGGAGCCCGCAAGTATAATCCCGCTTTTTGTTGTTTCTTCAGCTTCGGTCATTTTAATGACAACTCTGTCCGCCAGTGGTTTGATAGTCATAATTTTTTCTCCTTCCATAAATAAGCATTTTATTTCGGGTTTAATCAGCATAATTAAACACCGTTTTGAAAATGATGTTTCATGCGTTAGCACTCTTACTGTCAGAGTGCTAAATACTATTTTACCAATATTATCAGAAAAATCAAGTATATTTTTATAATTAAAACAAATTTTGTCATTTATTACAATATTCTTTTTTTAATAAACTTTAAAAATAGATATTTTGCACATATGTTATTCATTAAAATTCAGTAAATATTTATTGCCGTGAAAATGTGAACAGTTTAAAATAGATTTATCAATTTAAACCGGCGAATTGAAATAATGAATATTTTTTTATGTTTTTATTGTTTTTAGTAGAATATATTATTATTTTAACAATTCGGCATTATATTGTTCACACACTGAATAGCATATTTTGTTATAATGTATTTATGTAAACGATATGATTACCATAAAAATTAGTTATAAAATCACCGCTTTAATTACAGTTTTTGTACATAATACAAAAATAGAATAATTAACTGCGACGATAAAAAAAGACATGCTTCAAATTCAGAAAGGATGATAAATATGTCACTAGGAAAAGTTCTGGTCGTTGATGATGATAATAATATCTGCGAACTGCTTAAGCTCTATCTTGAAAAAGAAGGGTACGGAGTGATTATTTCCCATGACGGCGAAGAGGCTGTTGTTAAGTTCAACGCCTTAAAGCCCGATGTCGTGCTTCTGGACATTATGCTGCCCGAGCTTGACGGGTGGCAGGTCTGCCGCGAAATCAGGAAAAAATCAAATGTCCCGATAATAATGATTACCGCCAAGAGCGAAACCTTCGACAAGGTTCTCGGGCTTGAACTCGGTGCGGACGATTATATTATCAAGCCTTTTGACACCAAGGAGGTTATCGCAAGAATCAAGGCGGTTTCGCGCCGTATCGGCCAGAGCGGGGGCGAATCCGAAATTAAGGAAGTCCGTTATGACAAGCTGATTGTAAACATGACCCGTTATGAACTCAGGGTCGACGGCAAGGTTCAGGATACCCCTCCCAAGGAACTTGAGCTGCTTTTCTACTTAGCTTCCAATCCGAACAGGGTTTATACCAGGGACCAGCTTCTTGACGAGGTATGGGGGTTTGAATATTACGGCGACTCAAGAACGATAGACGTTCATATAAAAAGGCTTCGTGAAAAGCTGGAAAACGTATCCGACAAATGGGCTTTGAAAACAGTATGGGGTGTGGGATACAAGTTCGAAGCCGACGAAGAAAATGCGTAAGAATATATTCTCCGAATATTTTTACCTGTGCGCTACAATCATATCGGCGTCAGTCATTTGTATCAGCGCTGTTCTTCTTGCGGTATCGGCTGAATTTTATAAGGCGGACAAAAGAAATTCCCTGGAGAGCATAGCAAAAGAGGTTCTCGGGATTACCGCCGCCGGCGCTGAACCCGGCGGTTTTAATACTGAAAGTTTAAAAGAGATTTATACGGACATAGCTGATATGTCAGAAGCTGATTTTACATTGTTTGACAGCGAGGGCGCTGCTTTGGTATGTTCTGAAGCGCCGCCCTGTTTTAATTCGGAGAAAAAGCTGGGAGCGCAAATACTGGAGCTTGTGACCGAGGAAGGCTATTATGAACTCGGAAAGCTTCAGAATTATTATGACGAGCCGTATTTCAACATTGCATACAGGATTCAGGTCAGGGGAGATATATATTATTTATTTTCCAAAATGAGCGCCGGCTCGCTGACCCGGTATCTTTCGAGGCTGCTGTTATTATTGGGAGCCGTCGCAGCCGTGACTTTATCCATAGTATTCGTTACGGTTTATGTTGCCACAAAACGTCTGATGACGCCCATCAGGGAAATGACCCTTGCCGCCAGAAGATTCGGGGAGGGTGATTTTTCACGGAAGCTTCATATTGCCGACCGTAACGAGCTGGGGTTCCTTGCCGATACCCTTAACGAAATGGCAAGCTCGCTGGAAGAAATCGAAGAAACAAGAAAAAGCTTTATTTCCAATGTATCGCACGAATTCAAAACGCCTATGACCACCATCGGCGGCTTTATTGACGGTATCCTTGACGGAACCGTCCCTCCGGAAATGCACAAGCATTACCTCAGGATTGTTTCTGATGAAGTAACAAGGCTTTCAAGACTTGTGCGTTCCATGCTGAACATTTCCAAGTATGAGGCGGGAGAGCTTACAGTTGCAAAGGAATATTTTGATTTGATGCCGGGTATTCTGCGCACCGCGCTTAATTTTGAACATATTATCGAGAATAAGGATGTCGAAGTCCTTGGGTTAACCCAGGACCGGTTTGAGGTTTACGCCGACCCTGATTTATTATTACAGGTTATGTATAATCTGATTGAAAACGCCGCAAAATTTGTAAATAAGGGCGGCTTCATAGAATTCGGATTTTCACAGGATGAAGATTCCGTTACGATAAAAATAAAGAACAGCGGAAAAGGCCTGAATGAAAATGAAATAAATAAAGTATTCGACCGTTTTTATAAAGCGGACGAATCCAGGGGCATTGACAAAACCGGCGTAGGGTTGGGACTTTCCATCGTCAGCTCTATTATAAAGCTTCATGGGGGGACAATCCTTGTCAGAAGCGAAATTAACGAATATGTTGAATTTGAAATAAATCTGGTCAAATAATAAATGGATATGACGAAAGGACGGGTGATTTTATGTCTGATGAGATAAACGGCATTAATACCACCGGTAACGGTATGCAGGATACACAGGATATTCAGGAAGCGGAAAGCGACACTGATAACGGCGGCTTTGAGCCTTTACCCGGTGATTATTATCCTCCCTTTGCAAGGCAAAGAAAGATATCGGCGGCTGCGCTGGTTATAATCGGTTTAATCATACTGACTATGTACGGACTGGTTTTGTTTTTTTCAGTTTCGGCAGCTGACACGGATAAAAGCGAGCTTAATATATACGAGAGGAATCCTTATTTACAGACGGAGAGTGCATAGTAGTACCAATTAATAATTAAAAATTAACAATTAACAATGGTGGTATACCGCTTGCGGCGGTAAGATTTTAATTTATTATATATAAATTTTAGCTGTTATGAGGTAGTAGGTTATACAGATTAAATTTTTAAAATAAGAATCACAGCGGAACAGAT
This sequence comes from Ruminococcus sp. UBA946, assembly GCA_002293295.1. GTDB lineage: Bacteria > Bacillota > Clostridia > Oscillospirales > Ruminococcaceae > UBA946. Next base: position 6,277 of record DBCY01000165.1, on the reverse strand, counting down.
AACAAATCGGTTCCGCTGTGGTTTTAATGTTTTCAATGCTTTGTTGATTTCATCCCGAATAACACCCTGATAACAGGAATGCGGCGCACGGCTTCCGATATTAAAACAGTCATTATAAATGAAACAACGATAAAAGTTAATATTTGCAAAGGGATACTTGGTATTACCGGCATAAAAATATATGCGGCGGCAGTTAATACCGGGTAATGGAAGATATAAAAGAGCTGTGAACTCCCGGCGGCATAAGTCAAAAGCCTGTTTTCCTTATTTAAATATCTTCTGCCGAATCCCAAAACCGCAAGCAGCATTAAATAGCCGTAAGAATAATATGGCATGTCATTTTTAAGACCGTTCCATTCAAGCTTTAACGCAAAAGCATAAGCAGCACCTGCGGCAAAAGCCGTTCCTAATAATAAAACTCTGAACCTTTCAAGCTTTTCATGTACCTCTTCATGGGATAAAGCGAACATCCCAATTAAAAATAATAAAAAATACTGCATAAGGCTTTTTCCCCCGAAATTCAGGAAATTATCTGCCTGAGCCTGTATCGCTCCCAGTGCGATTATCAGCGGAAACGGCCATTTACTCCATTCAAAAAACCGCGGAAGCTTCCTGACAGACAAGAAAACAGGCAGAGCAGCCATTGAAATAATCAGCAGATACAGCAGAAACCATAAGTGAGATAACCCGAAACCTCCGTCATAACCGGATAAGTCAGTCCATTTCGAGAAAAATACGGAATAGTGCGCAAAATAACCTTTATCGTAATTGTTATTTGTCAAATCAGCTGTATATGATAAAAACGGGGTTACAATCAATATCCCTGTCAGTAAAGGAAGCCCTATGCGGATAAAACGTTCTGACAGAAATTGCGAGGCGCTGCGTTTTTGCAACGAATATCGTGCGGACATCCCCGCTATAACAAACATCAGAGGCATTAACCACGGATATGTCATCCGTATAAACCATCCGGCGGCTTCGAGCGGAACTCCGGGTACATACTGGCCTTCACCCCAGGTGTTGTACATCATCATCGTATGAAAGGGAATCAGCAAAAAAACACAGAACAACCGCAACATATCAAGATACCTCTTACGCATTGCTTTACCCTCCCCAGAATAAAAACCGACAGTTCTAATATACCTTGTCTGTTTTCAGCAGTTCCTCTTTTACTTTTAAATACTTATGCTCAAAACTTAATTTTATGATATACGGCATACAGTGCCAGATTCTTTTGAATCCGTCACAGACGAAAGTTTTATCATAAAAATTAAGGATTGTGCTTAATGCGGTTCCGTGAGTGCCGATTACGATATTTTTATTCGGATGCCTTTCCAGAATTTCATTCACTGCTTCAATTATTCTGTTTTGAACGCTCATAAGGCTTTCGCCGTTCTCCTCACAAAAGTTAAAATCATCCCACCGTTTTTCCAGAAATTTTCCGCTGTCAGTACCCTGTCTCCGCTCCCTGAGCCTTTCGTCCGTATTGATAGTCATACCGTATTTTTCAGCATAATGCAAAACAGTATCATAACTTCTTTTGTATGGGCTTGAATAAATAATATGGATTTTACAGCTTTCAAGCGCTTTTGTTACAGGCAGACGGTCCTTCATTCCCTGCTCCGTCAAAGGGCGCGTTCTGTCGTCTAGCCAGAATTTATCCGGCTGAGCATGGCGGACAAAGAAAATATTTGTCATATATGTACCCCGCATTATATTTTTTTATAATATACCATAAAAAGTAATTTATAGTGAATACCTTGTATGAATAAAAAATTAATTTTTATTTGAATTCATTAGCCGTATTTTACAATTGAATTAGTAAAATTCTCACAGTTAATATATCTGCAAAAAAATACTTGGTTTAAAACCGTTGAAATTTAACGGAAAATATGTTATTATAATATATTGCATAGTATGTAATAATCATTGTGTACCATATTCCCTTCAGACCGGTTAATAATATATATTTTATACCTGATGATATTCACATACACACATTAACAATAAATAAAACCCGGAACAGGCAAATCTGTTTTACGAGACTTTGGTTATAACGTTTTGATATATAACAAATCTAGGTTTTTTTTATACAGTTAATAATTCGGGAGAGTCTGTTAAATTAGCCTCCCTGTAAATTGGAGAAAATAAATGAATTATATTGATACAAATAAAGCCGCCTGGGAAGAAGCGTTTGAAAACCGTCACCGTGACTGGGGGGAAGAGAATCATGAATTATTACAAAATGAAAAACTTTATTTCTTTAATCCCGATATGAGAAAAGAGCTGGAAGAATTAGACTTGAACGGCAAAACAGCGGCGCAGTTCTGCTGCAATAACGGGCGTGAACTGCTGTCTCTTACGGATTTAGGGATAGAACAGGGAATAGGTTTTGATATAGCTGAGAATATACTTGAACAGGCAAGGGCGACTGCCGAAAAGGCGGGTATCGAAAATTGCAGTTTTATTAGCAGTAATATACTTGACATTCCTGAAAGTTTTTACGATAAATTTGACATAATTTTATTTACAATCGGTGCGTTAACGTGGTTTGAAGATTTAACCCTGTTGTTTGAAAAAGCCGGAAAATGCCTGAAGCGAGGCGGTATGCTGATAATAAACGATTCCCACCCGTTTGTGAATATGCTGCCTTTATCTGAAGAAGAGGGTTTCAAACCGGATAACCCGAACAGAGCGGTCTTTTCTTATTTCAGAAAAGAACCATGGATTGAAAATAACGGAATGGGATATATGACAACGGAATATAAATCCAAAACCTTCACAAGCTTTTCTCACACAATGTCTGATATTATTAACGCATTGTCCGAAAACAGCATGAAGACTGTTAAGCTCAAAGAATATGATTATGATATAGGAATGACCGGTTTATATGAAAATAAAGGCTTCCCTCTGTCTTATATCTTAATTGCCGAAAAAAGCACCTGACATCAAGCCGGTTATATTATTAAACAAAACCATTGGGTTATAACAGTATAACACTTAAAATAAAGGAGCAAAAGGCATATGGATTTTATTTTCCACACCGGATTTAAACGGAGAGAAAACTAAGTAATGCATTAACTTTTAAATCTTAAGAAAGGTGATTTCGGGATGAATTTCAAGAATATCAGGTTTGCAGTAAGGGATAACACCAATATATACAAGCTTGAGCTGGCTAAATCGTTGCTTTATTTCACAGAGTTTGATTTTACTTATTTCTGGGAGCAGTGTATCGAGGCGGGCAAAACAGCGCGCAAAACCGGCAGGCTTCCCCAAAATCATGTTACGACCGCAAAAAGTATTATCTCAAAAGCCCATCCCTATATTGAAAGCCTGATCGCTTCGGATTTTTCGGAAATTGTCACTGACTGTATTATTGAATATATATGCATGTCCGACAGGATTACCTCCGACGAGCTTTGGACCAGGTGCATTTCATCTAAAAATCCGTACGAGAATGCCATTTTCAAGCGGATTTCAGAGTATAAGGCAAACAGGGCTATAAATCAATGGAACAATATCGTAAGGATTAAGGAATACGCGTCGAATAAGCTGGCGTTTATATACGACCATGATGAAAACGGCTCTTCATTAAAGAGGGAATCAATCCGCGCAAGGCGGGATTATTTCGATTTAACCGCATCCGTTTCAGCTAACGAGCTTCGGCTGCCGTGCGGACGGCTTCCTTCGGCGACGTTTTGCAACGCCGCCTCGCTTCCTAATTCCACCTTTGTAATAAGCAAGGTATCGAAAGCTGTTTACAAAAGATTTTCAGATGTTTTCGCATCGGTTCCCGATGAAAGCCTGCCCGAAAACCGTGATTATACTTATACGAAGGACAAGCTTGCCATGGATGCCTACGGTTATGTCAAGGGTATGCCCAGACCTACTGATATTGAAATGAAGTTCGCTTTGGAGGCTTTTCTGGAAACGCCTGAGGAAGTGTATCTTCCCGACAGCTTTAAGGCTGTTATTGATTTGGAATTTAATCTGATGCTAAAAGAGGATATTACAATACGCAGGTGTAAAAGCTGTTCGCGGTATTTTGCGGCAGATACCGACAGCATATACTGCGACAGGGTGAACAGCTCGGGAAAAACCTGCCGCCGTCTTCATGAGGAAAGCTTAAAGGAAATTACCCCGAATCCCGCCGAAGCTACTTTATCCGGCGCCGAGAACCCTGACAGCGCCTACGGAGCATTTTCACAGGCTTACGTTCCGCCGTGGAGGCTCGTCCCCCCGCCCAACAAAGGGGTGTCCGTTCCGGCGGAAATGGAAAAACAGGGACAGAAGCTTTATAATACTCTATATAAGCGTCTTGGAAAAGGTATGAGCGAAAATGACTTTAAAGAATGGTCGCAGTACCTTTCGCACATGAAACGCAACGTAAAAACCGGAGATGCCACCGTAGGGCAGCTTGCCGAGTTCCTTTCTTATTCCGAAGAACTTGCCGAAGCCGTTAAGGCTGCCGGCAAAATATATAAAACCGCGGAAAACCTGACATCCAATACAAGTCAGTATATACAGGAAAGCTTTGACGATACAATGAACAGACCGGTCGCATCCGTTATAAAAGCTAATGAAACGCACGAAATGACTTCGGCGGGAATAGATTTCAAAGCGGAGGATTTTACTGGCGAAGCCTTACCGGAAAACACAGCTGAACCGGCTGCGGAAAAAATCAAGCCCTTCACGCCGGAAAGCTTTGCGTCGCTTTCCGACGCTATGCTCAGGGAACGCAGCGAAAAGGACGCCGGCGTTAGTTCCGTGCCTGTGAATAAGAAATATATCGAAATAAAGGAACCAAACTGGAAAAGAATGACCAGAGAGGAAGCATATGCTATGCAGGAACGGGATTTGAACGCGGATTCTGATGATGAGGAATAAATCCGAAGAGTATATTTATTTTAAATGCTTTTTAACTTTATTAAGCAATATACCCATCTGAAAGGTGATGATGTCTTGAATTTTATCAGCGAAACAAACGCAATAAACGGTCTGTCCGATGTTATCGTCAAAGGCGGGGTCTGTCTTTACAATTCAATTAAATATATCTATTCGCTTGCGGAAAAGGACTTTTACAACATCAATATCAAGGATACCTTTAAGATTATTCTTAACAACATAACCGAGGCGGATTCCTTAAAGGCTCTGGGACTGCGTATTGACGACTATACCTGCCGTGAGATGAACAGCCCGGAATACAACCGCGTTCTTCCGCTTATAGTATACTGTCTTGCCGTGCGTATTCCTACGCTTAAAAATGTCAGGTGCGACGACAAATGCATGACGGACGACCAGATTTTCAGGCTTTATAATACCGTGATTGCCAAGGGTGCGGAGAATTACAAGGATATTATACCGGAGACTTTTTTGGAAACAAAGTACCTTGTTCGCAAAGGGAAACCGCTCCCCCCGTTTACAGCCGACTGGTATAAGGTTTTTATTTACAGCTCGGTGCCGTCATTGGCGGAGATTACTAATAAGAATATGTTCCTGCTCGGTTTCGCCGACGTGCTTTTCGCTATGTTCTACTCCTGCTTTGAAGAGGAGCTTCATAACAGGGTAATCGAATATGCCGCCGACAACAGCTCGGACACGGACGACGGAGGATAATACGGTTTGTGAAACTGTTACCGTTTCCGGCGTTTTCCGGCAGCTTTAAATACATGATGCCGGGCAGAACGAAAGGGAATCCTTATAAATATGAAAGAAAACAAAAAAACAATATTTCTGTGCGGATTTATGGGCTGCGGAAAATCAACGGCAGGCAGGTTTCTCGCCCGAAAACTTGAATGTCCCTTTACCGATACCGACGAATTTATAGAAAACAGGCTTGGGATGGATATTCCGCGGATTTTCTCCGAAAAGGGCGAAAAGTTTTTCCGCGACGCCGAAACTGAAGCAATACGGGAGCTTTCCTGTAAAAACGGCGTCATAGCCTGCGGAGGCGGAGCGATGATGAGGGAAACAAACGCCGAAACGGCAAATTCAAACGGTATCGTCATTTATATTGACGTCGGCTTTGAAACTTGCTATAACCGTATTAAAGACGACTTAAACAGACCCCTTGTACAGAATAACACTAAAGATGAACTGCATAGTATTTATAATGACAGGATTCATTTATATAAAAAGCATTCATCCGTTACCGTAAACGGGGACGGCACGCCGGAATTTATAACAGATGAAATCATTAGAAAATCAGGAATTAGGAACTAGGAACTGGTACCTCATAACATCTAAAAGTTTAAATATAATAAATAAAAATCATACC
>DBCY01000067.1 GCA_002293295.1 Ruminococcus sp. UBA946 | reverse complement strand
AAAAGCTCTGCTTTTTCGCAACCAGAAACAGACTAGTCTGTTTCTGGGAACAATTACACGAAATGTGTAATTGTTCAGTACGCATTAATTAATATAGTATTAGCAGACATTATGTAAAAAACAGCCGGGGGTTAATTCCCGGCTTTGTTTCGTTATTAGGATTAATTATATATTCCCGAAGCTTTAATTCATTACTTCCCGTTCTTTTTCGTTACGGGGAGCCATACCTCATATTTCATGTCGGTAGGGCTGTCGTTGAGGTAAACCTCTATATCGGCGCATGTTGCCCACTCGTATCCCGATGAGGGGAGCCATTCCGAAAAAATTCTTCTCTGTAAATTCCCTATGCTCCCCGGCGTTCCCGAACCTGAAAAGATTGCCCAGGTGCTTTCGGGTATTATAAGCTCCGACAGGTTTTCCGGCACGGGTTTGTCCGTTGAAACGGCAATGTAATAATAATTCTGCTCATCCTCCCCATAACAGGTGGAAGCACCCAGAAGTCCCGTCGGCTCAGCGTTCATAAGACCCGTAATCTGCGGAATTACATTACTTTCAAATGTTTTTGCCCAGAATTCCGGTACGCATTTGAAGTTCTCCTCAGCGTCGGCGGTTATCGGGGTGCGCACACCCACAATTCTGAACGGTTTTTTCGTTTCAATCCTGTAATCCATTTCCTCTACTCCTTTAATAGTGATTTGGAAGCTTATTCGGGGAAAGGCTTTGAGAACTGCGCCCTGTTTTTGTGCTGCGGACGGGGTTATTCCGTGTATTGCCTGAAAAGCCCTGTTGAACGAGGTCGGGGACTCATAGCCGTACCGCAGTGCGGTATCCAGTACCTTTCCTCCGCTTTGCAAATCAAACGCGGCTTTAGTCAGCCGTCTGCGCCTCAGATACTCAGCCAGCGGAACTCCCGCGAAATACGAGAAGATTCTCTGGAACTGATAAAGCGACAGACAGGCAAGGCGTGAAGCCTTTTCAAACGATATATCCCCGTCAAGGTTATCCTCCATATAAGAAAGAGCGCTGTTCATATGTTCAAGCCAGTCCATAACGTTGCCTCCATGCTATTATTCTATCAGAAACGGTTAATCACATCCTCTCATTCCCTGCACAAAAATGAGAGGTGTTTAGCGTTTTCTGAAAGGGAATCTGTGTGTTTTTGTAGCATCCCCGTCAACCTCGGACAAACTGTTTTTTATATAATCAAAAATTTCTTCATACATTTTCATAAACCGTCTTTCTGATGAAAATTCTTTATTACAGGATTTATTCAAATTCCAGGGTATCAGACTCATAATATCCGTAATGCCCGGTAAAGGTATACTTCGTTCCTTCGGCGGTTTCACCGAGGATTTTAATCGAACCCTCGCTTTTATTCCTGTCCATGGAGAACGGATGAATTTTCGCAGTATTGCCGCTTACTCTGAAGCTGTCGCCCGTAAACAGATATTCACCATTTAATACAAATGACACGGAACCTTCGGTATGCCCCGGGGTTTTGACGCATTTTACGGTATTACCGCCTAAATTAAGCTCCTGTCCGTCTGTCAGCAGAATTGCCGAATTATAATCTGTTCCTTCGGGGAATGAATTCCCGCCCGTTAAATTCCGTTTGGTCTGACCGTTCACCATCTGAAGCTCGTCTTCGCTCATATATATTACCGCTTCGGGGAAGAGGCTTAAAGCTGCCACATGGTCATAATCCGAGTGGGTTAATAATATATGCCTGACATCCGGTATGCCTATATCAAATTCCTGGACGGATTCCCTGACAGCGTCCGCGTCTGACCCGGCGTCAACCATTATATACCCGTCCGATGTTTCAATGAAAAAAATATTGTTTCTTGCGTTTTTAACAGCCAAAATCCCGGTTTCCCCAATATAGCCCGTTTCGGCAGGTTTCATAAGCAGCATTGGCATAACGTTTATCAATAAAATAACAGCCGCCGCCAGAACGATTACAATTATACCCGATATTATTAATACCTTTTTCTTTTTCATAATAAATCTCCTTGTTTTAATTTAAATGTGTTATACGATGTAACAGAGCCTATTTAGGATTTTTTATATCACTATAATATCCTTCTCCCCTCCCGTAATGCATTTTCCCCCGTCCGGGGTTACAATATAAGTGTCCTCGACGCCGACCGTTCCGAAACCTATAATACTCCTTTTCGGTTCGAGTGAAATCACGGTGTTTTCCACCAGCGGCTCGTTAAATTTCTGCGCTATTACCGGATATTCGTCAACCTGTAAGCCTATTCCGTGACCTATGAATTTTACCCTGTCGTTACCGGAACCCATAAATCCGCTTAAAAACACATCATCAAGACCCGACACCGAAGTATTATATATTTCACCCGGTATATTTCCCGGTTTCAACAGACCTGCGGCTTTTTTCTGAATTTCCATGCATTTCCTGTGATATAAAACGGCTTCTTCAGGAGGGTTTGCGCCGAACATATACACCTGGGTGCGGTCGGAATGATAGCCGTTTACGCCGTAGCCTATATCTATAAAAACCAAATCCCCCCCTTTAAGCTTCCGGCTCCTGTCGCCGACGAGCGGAACAGCCGGGGACATCCCGCGCATTCCGCCCGGACCGTCAAAATTTGTGGGGTATGCTGAATTTTCGCCGAACCCGAGCTGCCCGACCGCCATTTCTGTCTGAAGCTTCCCGAAACGTGCCACCCCGTGATAGCCTAGTTCTATCATTCGTTCGTATAACTTACCGCAAAGCTCGGCTTCGTTCATCCCCTCTGTAAGCAGTGAAGGAATTATATCCTCCATTAAAATTTTATGTTGTCTGCCCGACTCAGTCATCATCGACAACTCATACGGGCTTTTAACAGCCCTTATCTTCTTAATAAGCATGTCCGCCGGAATTATATTCGAACCCGTCACGTCAAAATACCTGCCCGTTCTCTCAAGCGCCGCACAGGTTGTAATTTCGGTTTCCAGATATATGGGACGGGTATTCCTGCCAAGTTTATTTTGTATGTCGCCGTAGCTTACCATAGGGTATAAATGCTCTTTCAGCGGGCTTTCATCCTCAGCCCTTTTTAAGCTCCGCCGTACAAAATAAAGGAAATCTCCGGCGTTTGTTATTACAAACACACCGTCCTGCATCGTTCCCGTGAAATAATACTGGTTGATTTTATCCGTAATGAATATGTAATCCCAGTTGTCGCCCTTATTTTTCAGGGCTTTGTGCAATTTTTCAATCCTGCTTGTTAATTCCTGCTTTGAAAGCTGGTTCATTAAACGTTTTTCTCCTTTATTATAATAATTACCCCTGAGACAATATTCCTTAACCGTCAAAGACCTCCTTAAAGTTTTTCATAGCCATTGTAAGCCCCGCATTCTTCATATAAGCGAAACCGACCTCCCGCTTGTTTACAGGAACATCAAGCATTATTTGCCTGAGGACATTCTTATCAAGCTCTTCCTCAACGAACTGTTTGATGACGCAGGCGGCTCCCATGCCGATTTTTGCAAATTCAATCAGCATATCCATACCGCTGACTTCAAGGATGTGCCGGGGACTTATGCCGTTCTCCCTGAAATAGCGGTCAATATGCATACGCGAGATGTTTTCTCCGTCAAGCAGCATTATATTGGCTTCCTCAAAAAAGTCCTTCTGGTTTTTTGAGGAAAGGTTTTCTATATACTTAGGGGTTGCTGTGAAAATATCCTCAATTTCACCCAGTGAGAAAAAGCACAGGCCATTGGTGTTGTCAGGCTTGACCATTAAAGCTACATCTATCCTGCCGTCGGCAAGAATCTTATGGATTTTCGAGGATGACTGCACTTCAATCGATATTTTGACATGGGGGTTGTTTTTTATATAATCCTTTAAATACGGTATAAGCATATGCCTGCATAAAACGCCGCTCGTACCTAGCTTCAGGTGTCCTATTCCAAGCTCGTTTATGCGGTAAAGCTTTTCCTCGCCGGCTTTTATTATGTCAAACGCAGTTTTAAGCTGTTCATAAAGGATTCTGCCCTCCTCCGTCAGGGTGACTCCCCTGTGGTTCCTAATAAAAAGCGTTGTATTAAGGCTTTCCTCCATCCTTGTTATAGCCTTGCTTATGGCAGGCTGGCTTATATAATTAATCTCAGCCGCTCTGGAAATGCTTTCGCACTCCGCAACGGCGCAGAATAAACGGTATCTGTTCAGGTTGCTTTCTGAAATCATATCAGTATCACCTTTCATAACTTATAATTATATCAGTTATTCATAATATGTATTTGAATTATACCATATGATGTGTTATAATTCAAGCAGGTTCATAAATATTTTAAATGTTTTAATAAAAAGTGTACACCTAGCGGAAATCCGTTTAACATAAACGAACTGTTTTAAGGTTAAACGACTATAGTAAATAAAAATCATACCGNNCAGGCGGTATACCGCCATTGTTATTTGTTAATTTTTTAATTGTTATTTGATATTAGGAAGGATGATATAATATGGGTATGACTATGACGCAGAAAATTCTCGCCGCACACGCCGGGCTTCCCTCGGTTGAGGCGGGACAGCTTATTAAATGCAGGCTTGATATGGTTCTCGGAAATGACGTTACCTCTCCCGTCGCTATTAACGAGTTTAATAAAGCGGGATTTTCCGGTGTTTTTGACACGGAAAGGATTTCACTGGTAATGGACCACTTTACCCCCAACAAGGATATAAAATCCGCCGCTCATACCAAGCAGTGCCGCGATTTTGCGAACGGACTTAAAATAAAAAATTACTTTGATGTGGGCGATATGGGTGTTGAACACGCCCTCCTCCCTGAAAAAGGTCTTGTCGCAACGGGGGAATGTATAATCGGAGCCGACTCGCACACCTGTACTTACGGGGCTCTGGGAGCGTTTTCCACCGGCGTCGGTTCAACCGATATGGCGGCGGGTATGGCNNGAAGCATGGTTCAGAGTGCCGTCCGCAATTAAATTCAATATTACCGGCAAGCTGAACGAATATGTCATGGGCAAGGATGTAATCCTTAAAATTATAGGGATGCTCGGCGTTGACGGAGCGCTGTACAAGTCAATGGAGTTTACGGGGGACGGGCTTAAAAACCTTTCCATGGACGACCGTCTGTCTATAGCTAACATGGCAGTCGAAGCCGGAGCGAAAAACGGCATTTTCGCTTATGACGAAATCACTAAGGCTTATCAGGAGGGTAAGGTAAACAGGGAATTCGCTGTTTATGAAGCCGATGAGGACGCCGTTTACGACGCCGTTTACAATATTAATTTATCAGAAGTCAAGCCCTGCGTTGCGTTCCCCCACCTTCCCGAGAATGTACATGACATAGATGAAATCAGTGATATTAAAATCGACCAGGTTGTCATCGGTTCTTGCACAAACGGACGCATGGAGGATTTGGAAATGGCGGCTAAAATCCTGAACGGGAAAAAAGTCCATAAGGATGTGCGCTGTATAGTTATCCCGGCAACACAAAAGATTTATGTTGAGGCTATGAAAAAGGGTCTCCTTGAAATATTCATCGAATCCGGGTGTGCCGTTTCAACCCCGACCTGCGGACCCTGTCTCGGCGGTCATATGGGTATTCTCGCAAAGGGTGAACGCGCCTTAGCCACCACAAACAGGAATTTTGTGGGAAGGATGGGGCATCCCGAATCCGAGGTATATCTCGCGTCTCCCGCAGTTGCGGCAGCTTCCGCAATAACGGGTAAAATAAGCAAACCCGCTTAATAAGTGTGGAGTGTGGAGTTTGGA
>DBCY01000081.1 GCA_002293295.1 Ruminococcus sp. UBA946 | reverse complement strand
TCAGCCGCAATCCCGGCACGGCCAGAGGGCTTTCACGCTTTTTACTGGGGGACGTCCTCACCCTGGGCGATTTTGAAATCGCCCTTTTGGCCGTTCTGGCCGGACTGCTCCGGCAGATCCGACTGATGACGCACAAGGCGCAGCAACTCCAAGAGCGGAGCCTGCGCCGGACAGGATTCAAGACCACATTTATGATCGATCATTTTTTTACTCCCTGAAAATGCCTGACAATCGCCAGGCATTTTTATTTTTTCAGTTCTCCATAGCGCCAGGCCAAGAGATAAGCTCTAATTCTTAGTAGGCTAGTCCTAAAATAAATAACTCCGATATAATGCACAAGAGCAATTTTCCTTTAAAATTGCTTGCTTAACGGCACAAGCAATATGTATTTTCAACATTCATTTTGCTCTAACGTTAACAAATTGCCAAAACGGCCGCATTGCGCTATAAACCGGCTTCCGCAACCGAATAAAGAAACCCCTTGCCCGGGTGGTGGAATAGGCAGACACAAGGGACTTAAAATNNTCCGGTCAGCGGCACCAGTATGATTAATCTTATAGGATTTAAGAATTTCCGATAAGACTGTCCTCGTCAGCTAAGAGCCTGTCCCAATTGATTTCTTGCATTTTCCACCCTCCCTTCCTTGAAATTTTCAAAGAAAAGAGGACTATGGGTATTTTGCTATAAACACTGCTAAATCATGGTATTAACAAGAAACAACCGCCCTTTAAAAAAGAGCGGTTACTTAACTTTATAACATATTATTTGCTTCCTTAGGTGCATTGGATTCCTTTAGCTGATATACTTTTAATGGCGAGGTAATAAGTTAATGCAGCGATGTTATAAAGAGAATCAGGAAATTTAAAATATGCGTTTGAATGTATTGCGCTAACGAAACATTTTTGAAAACGAATTGAAAAAAGAACATTAATATATAACAAAAGCGGAGTTATTAGCCCCGTTTACTTTTATTCAATTCAAATACCGCCCCGGCAACAGTGAATACCACAGTCAGTCCAAGCAATGTAAAAAAGATTACTGCATTAATATTACCGTTTAAATTCTCGGGTTTCCAGTTTCCGAAATCAAACTTTAAACCGTACCTTGACGGGGTTTCACCTAATACAACATCAATTAATCCGATTATAAAGCTGTTGAATACCCCTAATAAAGCCAGACAGCCTGCTGTTTTAAACAACCCGTTTATTCCGGCATAACGGATTATAAGCGTCATCCCCCACGGAAGTATCAGGCAAAGAGCCGTTATCGGACACATAGCCGTAAAGAATTTCCCTCCGCCTGTGTATAAGTCAATTGTCAGCAGCATAATAAAAAGCAGTATAGTATCGGCGGCAAGGCATAATACAGCTTTATGGGAAGAAACCGCTTCGGGAAGCCATAAACTTTTAATTGCCAAAGGCATGAATACGACGGACATTCCAAATAATACGGATGTGAAAGCAACGAAAAACCAGTCCCCGCCCGTATAAATACAGCAGACCGCCAGTAAAACCGTCAGTCCTGCCGTAAATGCCGCCAATGTAAGAATTCCCCGTTTTTTATTGTCCTCAAGAATGACGGGAAGAAGCGTCAATGAAGCCGCCAGTAATTCGGACGCTAAAACGATAAAGAACCAGGATAAAGTATGATTAACAGCGATATTGCATATGAAGCATACGAGCAGAGCTGCGCCGTAAACTGCATATTGTGATATTTTCAGTCTTTTCAGGAAAGTAATGTACTTGTTTGCAAGCCGTTCATGGTTCCTTGCCGTAACATCCTCGCTTGCTGTGAGCAGTTCATGCTCGCTTAACTGTAAAATTTCGCATATGCTTGTTATCAGCGTTACATCGGGATATGACAACCCCCTCTCCCATTTTGAAACCGCCGATTCCGTGATAAAAAGCTTATCGGCAAAACTCTTTTGAGTAAAACCCATGTCTGTTCTTTTCAGGCGTAAATATTCGCCGAATGTTTTTTTGTTGTCAATCATAATCCGCACCCTTTCTGTAAACTTTATTTTCATGGCTTACAAGAAAAATATATAGCAGTTTTCAGAAAAAGTCAATACTATTGCTTTTATTTATCCCCCGACCGTTAAGCCAGTCATTATATAATCAGGATTTGATGATTCAGATTATATACCGGTATATTTGCCGATTACCTCCGTCAGCACTTCATATAAATCCTTAACCTGAAAAAACAAGTCAAGGGCTTGATTATAATTCTCCTGACTTAATGCCTGTTCCAGCTGATAAACCGTTTCCGCAAAAGTTACCATGCTCAGGTTGGAGGCAATACCCTTTAATGAATGAGCCGCTTTAACAGCGTTATTATAATCTTGCGAACCGATTGCGTCCGAAAGCTCCGCAAAGCTTTTGTCATCCGGGAATTTCAGCAGGATTTTTTCATATGCCTTCCTGTTACCGGCAAAACGGGTGAGCCCGGAGGATATATTTACTCCGCAGGATTCGGCGGCTTCAAGCAAAGAACCGGGATTTACTGCGGCTGTTTCTGTTTTGTCCGGTACTGCACCGTCCGCTTTTGTTGCCGGAAGGAATCTGCTTATTACCGTTTTCAGCGTTTCAAAGTTGACCGGCTTAGGAACATGGGCGTTCATTCCGGCAGTCAGCGCTTCGCGTATATCCTCCTCAAAGGCATTAGCCGTCATGGCGATTATGGGGATTGTTTCTGCGTCGGGATGTGAGAGGAGACGTATTGCAGCTGCCGCTTCGCAGCCTGTCATAACGGGCATCTGCATATCCATCAGAATAGCCGCGTAATAAGAGGGCTCCGAACTTTCAAAAATATCAACGGCTTCCCTGCCGTTTGAAGCGCAGTCAATCAGCATCCCTGAGGCAGTTAGGATTTCAACTGCGATTTCAGTGTTAAGCTCATTGTCCTCCGCCATAAGGACGCGTACCCCGTCCATTCGCAGACCGGTTCTTAATAATGAAGCGGCGGGATGAGCGGATTTTGAAAACAGGGTTTCCCGGATTTTATAAAACAGCGTAGACTTAAACAAAGGTTTCTGAATAAACCCGGTTAATCCGATGCCTTCCGCTTCCTGCTCAATATCAGCCCATTCGCATACAGAGCTTATTATAATCGGAAGCTTATCCCCTTTTTCATGCCGGATTGCTTTACAAAGCTCATAACCGTTCATTAACGGCATTTTCCAGTCTATTATAACGACGTCAAATTTTTCTCCCGTTTTTATCAAGGACAGAGCAGCCAGAGAATTGCTTTCAGCCTTACAGAAAACTCCTGAATCCTTCAGTCCGCTTTCTGCGTCCCTGCATACGTCCTCATCGCTGTCAACAAGCAGAACACGTACGCCCTCAAGCTTTTCATGCTGTGTGTCTGACCTGCCGGTTTCAAACTCTAAAGTAACTGTAAATTTAGTACCCTTATCCTTCTCGCTTTCAACTTTAATATCCCCGTCCATCATATCCACTATCCGCTTCGTGATGGAAAGACCAAGCCCCGAGCCTTCGGTTTTATCGATTCTTGAATCCCTTTCACGGGCGAATGAATTATAGATATGCTGTAAAAATTCTTTTCCCATCCCTATGCCGTTGTCATAGCATATAAATTCAAAGCGGGCGTAACCCTCCCGATTACATTCAAGCTCTTTAACAATAAACCCGATTTCTCCCCCCGTGGGTGTAAATTTAACGGAATTTGACAGTATATTAATAAAAAGCTGGTTTAAACGGAGCCGGTCCGCCATAATATTTTCGTGTTTAACACAAAAAACCGAAACCTTAAGCTCTTGATTTTTTATTTTAATTTGCTGTCCGATAACGCTGATTAAATCATGCGTAAACTCAGGCAGGTAGATTTCAGCTTCGTTCAGTAGAAATTTACCGCTTTCGATTTTGGACATATCAAGCACATCGTTTATTAAGCTTTGTAAAAGCCGGGATGAATTGTCTATTTTACGCAGGCAGTCCCGGATTTTTACTGGATTCTCAGTATTACCCGAAGCTATGGCGGTCATACCGATTATTCCGTTTAAAGGCGTTCGTATGTCATGGGACATATTAGAAAGGAATATGCTTTTCGCGCGGTTTGCTTCATTTGCTTCAAGTATGGCTTCCTCCAGCTGACGGTTTTTTTCCCGGAGAGTTTCCATCTGCCTTCGTTCCGAACGTCTCATCATATACATAAATACGGCGGCTATTATTACTATGACGCTGATTGCAATCATTCCGGCGCTGATTAACATTTCGGTATTATTCAGTTTTCCTTCGGAACCGTATTCTGCGTTATGAGTCGCCTCGTCGGCTTTATTAAAATGTCTTTCGCTGACATCAAGAAGGGTGCCGCTAGAAATATTACCCCCGCGGTAATCATATATGGCTGTCTTAAGCTCATCCCAGATTATTATAAGGTCGCTTATTGATTCCTGGAAGGGCGTATATGTCATGTAAACAATATCATAACTGTTCTCATGACCGGCAAGCCCGTACAGGTATTCCTCAAGGGTTGCAATCAGCGCGTCGTTTTGATGATAGGACAGCTCAAGCTTCACCAGACGCTGCGTGGCTCCTCGCACTAATCCCGAATAGTTCACAACGCGCGCGTCGCCGTCCATTTCCCGTACGGCGCTCAGTATCATAAAATTCTGCACCAGTAAAAGCAATGAAAATATTACAATTATATAAAGAAGGTTAAACTTTTTCAATCAGCATACTCCCTTAACCGAAATGGTACCCGGTAATGATATGAAGTCTGTAATACATTTTAAACCGGTTTTTACTCGTACAGCCTGCCGCTCTTGCTTTTTGTTCCTTTAAAATTATAACACAAGTAATTTTTACTGTCAATGCCGCTCTGAAAATCTTCCTGATAATGGTATTATAATTCCGAACAATAATAAATTATAAACTTGAATAAATTCATGCAAATTGCAGTGTAATAAAACTTTCGCACGCATAGTTTTTGTTTATTTTTATAATAATAAACTTAAGCGGCTGATATAACTGTATTAATACTGTACGTTATAAACATATACAAAAGCTAAGTCAGCTTGTTTTATTATATATAATCAACAGTTATAACTCTGTAAAAGGCGGCATTGCCTTATTTGCAATCTTCAGTTTTTTGGTTATAATAAAAGTATAAACTAAGGAATTGAGGGGAATTATCATGTCAGTGTCAGAAAGCAGGAAAAGGCTTTACAGAATTGTTGTTACGGGACTTATGGCGGCTCTTGTCTACGCGGGGAATTATATATCTATTCCCGTTGCCGGCGACACAAGGATACATATAGGGAATACGCTTTGCCTTCTTTCGGGTTTGCTTTTCGGCGGTATAAGCGGCGGCGGCGCCTCCGGGCTCGGCGGAGCGATGTTTGACCTTTTTAACCCTAAGTATATTACAGACGCGCCTGTAACGTTCCTGACAAAGTTTGCGATGGGTTTCACGGCGGGTATGCTGAATAAAAGCATAAAAGAGGGTAAGCTTACCGTCTGGATTTCAGCCGCGGCGGGTCAGGTTGTTTATATAATACTGTATTTGATTAAAACATATTGTTCCGTCGTTATTATAGGCGGAGCTCATGAAACAGCATGGGCGGCGGTCGCTTCAAAAGCCGCGGCATCCGGTATAAATGCGGTTTTAGCAGTGGCAATTTCAGTTCCCTTGTATTTCATAATAAAGAAAGTCCTTAAAGGCACTACAATTTATGGATTAATGAGCCGGCAATAAAAAAGAAATAGCGGGACGCTTAAGCGTCCCGCTATTTCTTTTTTTTCCTGGAAATTATACCTGCGATAACCGCTCCGCCGATAAAAACAGCGGCAACAATCAGTATAATCAGATATACTACGAATGACGTGTTTCCCGTTACCGGAATATTCATGAAACCATCTCCTGTTATTATTATAATATTTAATGCATACAGAACAATTAAACATTTTGTGTAATTATTTCCAGAAACAGACAAAACTGTTTTAGCAGACTTTATTTGGGATTAACCGTATTTTAATATGAAAAGCATTATACGGTAACTCTCATATGATTCGGAATAGCTAAGAGAAATATCTATCCCGAATTCATCGCTCATATTATTAACAACCTCGCTTAAATGCTTAGCTTCGGAATAAGTATCCGCCTGATTAAGCTTTGATGAAACAGAAAGGAACTGGTCGGTGGAATCAAACTTTAACATAACATATTCATCTTTGTTTTTTACGGCGTTTATCAAAGCTGATTCCGCAACGGGTAAAAATTCATCCGAAGAGTTTACATAGCGGTTTTCCTTAATAAAGTAATTCTCTTTAGTGCCATAGGCTTTAGGCGGCGAATAATATTCCTCGCGTATTGTATGGTCGTTTTCTATAACTGAATCGGTAACCATGAAATACTGATATGATATAAGCCCGGGATACATTTCCAGAAAATCGTCGCCCGGTTTATCCCATGTCACATCAATATGATACCAGTTTCCGTCCAGTTTGACCATATTCCACATATGAGGAACCGTAGTATAACCGGTTGCAATCATATTTTCAATGCCCGCTCTGTTGCACAGATAGGAAAAAGTTTTTGTATAGCCCTCGCAAAGCGCTTTGCGGTTCACTAACGTACCATAAACGGTATCGGCAAATTCATATTCAATATCGCTTGTACAGTTTATAATCAGGTAATCATGAAAATATTTCAGTATATCATACCCGCTCATATCCCCGGAAATATTCGCTATAATTTCATCAGCTACCTTTTCAGCCTCGAGATTCATATCGCCAAGCTCTTTAGGATTATCAAAGCGGTATTCAAAAACAAGGTCGAATCGCTGGGTGTCAATGTTACGGTCACCGACATACCGGTTTCCTACCTGACAGAAAGCCAGCTGTTCAACTCTGATAATATCCAGAAGTTTACTGTAGACATCGGATGTTTCATCCATCACCAGGGATTTTTCAAAATTCCCCATCCTGCCGAGAAGGAGATTATAAATTTCCTTTTCGTCGGCTGACAGGTTAGCGCTTGCATACCGGGTGGTCATCCCGGGCGGAATATAAAAAGCAGCGTCATATTCGTATAAAACAGGTTCATCCGTTGATTTTCCGGAAGTGCCGTCTGAAAATATATTAAAGTTCGGAACTCTTGTATCGTCATTGCCGTTATTTCTGCCGCATCCTGAAAAAATGATTGCTGATACGGAAAATATTATTATGAATTTACGCAATTTGCAACCATCCTTCAAAAATTTTATACTCTATGCTTTGCGATAAAAATATCAGTCAAGATAAGTGGGGAAAATTTTTATAACCAGAGTATTAGGGTCCTGATTATACTTTACGGCTTCCCGGTCATATTTGTATTCCGCCCGGGAAAAAGCCGCGTCAAGAACATTAAGGGCTTCCAGGGAATCAGGATTGAAAAAATTATTTATGACAGCTTCATAAACCCCGTGTGACGCGCAGGAAAACTGTATTACAGGCGACTTGAAGGCAGCGGCTTTTATAATCTCATCATACAGGATTCTTTCGGCGTCTTCATATGTTTCCGCTATAAGGCCGTTAAAGTAAAAATAATTATATGTGCTGTGAACCGCTTCGGGATAATCATAGCTTTGGGTATAAACAGTACGGTTATTTTCAATAAAATCATCGGTAACGCAGAAATAATCGTAACGCACGTATTTTTCCTCAGCATTCTTAACGATACCCATGGTAACGTCGACATGATACCATTCATTATCGATATTAACCATATTCCACATATGGGGTCCTTCATAATCGCCGGTTACCAGAATACATTCTATTCCGGCTTTGCTGCAAAGGTAGTTGAACGCTTTTGAAAACCCGCCGCATTTGGCTTTTTTATTGACAAAGCAGCCGTAAATATCGTTGCAGTTGGGAGACGATACATCATAAACGCAGTTAACAGTAATTTCATCGTAAAAATACCTGATAATATCATATTTTGTCATACCGCTGTCTATCCCGGATAAAATTTCATCGGCGGCGGCTTCGATTTCGTCCTGCATCCTTAATACTTCATCCTGAGTGTATTTATACTGTATTTCGATGTTTTTATTTCCGTTAGCCACCTTATAGTTTATAAGCGTTCCGATATAGTATATAAAGCTGTCATCATTATAAAGCAGCTGATAAACCGATTTATAATCCTCGTCGGAAACACTCACCGAAGCGGGAATCGTAAGCTCGGTTCTGTAATGCTCCATAGCGTTAATCAGCATATCATAAACATACTGCTGGGTATCGTTCAGACTTCTGTAGCTGTACGGACGGTAAAGGTTTATGCTTTTACCGTTACTGAAGCCGGGCGTTTCATCCGGTTTTACGGCTGACGTATCAGTCCGTGATATGATTTCCTCATTACTCCCGCCTGTTATGGCTGTAACAGGCGGAGCGGTTATAGCGGGTATTGAAGCGGTAGTAACGGTATAACCTGTTATTGGTACCGCCGGCACTACAGTCACGGGGGGTATGCCCTCAAGCAGTTCTTCATTTTCATAATCATAAGCTGTGCCTGTGGATGTGGCAAGCTCGGGTTCTGAAGAAGAGGATGATGTTTTTTTAGTTACGGTGGTTGTAACCGCGGTTACAGCCGTCGTTTCGCTTTCGGGTTCCTCATATATCACAACGACAGCCTCCGTTTCGGGAATACGCGATGAAACGGTGGGAAGCGTGTCTTCCCAGTCTGCCAGGTTGTTCTGTTCACAGGACGCCAAAACTGATATAACAAGTATTATCAAAAGAAAAACGGAAAACTGTCTATGCTTAATTTCCACTGCAATCACCTGCCCTTCCGGAAATCCAAAACTTCATACCAGTACCTTGTAACAACTAAAAAGTGACGGATAATAAATAAAAAATCATACCGCCGCAGGCGGTATACCGCCATTGTTAATTGTTAATTTTTAATTATTAATTGGTACTCCCTAATCCCTGTCAAAAATCAATGAAATATGAATAATATACAGTCTTTCGTTGTTATATTTGTATGCTGATTTTATACCGGCTCCCGTATTACCGTTAATATCCTCAATAATGCTTCTTATCTTATTATTGTCAAACAGCTCGGCGGCGGTCCTGTCATATTCTTCACGGGACGCCAGCCTGAATTCAACTTCCCTTCTGCCTGCCATAGCCTGCAGTCTGATATTATCGCGAAGGTAATCGATACCCTCCTGCGCTGTTTTAAAAAGAATGCCTTCCATTGCATAATAGTTATTTTTCTCCGAATCACAGACCGGGGAAGAGAAGTAATCGTTATTCGGAAAATGTGTAATACCTATTATATCCTTATCAGGCACAAGCAGGTAGTCATGCTTGATAAAAAGCTTATTCTCATATTTCAGGATAGGGTCGTCCCATGTGCAGTCAACATTATACCAGCTTCCGCTGATATTTATTTTGTTCCATGCATGGGTGGCGCCTTCGGAATCAGTTCCCGTAACCACAAAATTAGGTATACCCGCACGGTCGCACAGAAAAGACATTGCGAAAGCATATCCCTCGCACTGGGCGTAACCGTCAACTAAAGCTCCGTATGCCGAATTGACATGTTCTTTTTCCGATGAAAACCCGCACCCCGTCACAATACTGTCGTGAAAGCGTTTGACAGCCTCATAGGCGGTGCATCCGCCGGGAAGGCTTTCCAGGATATTTCCGGCCGCGATTTCCAGCTCGCCGCCCATAATATCCAAATCATCCCCAGGATACCGGTAATTCAGATTAATTGTATCAGAAGGACCGGCAGGTATTGAAAGAATGCTGCTCAGCCAGAATATATTGCTTTCCTGCGTATAAACCAGCGTAAAAAGCTTTTTTATATCCGAGGGTGAAAATAAGCCGGGGAGTTTAACCTGCGGCTCATAATGCAAAACCGCATTCACAATTGAATCATACGCGTTTTTCTGAACATCGGACAAGGATTCATAAACATAATCAGAATCAGAGCCGTAAGCGTCTCCGGTTTCGCTTCCGGTAATTTCATCACCGGGCGGTATTATAAAAAAAGCGCCGTTTTCATCGGGTTCGGGAAGAATGTCGTCATTTACCGAACGGCATCCCGGGCTTGTAAAAGCCATAATTGCGGCAAGGGATAAAACTCTTGCCGCAGTTAATATTCTTTTATTATAAAAGCGATTATAATTTTTCATAATCAGTTATACTGTATATCAAGTTCAATAAGAAGCATCCCTTCGTTGCACATATCGGAAAGTCCCTTTACTGTTGAACTCTTACCCTGGGCATAGGTCTGATAATCCTTAATCTTTTTATAAACGGCGTCGTAAACCGTCTTGGATTCGCAAAGGATTTCAACAACCCTGCCCTTTGAGGCGACAACCTTATCAATCTGGGACTTGATAGCTGCTTCGGCAGACGCTGCGTCTGAGTAAACCATATTGTTCTGAACGAAATAATTAAGGGATGTTTCCGTACAGGCGGGAGGGGTGAAATACTTAACCGAACCGCCAGACGCCAAAGCTTTTATATTGGCGTTAAAGTGCGTATTATCCTTAATCCACTTGTCGGGAACGAGGAAGTAGGCATTGCGGATATATTTTTCATCGGGTACGGAAAGCAGCGGGTCATCCCACGTAACGTCAAGATTATACCACGAGCCGTCCACATCGACGATATTCCATGCATGGGTATCACCCTTTTCATTATTGCCCGTAATAACCATACAGTTGATGCCTGATTTATCGCAAAGGTATTTCATAGCCTTTGCGTAACCTGCGCACTGGACATTACCCTGTCCGCCCGTTTTTGAGAGCGCGGAATAGATTGAGGAGTTATAAGAGCCCGATTCCGCGGCTCCGAGCTGGAATGAGCTGTTTAAAACAAGGTAATCATGGAAAACCTTAAGCTTGTCATAGGTTGATGATTTGCCTTCGGCTTCTTTTAAAAGCTTGTTTACAACAGTATCTATTTCTTTCTGCATCACAGCGACAGCTTCGGTGTCATATTCGTTAAAATACAGTCTGCCTACCTTTGATTTGGCGTCGAGCCAGAAAAGCTGAGGCTCCTGATAATACACCAAACCGAGGATTTTTGACCATACCTTGCTGTCAACTGCGTCGGTAACATTAAGCTTGTACCTCATGGTTTCAGTGAAGGAAACAATCGCGTCATAAAGACCCTTTTCATCGTCCGTAAGCGTGTTATAAGCATACTTTGCACCGTCCGCTATTGATGATTTGGAAACAACTGTAGTAGCCTGGGTAGCGCTCTGTGTAATAAGCTCCTCTATTTTTTTTGATTCATCAGGTGACAGGGCAGAAACGGGAAGCGGCTCGGTAACGGACGTAACTTCGGTTACAGCGCCTCCCTGAGCGTTCGTAACGACTTCGCCCTGCGAATCGGTAACCGCGACAATCTGGGTTTCTGCGGGCGTGCCGCTTTCAGATTCCGTATCGGAACCGCTGGGAGCGCCGGTATCGCTTTGCGTGATAACATTTGCGGATATCTCTTCCGCTTCGGCGTCACTGTTATCACAGGAAGCGAACAATACGGATAAAGCTATGCAGAAAACAAGGATTAAGCTGAATTTCTTTTTAATTAACATATAGCATTCCTAACCGGATATTTTGTCCATACGCATAAAGCTTCCGGTTGAAAAGACTGAAAAATCAATCTTTTCCCTTTCATAACATAATTATTTTACACATATCTTTTTAAAGGCGGGGATGTCAGAATATTCCCACGCCTTTTTTATATGTCTTAATCAATAGAATATATCGTACTGAACAACCAAAGCCCCCTGGGTGTTATTAACCTGCCTTGCAAGACTTGAAGCCTTGCCCTTTTCTCTTGCATACCTTTGAAATACCTTGGCATAGTCCGTGGAAAGAAGCTTATCATAAATATCTTTATCTGTAACCCGGATATGAACCGTATTTTTCTTTGTCTTGAATGCGGTGTCAAATTCGGCGTATAAAGCTTTTTCAGCTGAAGCGAGCGTTGAAAATTCCTTTTTGTAAATCTTAAAGTAATTATAGGATGTTTTGTTTGCGACAGGGGGGGTAAAGTATTTGATTTGAGAACCGTTTCTCCTTATCATCATACTGGGAGTCAGGTGTGAATCCTTAATCCAGGCGTCGGGAACCAGGAAAAACAGATATCTTATATATCTTTCGTCATGCTTGTTAAGAGGGTCAGCCCATGTGGTATCAATATTATAATAGCCGTTGTCCACATAAACCTTGTTCCAGGCGTGGGTCGTTCCCTGGGTGTTGGTGCCAGTGATGGTCATGCATTCGATTCCGGCAAGGTCGCATAAATACATGAATGTTTTTGCGTAACCGGCGCACTGAAGACCGTCAACTCCGATTATACCGTTATAAACCGAGCTGCTCAGCCCCGAGTCAAGCTCCTGAAAATCATTATTAAGGACTATATAGTCATAAATCACCTTGATTTTACTGACGGTGCTGGAATATGAATTAACCTTTTCCATAAGAGTTTTGGTTTTTTCGTCTATTTCATTCTGCATTTTCTGAATTCTTGCCTTGTCGTTTATCTGATAAGAAAGGTTAATCTGATTATACCCGCTCGGTATAGTGGAGGACATCCAGAAAAGCTGGGTTTCCTGATTATAAACAAGACCGTAAATCTGAATAACATCCTCAGTCATCAGACCGTCCGGAACAGGACACGTTTTGTCAAGGTTGTATACCGCTTTTACAAGGTCGCCGTAAAATCTCTTTTTTGCCGAGCTTAAGGTTTTATAGGCATATCTGGATGTATAATCGGTATTGTATACTGATGAATATGAAGTTTTTGCGCCTGACTTTGAAACGGATGTAGACTTAGACGTTGTGTTAGCCGCAGTTACGGATGTTGTCCTTGAGGTAACCGCCGGTTTATCCTCGGTAAGGTAATCGGCATGGATGAAAGAACCGTCTGCAAGCTTGAAATAACCTGTATTGGTAGCTGCGGTAACAATAATCTTAGTGCCTTTTGCATATTTCTTTACGGTGTCGGCGCCAACAACTGGCTTTTCCCTTGAATAACAAGCCTGAGTCGTATAAAAAACATCGCTTATTTCGGTTTCGCTCCAGTTTCCCGATGCTTTTTCAAAGTATTCGGCAGTAACGGTTACCGCGCCGATTAAGGACCCCTCTGTTACGGGAGCTTCAGTTTCTGCCGCTGTGTAGTCCGTAAGAAGAGTTTCGGTTCCCTCATCCTCATATGAATCTGTAATTAATTCTGTTTCGGTGACAGAACCGTCTTCTTCCGTTACATATTCAATAAAGGTATCTTCGGTTAAAGATACGGTAATATCAGGACTCCCGTCATTAACCTGACATCCCGAAAAAACTGATAAAGTCAGAAGCAATGCCATCGCCGTACTAATTTTCTTCTTCATTTTCAAAAGTCTCCTTTTTTATATTGATTTCATTTTCGGCAGAAATTTTTGCTTTTATTTTAGTTATGCACATATCCTCCGTAATAAGGACGGTAAACAGTACGTTACCGCAGCTAACGGACGGATTTTCGTCGGGTGACGGGATTCTTCCCAGCTGTTCTACGATAAAGCCGCTCATGGTTTCAAAATCGTTATCCTCGGGAAGAATTATACCAAGCTGCTTTAAAATATATCCCGGCTCGGCAGTGCCGTCTATTATATAGGTATCGTCTGATAATCTGATAAGCTCCTCTTCCTCGTCGTCATATTCATCCTGGATGTTCCCGACAATCGCCTCCACAATATCCTCCATGGTGACAATCCCTTCGGTACCGCCGTATTCGTCTATGATAACCGCAAGCTGAAGCTTCTTGGCGGTCAGGCGCTTGAATGCCTCTCTGCAGGAAACGGTTTCGGGAAGATAAATCAAATCCCGGATAAAGCTTTTTGCCGATGCCTCGGCGGACATTTCAGCTCCTATAAAGCACAGCAGATCCTTGACGCAGATAATTCCGATAATATGGTCGATATTTTCCTCATAAACCGGAATCCGCGAAAATCCGGTGCTGATGGAAGCGTTTACAATTTCGGAGACGGACGCCCCGCATTCAACCGCCGTGATATCGGTGCGGTGTGTCATGACGTCGCAGACGGGAAGGTCGTCGAATTCGAATACATTATTAATCATTTCCCTTGCGGATTCCTCAATCACGCCCGTTTCATTCCCCGCGTCAACCATCATCAGGATTTCCTCCTCGGTAACGACATCCCTGCCGCCCGAATGCGAAAGCCCGAAAAGTTTTGAAAGAAGATTAACGATTAATGAAGACAAGGCCGTAAAAGGAGTAAGGATAATGACAAGGAGCTTTACTGCCGGAGCGCAGGCAACGGCAAAGCTTTCGCAGTTTTTATTATTTATAAGCCGTTTGGGCATTCCGTCGCTGAAAACAGTCATAACCAGAACGGCGACGAGCATTATTATAATAACAGCTAACAGAATTATAAAAACCTCAGAATATGAAACCGGAAAATGACTCCAGTCCCAGTCAGAGCCAAAAAGGTCAGCCAGTTTATTGGTCAGAGGGAATAAAAAGCAATACAGCGACAGATAGGAAATAATTACAGCCGTAAAAATTCTGTTAACGGTAAAAACCGTAATGAGCCTGGAAGGCTTAACAAGCAGCTTATATAAAGTTTTTTTATTTCCGGTTTCATTTTCATAGCTTCTTGTTTTCGAATCATTTACATCTGCAAACGCAGTTTCACATGCTGTAAAAAATCCTTTAATAAGGATTGCCGCGATAATCACCAAGCACCCGACAAACCCGTCAGATTCCATAGCCGACTTCCTTTCAAAGTACGAGAAAAATATATGATAAAATGTTAAATAAGTTTGTATAAAACAATGTCACAATAGATTATACACTAAAAAATCAGAATTGTCAATAAAGCCGGCATAACAATAATAACCTTTACATACACTGGAAAACGCTGATTTTCACTGTATTCACGGCGTTCTTGGATATTTCGTTACCCATTCGGAATAAAACTGTAAACAACCTGTAATATTTCATAATTTTAGATATAATTTTTTCTATTAATTATGTTTAATAAAAAACATTAATTACATAGGTTAAAAAGCCCGTATTTACTTGACAAATTTCGATATTAATGCTAAAATATTGTTATTGTCGACAATATTACCAGTATCATCAATTAATTCATGGTATTTTAACTGTTTAAAATAAGATGTGAGTTTTTAACAGTAAAATTATTATGCATGATACGGTAAAAAAGTAAAAACATCACATCATAAAGGTAAAAGTCTGAAAATTTATTTTCAGACTTTAGGATGTTAAACGCTTACCGGACAGCGGTCAGCCGGAAAGCTCCGGGATGCCGTATACGAGGGCGATGAAACATCCGGAAAGGATGCCCATGAAAATGCTAAAAAAATCAACCAGAAGAATACTGAGTGCTGCGGTTGCAGCCGTTATGACTGTATCAATGACAGCTTTACCGGCCAGCGCAGCCTGCGGACTTGATTTTTCAAAACTTTTTTCAGGCTCAGGCTCGTCAGGCTTATCCGGATTATTCGGAAACAATACATCTGCGTCTAACGGCAGCTGCAATACCAGCACACAGAGCTGTTATACCGGTTCTTCGGGAAATTCCATTTCGGGAATCCTCAATAATATTATCGGAGGCAGAAACAACACCCAGTCCGGAAACGCTAATAACGGCACATGCAATACCGGTGCATCCGGAAATTCTGTTTCGGGAATCCTCAGTAATATTTTAGGCGGCGGCAATAATCAATGCGGCAACACAAATTCCGGAAACTGCTATACGAATACACAGGACTGCAATACAAATAATAATAACTGCAATACAAACACAGCGCAATCCGGTCGGAACAATAACATACTTAATGCAATTTCCAATATATTAGGCGGGAATAATACATCTTCAGGCAATAACTGCAATACTGATACCAATAATTGTCCTCCCGTAAACTATCCTGCCTCCGATTGCACGCCGGCTGACTGCACAGTAAACGACTGTGCCGGAACTGACTGCACGACTGATTCCGGCTGCACGGCTTCGGATTGTGCGGACGACGGTTGTGAAACCCCTGTTACACCACCTGCCGATAATACCAACACAAATAATAATACTCCGCCTACTGATAATACGGATAATACTGCAGACGCTGAATTTTCCAGGCAAGCCGAAGAAATACTTACGCTTGTAAATGCCGAACGCGCAAAAGCAGGTCTTGCGCCTCTTACTCTTGAAATCAAGCTTTGCGAAGCTGCAGATATTCGTGCCGAAGAAATTACACAGGCTTTCTCACACACAAGACCTGACGGCACCAGCTGTTTCACCGCCGTTGAGGAAACCGGCTACGACGATTACAGGGCTCTCGGTGAAAATATCGCCGCCGGACAGAGGACTGCCGAAGTTGTTATGGACGGCTGGATGAACTCCCCGGGCCACAAGGCAAACATTCTTTCCGAAGACTTCACAAAGCTCGGCATAGGTTATGTTAAAACAGCGAACGGATACCAGAACTACTGGGTTCAGATGTTTGCCAGCTAAAAAGCAA
Source organism: Ruminococcus sp. UBA946 (assembly GCA_002293295.1). GTDB lineage: Bacteria > Bacillota > Clostridia > Oscillospirales > Ruminococcaceae > UBA946. The sequence continues at coordinate 774 of DBCY01000081.1, read as the reverse complement.
TCCTGTTTTAAAAAATTTGATTATTCATGCTGTATGCCGGAATCATATTGATTCCGGCATACTTTATTATTTGTATTATAATTGGATACCTTTGTTGGATTATTGAGGAATATTCAAATAACTTTTTAAACCCTGCTGAAGTATTTGCGAAAAGGGGGCGTTTGCTTCTTCGGCTTTATAATTCAGCCATGCGGGAATTGACAGAGTTTTCTTTACGGCTCTTACATCATATTGACGTCCGTATTCGATTGTATCGGCGGCGATAAGATTGACAAACTGCCCTTTTTGCGTACATTTTTGTGCTATTTCTGTTAGGGCTGACGCTTTTGGAATTGATTCTTTCTTGTTTTCGGCGTCCCACAGCCACATCGCTACAGCGTCCTGCGCCATATACAGCGCGTCCGCTAAGTCATTGCCGAATGTGTGTACTCCGGGCAAATCGGGAACGCTTACAAGAATTTGCCCGTCCTCTTCAGTGAATACAGCCGGATAAACATATTTCATTTTCATACCTCCGTTTATTATATATTTAAGCATGAAAGCCCGGGGCTATTTAAGCCCCGCGTCTTTCAGGATTGAATGTACCGTACCTTTTGGAATATCGCCCTTGTGGCGGGGGATTGAGATTTTAACGCCGGGCTTCTTCGGGTTTGTTGCTTGGTCATGAGCTTTGCCGTGCGTAATCGTCCAGCCTTCTTTACCAAGCAGCCGCTTTAACTCATTTTCAGTCAAATCCCTCACCTCCTGTATATATTATAACACGTAATATTACGT
>DBCY01000094.1 GCA_002293295.1 Ruminococcus sp. UBA946 | reverse complement strand
TGTAATTGTTCAGTACGTATTATTTAATAACATCAGACTGCTATATTACATAATCCCCCGCACCGTTGTTCCTGTCAATAAGGTCCTGCAGAGTAATTCCGTCGAGGTAATTGTTTATGACCTCATACAGCCCCTTCCACATATCAAAGGTCATACATATATCAGCCCTCGGACAGCTGTTCACCTCAAAATCAAGGCATGGAACGGGTGCTAGACTCCCCTCCGCAAGCCTGATTATATCTCCGGCAGTGTAATTTTCGGGTGATTTGGTGAGCATATAACCCCCCTGATAACCGCGGTTGGCTTTAAGCATACCTGATTTTGTCAGAGCGGGGACAATCTGCTCAAGATATTTTTTGGATATATCCTGCCTTTCGGATATATCCTTCAGTGAAATATACCCGTCGTTCCTGTGCAAGGCGAGGTCGAGCATTAACCTGAGCGTATACCGTCCTTTGGTGGAAATCCTCATATAAAACTCCGTTCCGCCGTTGTAAAAACGGCATAAATAGCCCTGAAAACCGGTTCATCAGATTATGGGCGGAATTTTTGTCAGTCTAGGTAAATTTTCGCAGTAATACTTGTTTGTATTAAAAGCGAATCAAAAATTCGATTCGAAAATTTAACAATAACTGATAAAAATTCAGCCCATAAACACTCAAAGCGGGTATTTTACTCTAATTGTTTTTAAAAAGTGATATATGTTCGAAACCGTCAAGAAGCTTGCCGACATTGTTGAACGCAAGACGGGTGCCTTTTGCGACACAGGAAACCGCGTCGTCGGGTATGTTGCATTTTACTCCGATTTTTTCCTCCATAAACTTGTCGATTCCAAGCAGCATGGCGCCTCCTCCGGTCAGATAAATGCCGTTTATATAAATATCGCCTACTAATTCGGGCGGTGTTTTTTCAAAAACGCTTTTTACGGCGACGGCAATATCGTTTATAATATCTATGATTGCCTCGCAAATATCATAATCTGACAGTTCAAGCTGTTCCGGCAGACCTCTTACAAGATGCCTTCCCTTAACAATATATTTTTTTGCGCCGTCCGGGTTAAAAACATTGCCGACAGCCATTTTTACCATTTCGGCGGTTTTTTCGCCTATAAGTATTCTGTACCTGCTGCTTACATACCTCACTATAGCCTTGTCTAGCTTATTGCCTGCAAGCTTGACAGAAGTTTTTGCAACGATTCCGTTCATGGAAATAACGGCAATATCAGTAGTCCCCCCGCCGATGTCAACCACCATATTACCGTTCGGCAGCGATATATCAACGCCCGCGCCTAGCAGAGCCGCAACAGGCTCCTCAATAAGGTATACCCTCCGCGCTCCGGCAATCTTAGCGGCTTCTATCACGGCACGGCTTTCAACGTCGGTTATCGACGACGGTATGCACATAACTATATTAGGCATAAAAAGCTGTTCGCCCGTAACCTTTTCTATAAAAGCCGTTATCATATTCTCGGTCATTTTATAATCTGAAATAACGCCGTCGTTTAACGGCCTGACAATGGAAATATAGTCGGGAACGCGTCCTGCCATCCGGTAAGCCTCATTACCGACAGCTATAACTTTATTTAGTTTTTTATTAAATGCTACTATAGACGGTTCGTTCAGAACAATTCCCTTGCTTCCCATTGTGATAACGACATTAGCCGTACCCAAATCAATGCCTATATCCATAATTATGACCTTCCTATCCTGAGATTCTGCGTGAGGGACAATTTAACCGCCCCCTAAACCTATTGACTGCCTGATATTTTTTATATATATTTAAGACATTCATCTTTATATTTTAAAGATTCTTGTATTCCAGCGTTTCCGCAGCAACGGCGGCAATAATTCGGGATGCCCCGAGTTCACGCAGCAGACGGGCGCATTCGCTGACGGTCGAACCGGTAGTCATTACATCGTCGCAGACCATTACGGTTTTACCGTTAAGCGATTCATTGTCATTTTTATAAAACAAGCCTCTTACATTAACGGTCCGTTCCTGAGCATTCATTGTATGCTGCGATATATCCGAATCATGCTTGAACAGGCAGTTCTTTTTTACAGGTACCTTCAAAGCGGCTGAAATTGCGGCGCTTAGCGATTCGGAATGGTTATGCCCGGTTTTCCTGAGTTTTCTTTTTCCCATCGGTACAGGAACTATAAAATCGATTTTATAATTCCCTTGTGAAACTTTTGACGCAATTTTTTCGGCAACAATCCTGGGAAAATTCGATTCATTGACTGTTTTAAGCTTTATTACGGCAGATTTGACAGCTCCTGAATAGTAAAAAACAGAAATGTATTCGTCATAAAATATATTTTCATTTTTATAAACTGCAGTATGTCCATCTTCCGACCACTCGATTTTATTAAAACAATCACCGCAGCAAAGCAAATCCCATTTAATAAAGCTGTCACAGAACGGGCATCGGTTAGGAAAAACCAAATCAGTCATGAAGTCCCTTATTTTACCGTATTCTATCATGTTCCCAATTCCTTTTCAAGCATATCCCTTAAACAAGTATACCTTAATGTGCGTCTGTTATTATCAACCATTGAAAACACGGCTTTCTGAGAACCTACGATAACAAGCATTTTCTTTGCCCGTGTAACCGCAGTATAAAGAAGATTTCTGTAGTACAGCTTCTCATATCCCGGAAGCAACGGGATAATAACGGCATTAAATTCGCTGCCCTGGCTTTTATGTACCGTTACGGCATACGCAAGCTCAAGCTGGTCGAGCATTTCAAACGAGTATTCGCATATGCGTCCCTCAAAATCAATGATTATTTGATTTTCCGCACGTGAAATTGTGAGTATGGTACCGATGTCTCCGTTATAAATACCGGTTCCGCCTTCGCCCGATTTAGACCATAGAATATCATAGTTGTTCTTGATTTGCATAACCTTGTCATTTTCCTTGAATGTATAGTATAAAGACTTAACGCTCCTGCCGTTCTCCGCTTTCGGATTGACGGCTTCCTGCAAAGCCTTGTTCATTTCTATAACACCCAGGCTTCCCTTTCTCGACGGACACAGGATTTGAATATCGTCAGCCGAGGAAAAACCGTAAGATTTGGGAATCCGGTTCAAAAACAAATCAACAACCGTCTGACGCGCATTATTATAATCAAGTCTTTGAATAAAGAAGAAATCGCTGTCAGTCCTTTTCATATCGGGATAATTGCCGTTCAATATTTTATGGGCATTTGTTATGATACAGCTTTTCTGCGCCTGCCTGAATATTTCGGTAAGATGAACGACGGTCAGCCTACCCGAGTCAATCATATCCTTGAGTATATTACCTGCGCCGACAGACGGAAGCTGGTCGCTGTCCCCCACCATTATCAGCCTGCAGGATAACCTGAGCGCTCTTAGCAGCGATTCAAACAGTAAAGTGTCAACCATAGACATTTCATCAACAATCATTACGTCGCAGGCTACAGGTTCCAGTTCGTTATGCCTGAACTGCGGTTTACCGTTATTATCGAAAACAACTTCCAGCAGTCTGTGAATTGTTCTGGCGTCATATCCCGTCAGGTCGGATACCCTTTTTGCCGCTTTCCCGGTGGGAGCGGCAATCATTACCTTCATCCCGCGCTGTTCATACAATGAAATAATAGCTTTTAAAGCGGTTGTTTTACCGGTACCCGGTCCCCCCGTCAGAATAATAAAGCCCTGGGAAAGAGCGAGGGAAACAGCCTTCCGCTGCTGACGAGCATAAGTTATATCCTTGGTTTTCTCTTCAACCTCTATTAAATTATCATAATTAAATTCCGTATCCTTAAAACAGCCGTTCATTACGGAAAGCCTTCCGGTTATATAACTTTCCGCGGCAAAATACTCCTCCAGGAAAACGAAATCACGGTTATTCTTATTATATTTATAAAGACTGCCGTCCCCGATAAGCGTTTCTAAAGTATGTTCATATTTCCCGTTATTTATACCGAGCAGGCTTATAACGGTATTCTTTAACCTGTCATAAGGCAGACAGGTATGACCGTTATTAATGTTTTCCGTTAATACATAAATTATTCCCGCTTTAATCCTGCTTTCGCTGTCGTCGGGTATTTCCAGCTTCTTCGCAATAACCTCAGCCTTGCCGAATTCAAGTTCTATTCCGTTTTCGCACAGAATATACGGATTTTCCCTGATTATATCTATTGCATACTGACCCCAGCGTTTCCAGGCGCCGACAGCCGCGGAAGGCATTATTTCAAACTGAGACAGAAAAATCATTAAAGAGCGGATTCCGGAAATTCTCTTGAATTCTATACCGATTTCTTCGGCTTTCTTCGGTGTTATGCCCTTAACCTTTACAAGCAGTCCGGGTTCCCTTTCAATTACGTCAAGCGCGCTTTCTGAAAATTCATCGACTATTCTTTTAGCGAGCGTTTTACCTATACCCTTTATAACTCCCGAAGATAAATATTTCATTATCGCTCCGGCGTCGGACGGAAGAATTCTTTCGCAGACCGTAGCGCTGAACTGAACGCCGAATCTGGCATGGGTAACATAAGAACCGCTGAGAACCAGCTCCTCCCCTTCATTTACGCTGCCGAGCAAACCCACCGCGGTTACATAATCCCCGCCTGTGTTTAAATCAAGCACAGTATAGCCGTTATCGGGATTGCAGAATAAAACTGATTCCACAACCCCCTTCAGCTTGATTAATTCTTTTTGTTCCATTATATCTAACTCCGGCTGTTATTAATTTTTATATACTTTTGCAGTAATATTATATCATTTCTTATAATAAAATGCAATTATATTTTATATTATTTTACTGAT
>DBCY01000023.1:7445-29637 GCA_002293295.1 Ruminococcus sp. UBA946 | reverse complement strand
TTCCGCAAACAAGGAAATTGAACGATTAATTATAGCGCATATTACAAGATTTGAAAACAGACACGGCACTATTGACTTATCAGATTTCAACCCGATAAGACGTCAAAAAAGCCAATAAAAATATTCCGTATCAGAAAAGCCGGAAAACGCTCCTGATACGGAATTTTTATACCCGTTTTATTATAATACTAATTTTTGTGAAACCCGCTATGCCCCGTCAAGATATATTCAGCATTATCGATAAGCTCTTTTGACTCCGAAACGCTTTTTTTGTCCTGTACGTGGTTTTTATTCATAAGCCAGATAAAAGGCTTTATATCTCCGTTACGCGTTAAGCGGAGCAAATCGCCCGTCGCTAAATACCGGCTGTCAATAAGATATACGCACGAACCGGCTGTATGCCCGGGCTTTACGGCTGTTTTTACTGTTATGCTTCCTATAGTAACGGTTTCGCCGTCTTGCAGTGTGATATAATCCTTCATTCTCCTGTTATGCATAAAACCCCGCCTTGCGGTTTTACCGTTTACCATCTGCTCCTCATCCTTTGAAATATAAACCTTAGCCTTCGGAAAAGCCGTCATACCTCCCAAATGGTCATAATCGGTATGGGTAAGGAAAATACAGGACACATCTTCGGGGGATAACCCCAGCTTTTTAAGTCCCCTTTTCGCTGCTGCCGGATTCATCCCGGCGTCAAAAAGCAAAATTGTGTTNNAATATGATGCACGGTGTATACAGCGTCAAAAAGCAAAATTGTGTTATCCTTTTTATATACGTAAAAATTAACGAAACCGCAGAAAACCACATACAGGTTTTCGTTGATTCTCTGAGTAAAGGCAGGGCTGAACATACTGAAAATATAAATCAGAAATATCAGCAAAACGCCTAAAATAATGTATTCTGCCATGATTCTCTCTAAACGGCAAATTGTCAGTTATCTTTAATCCAATCTGAAATATCAGTTAAAACACTCTCGTCCACATGACCCGGTATTGCGTATTCGTCATTTAATTCGTTTATGCTTTTTCCTGCTGTCCTCATAAAATAGTGGTTTAAGTTATCATAAACCTTAAAGGTGACATTTGAACGGCCTTCAAGCAGTTCCTGCCAGGCGGTAAAGTCCTTATCGGCAAAGACCTGTAAATCAGCTGAACCCTGCATTATTAAAAAGGGTATATCAATATTATTTACATAGTCAGAAACAGGTATTTGATCCCATTCCTTATAATAATACGCCGATATTCCGCCCGGCATGAATGCAGTTTTCGCTTCATCATCAGGCAAACTCAGCAATTCCGCTACTGACGCGTCATAAATTCCTTTGTCAAGCAACGCTGAAGCGTCGTCTTTTTCTTTTCCTTCCGGCATTGTTTTCACAAACGCCAACTGCTGATCATAAGAAATTTCATGAATAGAACGGGGCGAACCCGCAAGCGATATAATTCCGGCAAAATCCCCGTCCTCGGCATGGATTCGCGGGGCAAGCATACCGCCCATACTGTGTCCGAGAATAAAAACCTTATCCTTATTAATACGTGGGTCGGATTTAAGAATATCTGCGGCAAGCAGAGCGTCTTCCACCGTTTCTTCATAAACAGTAAGGCTTCCGCCAAGTTCCTGCATCATTTTCTGACCGTGTGTCAAAGTGCGTTTATCATATCGGATAACCGCTGTTCCGTGTGAGGATAAATAATCGGCAATATCCAGGAACGGTTTGTTTTCATATATAGCTTCATTCATATCCTGCGGTCCTGAACCGTGAACCAATACCACCGCAGGGCACGGATTATCTTCACCTGAATTCTGCGGAACAGTCAGAACTCCATTGAGTTCCCATTCCGTTCCCTTCCCGATAATCACATCTTCGCTTGAATATGCAGAAGTTTTTTCAATGCCGCCGGTATTTTCATCTGTATCGGTACACCCCGCCGCTATTAAAACAATCATTAAAAGCGATAAGATTACTGATATTTTTTTCACTCTGCTCACACTCCTTTATAATACCGGATTGTAAATCAAGATTACTGAACCCCTGCTTTGATTTTACTGCCGATAAAACGCGAAATCTTATCTCTGCTTAATGTTATGAATTTATATGAAGAGCCATCCTTCAAGTTAATAGTAACGGCAGGAAAAATGGCAAGCGCAGAGCTGAAAGATACTTTGTCTAAATCCTCATACCTTATGCTTATATGTTTCATACTTTCCGGAAGCTGGAGTTTATTTGTCCTGAAAATCAGCCTGTCTTCTTTCAGGTATAAGCCTCCGCCATGCGCTCCTTTATAACAAAGACTGACCCAGAATATGTTTTTCATAATAAATATCCTCAAAAAATAATAATTATCTGTTTAAAACGGAACGATGCAGGCATCGCCCCGTCTTCCGGCATTAAATTTTTATGTTGGAAACCGTTTCGTCATCTGTCTTTATATCGGAATCCGCATTAGTTCCGAGAAGTGACGGAAGCTCCATGCCCGACTGCCTGAAAAGCTCGTTAAGGGGGGGTACCGATTTCATAATGCCGGACAGGAAACCGGCAGTCGCGGTTTTGCCGTCTTCGCCGTTAGCGCCGCCGTCCCACACAGTAACCTTATCGATTTTTATGTTTTTAATAGCGTCAACCTGTATTTGCATAAGGGATTCAAGCTTATCGGCAACAATGAGCTTGACTGCCGAATCGGCGTCCCCGCCGGAAGCTTCCACAAGGGCTTTCATACCCTCAGCCTGTTTTTCAAGGATTTCCTTTGCGCCCTTTGCCTCAGCCATCATCATTGCAAAGGAAGCGTCGGCTTCACCCTGAGCTTTTTTACGGATAACGTCGGCTTCGGCTTCGGCTTTGCGGCGGATTACCTCGGCTTCGGTTTCGGCTTCGATAACAGCCTGTTCCTTTTTAATCTGCGTTTTAACGATAATGTCTGCTTTCTGGGACGCCATTTCAAGCTCCGCTCTTGCAAGCTCGGCTTCCTGCTGAGCCTGGTAAGCATCCTGCTTTGCCTTTGCCGTCTGGATAGCTTCGGCGGCTATAGCCTGCTTTAATGCTTCGGCTTCCTTTTCGCGCCTGACTGCCTCGGACTGCGCAACGGAGATTTTAGCGTTGTTTTCACCCTCGATTGCGGACGCGTTTGCGGCGGCAACCTGTATACGCTGGTCCTTATGCGCGTTTGCCTGACCGATTTCACCGTCGCGCTGGGTTTCGGCTATAAGCTTTTTGGCGTCGTTCTGGGAACGCGCTTCGGCTTCGGCTTCCTTTTGCTTGCGAATCGCCTCCGACTGTGCAATTTCTATTTTAGCGGCGTTTTCACCCTCGATTGCGGTTGCGTTCGCGGCGGCTACTTGTATACGCTGGTCCCTGTAAGCGTTCGCCTGACCGATAGCACCGTCCCTGTCCTTTTCGGCAACTGATTTTTTAGCGTCGTTAATAGCCTTTGCGGCGGCTTCCTTACCGAGAGCGTCTATATAGCCTGATTCATCGTTAATATCGGTTACGTTAACGTTAATAAGACGCAGACCGATTTTTTTGAGTTCGATTTCAACATTGTTAGATACTGCCACAAGGAATTTATCGCGGTCGGTGTTGATTTCCTCAATATCCATTGTAGCGATAACAAGGCGGAGCTGACCGAAAATGATGTCCTTGGCAAGCTCCTGGATTTCCATTAGCTTCAGTCCGAGCAGGCGCTCGGCGGCATTCTGCATTATTCCCGGTTCGGTGGAAATACCCACGGTGAACCTGGACGGAACATCGACTCGGATGTTCTGTTTTGACAGCGCGCTCTTCAAGTCGACGTTAATGGACATCGGCGTTAAATCAAGGTACTGGTATGACTGGATAACCGGAACGATAAACGCGGCTCCGCCGTGAATACACCGGGCGCTTTTGGTAACTCCGTTTGCGTCCGTGCCCACCTTACCGTAAATTACAAGCACTTTATCGGACGGACATTTGCGGTATCTCGACAGAATCGCCATGAACGCCGAAAACACAACCACCACTATAACGCAGATTAAGATTATAAGCTGAATACCCTCCATTTATAGACCCTCCTAAATTTTTTTGCTTTTATGTTAAGCAATCGGTCAGTCCTCCTGCTCGACAACAAGAACATCTCCCCTTAAATCGGTGACACGCACGCTCTGACCCGTCTTTAAGGTTCTGTTTTCAAGCGTTATGGCGTCGCATTCCATAAACTTGCCCTGGAAGGTAATTGTTACCTTCCCCTCCCCCTGTCCTCCGGCAGGTACGGGAATATACACGACCGCGCTTTCGCCGATGGCGTTCCTGAAATTTACATTGCCGTTCTCAGCCAGACCCTTCAGCGTTTTAATGAGCAGAGCGACCCCGTACATCGCGGCGAATCCGGCTATAATACCGATAATAACGGCTCCGGCGGAAGGTACTCCCAGTGAAATAAGTACAATGGACATCCAGGAAAAGACGGAGAAAAACGCCAGTATTCCCTGAACCGTAAAAAGCTTCAGCGCGTTGAGGTTCGGCACCACATTATTTAAGCCGGTTTCGGCAATCGTTCCGGCATCAGCGGAAGCTGCAGCGTCAAGGTCAATATCAAAACCGATGTCAGCGCCCGTATCCGTTTCAAAATCAAATCCCGATGTGTCACTGACATTTATATCAGGTCCGTCACCGAAACCGGCGACTGAAAAAATTGTCTGAAGTATAAGAACCAGCGTAGACGGTATCGAAATACAATACAGTATTTTCATTACCAAATCAAGTCCGTCCCACCAAGCATTCATAAGATAACACCCCTCCCGATTAACGGTTTGATATATGTAAATTACATTTACTAACATTATATAACGTTCCTATTAATTTGTCAAGAGTTTTTTAATAAATTGTACCGAATAATTTTTTTAAATAAATCGGCTCTGTCTCTTGACAAATAGTAAATAACATGATAAAATAAGTAAATGATATTTACGATAAATCATCGCCTTAATTTACACAGGAGGGATATTATGACACCCGTACAGCGCGGTAAAAGGATAAAAGAAGCCAGGCTTTCCAAAAAAATGACTCAAAGCGAGGTTGTGGGCGATTTTATAACAAGGAATATGCTCAGTCAGATTGAAAGCGGGATAGCTACGCCTTCCGTAAAGACGCTTGAATATCTTTCCCGCGTGCTGGATATTCCTATTGCGGCATTAATGCCGGGTAATGAAGATAATGACGAGCTTGCCTTTACTTCCCCGATTTTAAGCCGTCTGCTTTCAGCCAAGGCTTTTTATATTGAACATGATTATGAATCCTGCATATCATCCCTGGGCAGCATAAACGAGGCGGGTTTGCTGCGGGACGAGTATGAAGCTCTTCTGGCTCTAGCTTACTACGGGTACGCATTGCAGACCGCCGGAAATGAAAACCCGGTCAAGGCAGTCGAATATGCCAGGCAGTCCGTTAATTATTCCGAATGCGGGATTTATTCGAATACCGGTTTGAAAAACGAAGCCGTTTCGTTTATTAATAAAATCGCTAAGGAACTGAGCAATTATTATGCCGGGATGATTTCCGACTGACTGCAGCCTGTAAACAGCGGTCAGCGGGACATATGAGGAATGAGAATCCGGAAATTGCGCCGGCGGCTCATTCCTCGCATCTGAATCCTGATCCGCAGGGAATGTATTCGCTGATACTCGCTGATATATTATAATATCATTTGTCGCTAGTGTTTAATAAAAAGTCTGAATGTTAATTTGAATTCGTGCATAATAACCGTTGCAATTTTTATAATATATGATATAATGTTCATGTAATTAAAAATAGTTGGCATAAGATTTTATGCCGTAGCGGAGATTGTCAGAAGTAATATTCTTCTGACATTTTTTGTTTATTAATTAATGATGAAAGGAATGCTCCCTCTAGTGCTGCTAACAATTAACAATGGTTGTATACCGCCTGCGGCGGTATGATTTTAATTATAATATTTAATTAGATGTTATAAGATACTAGTGAGCATAAATATAACAATGAATATAATTATTGCCGGTTGCGGTAAAATGGGTATCGAGCTTATTAAGATACTTTCACTTGAAAAACATAATATTGTCGTTATTGACACAAATTTACAGGTAATTGACGATATTTCCGGTGATTTCGATGTTATGACCGTTACAGGGAACTCGTCAAGATGCGATGTATTAAAAGAAGCGAATGTCTCAAAATGCAATATTTTTATCGCAATGACCGAATCGGACGAGGTAAATATCCTGAGCTGCCTGATTGCGCGTAAAATGAATGCAAAGCACTGTATCGCACGCGTCAGAAACCCCGTTTATGCCGAACAGATGGTTTTTATGCGCGAAGAACTGGGACTCAGCATGATGGTCAACCCCGAATATCAGGCGGCAAGGGAAATAGGCCGCATACTGCATTATCCCTCCGCCATAAATATTGAAACCTTCGGCAGAGGTCGGATTGATATGGTCGAGTTTAAGATTAATCCCGGATGCGTCCTTGCCGACATGTCCCTGAAGGAAATGACCGCAAAGATTAAAGTGAGGGTCCTTGTCTGCGCTGTACAGCGCGAAGGCAGCGTATTCATACCGAGCGGCGATTTTATACTTCGTTCGGGTGATAAAATCCATTTTGCCGCTGCTCATGACCAGATTTCCAAGTTCTTTAAAATTACCGACCCTGACAAGGAAAGGGTTAAATCCGTTCTTATTGTGGGGGGTGGAGCTATAAGCTATTATCTTGCGCATCACATTACCGAGGATATGGGTATGCAGGCGAAGGTTCTCGAAACCGATATGCAGCGGTGCGTTTCGCTTAGCGAAAGGCTCCCCAGAGCTGATATTATCAATGCGGACGGAAGCGACCACGAGCTTCTTATAGAAGAGGGTATTGACTCCGCCGACGCTTTTGTGACCCTGACCGGTATGGATGAGGAAAATATTGTGCTCGCTTTATTCGCAAAATCAAGGGGGGTAAACAAGGTAGTAACAAAAGCCAGCCGCTTTTCTGTTTTAAAAATCGCCGAAAGCGTCGGCCTTGACTGTGTAGTATCCCCGAAAGCCATTACCGCCAATATGATACTTCAATATGTGAGGGCAAGGCAGAATTCCGACGGAAGCAACGTCCTGACGCTTTACCGTATGCTTGACGGAGAAGCGGAGGCTATTGAATTTATTGTAAGGCAGGAAGCGGATTATGTCAATGTTCCCATTAAGGATTTGCGACTGAATAAAAACTCCCTAATTGCATCAATCATCCGTGACAGGAAATATATCATACCGAACGGCGACGACAAGCTTATGCTTAATGACAGCGTGGTAGTGGTTTCGACAAACAAATATATGCGTGATTTAAATGATATTTTTCTGCATTAACGGTTATACCCAAAAAGTTGCGGATATAACATCCGAAGGAACGGTCATAATTTATGAATTATAGAATGATAACATATCTGACGGGACAAATCATGAAGCTTGAAGCAGTGTTTATGCTTGCCCCGCTGCTTGTCTGCGTATTATACGGCGAAGGCGATTATTTTTCATTTATAACCCCTGCCGCCATTCTTATCGCAGCCGGTTTTATTCTGACGGTTAAAAAGCCTTTGAATAAAGAAATGAGCGCGCATGACGGCTTTGTCACGGTCGCCGTCGCCTGGATAATTATTTCTCTTTTCGGTGCCCTGCCTTTTATGCTTTCCGGGGATATTCCCAACTATATAGACGCCGTATTTGAAACAATTTCAGGATTCACGACAACCGGCTCCACTTTGCTTACGGATGTTGAAGCTATGAGCAGAAGCAATCTTTTCTGGAGGAGCTTTTCTCACTGGCTGGGCGGTATGGGCGTTCTGGTATTCGTTCTGGCGGTTTTACCCCAGTCAAATGCAAAAAGCATGTATATTTTAAGGGCGGAGGCGTCGGGTCCGAAAGTCGGCAAGCTCGTTTCAAAAATGAAATCCTCAGCCCGGATTCTGTACAGCATATATATTTTCCTTACCCTGCTTGAAACGGTTCTTTTATGTATAGGCGGCATGCCTTTATTCGACAGCCTTGCCAATTCGTTCGCAACAACGGGAACAGGCGGATTTTCTGTGCTAAACAACAGCATTGCCGGATATGACAGCGTATATTTTGAAGCTGTTATTGCAATCTTTATGCTGTTAAGCGGCATAAACTTCAATCTGTTTTATTTCCTTATAATACGGAAATTTACGGATTTTTACAGGAATGAAGAGATGAAGGCTTACTTGGGTATTATTGCTGTTTCAATAACCGCAATTATAATAAATACTTATCATTTATACGGCAGCCTTGCCAAGGCGTTCAGATTTTCCTCGTTTCAGGTCATTTCGATAATAACATCAACCGGGTTTGCGACTGCTGATTATATCCAATGGCCTGAATTTTCGCAATGCATTCTGCTTCTGCTTATGTTTTCGGGAGCCTGCGCGGGTTCAACCGGCGGCGGTATTAAAGTATACAGGGTTGTACTGCTCTTTAAGGTTGCGCTGAAGGAAATAGCGCATACCCTTAATCCCCGTTCCGTCGTAACGCTTAAAATGGACGGAAAACCCGTTGAGGCAGGCGTTGTAAAGGGCGTTGTAAATTATACGGTTCTGTACTTTTTCATATTTGCGTTTTCTTTGATTCTTATATCGGTTGATAATATGGATTTAACTACAAGCGTCACCGCTGTTATTACCTGCTTTAATAATATAGGTCCGGGGCTTGGGTTTGTAGGTCCGGCAGGGAATTTTTCCGGGTTTTCTTCTTTTTCCAAGATAATACTCAGCTTTGATATGCTTTTGGGAAGACTTGAAATTTTCCCGATTCTCTTATTGTTCCGGGTCGGACGACGTTAACTTTCGGGATTTTATAAGCTTAAGGGACAGCTTCATATGAAAACTGAAAACATTTTGTAATTTTAGCAGTAATTAGTATAAAACCATTTTTAACAATGATTTTTGTCTGATTAAGAATTTTTTATAATTTTTGTAACCAATATCGGAAATCATCATAATATGAACTATGAAAAGCAAACAGCACGGCAAAACTGCTGAAACACCAGCGGAAGCTGCCGGGTAATAGTTTACTTATTCAAATCTACATTTACATTAAAAAAGGAGAATTTATTATGTGTGGTTTTAATTTTGGAAATAGCGGAAGCTGCTGCTGGATTATCGTTCTTGTTCTTCTCTTCTTATTGTTCTGCAACAATAATAACAACGTATGCGGCGCAAACAACTGCGTAGATCCTTGCCAGCCTCAGTGCAATCCCTGCTGCTAATTAACAGCAAATAAAAAATACCGTCTCTTCCGAGGCGGTATTTTTTATTCAGGAAGCCAGCTCCTGTTTAAAGGACGGAAGCTCGTCAAGGGTAATGACATAGTCATGGTTATATATCTTCTCAATATATTCGGGGCTGTTCTGCTGTTTTATATGCATCGTATGCCATGTCAGGAACCATACCCAGCCGGCTCCGTCCTCCTGCATTTTGTCAGGGTCGGGTATAGGCCCGCATTCGTGGTATGCGATTGGTCTTCCGGTTTCTCCGAATATATCATAAATCTTATTGTACATATTAACCTGGGTTCCTTCGGCATAATTATCTGCGCCGCATATATCCACATAATCATCGCCGGGATACCAGTTTCCGGGTCTTACGCTGTGGCTGTACCCCAGAACCCAAATAAGGTTATTCAAGCCGAATACGTTTGTATAGCGGTCATACATCAGCCTCCAAAGCTCCGCGAACTGTTCGGGAGTGCCTTTGCCCCACCAGAACCAGCCTCCGTCAAATTCATGGAAGGGTCTCCACAATACGGGAACCCCTGCCTCCTGAAGCTTTAAAAGCTCCTCGGCGACCCTGTCCATCTGCGCAATCATACCGTTATATAAATCTGTGCCTTCGGTAAGAAGCTCGGTAATATCAACTGTTTCCTGACTGGACTCGTAACCTACGCCGTCCGGCGGCGTACCCCAGTGCCAGCATATGGAAACCAAGCCGCCCTTTTCCCACCATTCTATCGACCTTGAGGTAACGCCGTCAAAGTCCTCGTTAATATAGTCAAGACCTCTTATTGCAGGGAGTTTTCCCGTCCGGCGCTCTATATATTCCATTTCGTCGTCGGGATTGTTGTTAATCCATGTCGACTCCTGCTGTCCCGCGATAATCCCGTTTTTATACACGCTGTTAATGTAATCGTATACTATCATAGCTTCAGTGGTAGCATNNTTAGGATTTGTAAGAATGTGCTTCGGGACATACTCGGCAATTATTTCGGCAGTCTCAGCTTCAGTATTCTCAGCGGTTCCCGGTTTTTCGGCGCATCCCGCCAGGATTCCCGCCGTAAGGCATACCGGAAGTATTACCGCCGTTAATTTTCTTATACCAGTCATTTATATAACCAGCCTTTCTTTTTTATATTACAGTTATTTTACCATTTTAANNACGGACTTATGAATAACCCTGCAATAAAGCCGATATAATTTCTTTGTCCTCAGTCTGTTATTGCATGTGATTGGAACGTATTCCGCTTCTGCTGTTATTGCGTTTTAAATGTCCCACAAATATTAAAACGTGTATGCATCTAACTGGGATATAAAGATTTTATGTCTTGAACAAAGGAAATGTCTACCGATAGTCTCTTAATCTGTAAATTACTTAATTAATTTTTAATTCAATTTGTAATAAAAAATATATTGACAAAAATAATTAAATGTAGTATTATGTAAAAGCAAAGGTATACCATAGCGGTAGGCGGTGTTTTGTCTGCTCCCTTAAGAAGGGGGTGTTGTTTATTATGGGTTTATTTTTAAGCTTCATAACCGCATTAGTCAACGTAATAAGGCTAATTCGTGAAATAAACATCCAAAAAGGCAAAAGAAAATAACCGTCCAAACTTCCACAGTTAACGGTTATTTTCATATCGTAAACTAAGGGAGCAACCGCCTGTCGGTATACCCTTGCTATTTATTATTATACACTCTGCTGATAAATATGTCAAGCGTTTTTTATGAACTTTCATCATCTACTCCCAAAAACCTTTTTACAGCATCCTGCAGTTCCTTATTTTCACGGTATGCGTTTATTATTTTTTGTTCTTCAGATGAAAGAACACTGTTATTTTCTTCTCTTCCCAGCAGGTAGTCAACAGAGCAATCGAGCTCATCGGCAAGCTTCGATAATACTGCTCCGGTCGGACTTACGCCTTTTTTCCATTTAGCAGCAACACTGTTACTAAGACCGATTTTTTTAGCAATTGCATTCGGCGTGGTACATTTAATATTACATAAATTTTTAAAATTGTTATAATTCACAACAGAATCTCCTAAAAATTGATAACAATAAACAAATATTATTATATTACGTTTTTATTATTGACTTTATTATTATATTACGATATAATATAATTACATTTCAACTATTTATACTAATTACAATTAAATAAATTAAATAGATTTTTGAGGATTTTTGGCGGAGTTCAAGACCGACGACACAGCTTTGCTGTCGCAAAGCAAGGAGGAGAACGCAGAACTCCGCCTAAAAGGCCAAAAAGATATTGATGTTTAAATTTGGAATTAGTATTACTACTTCATTAATCAGTAAATATCAAATATTATGAAAAGAGGTAAACGACATGGAAAGCATACTTAAGGAACTTTATTACGGCAATATAGACCTTTCTGATAAAAAAACCGAAAGCACCCCGTATTATGATAAGATTTATAATGAACTTGATAAGTGTGAAAACATACTTTATGATTATTTCAAAGAAAATGAGCTTGAAGCGCTTTATGAAGTTTTTAAAAGAACCGCGGACTTGAATAATGAAATAAACTCATATGAAAAATCGGAAAGATTTATTGACGGGTTTATCCTCTGCGCAGGGCTGATAATGGAAATCCGGCATAAAATCCTGGATTCATATTATACGGGAAAATAATACCGTTAATGCTTCTCCTTAAAAATAGTACCTATAACGACCGGACCGCAGTTTGAAGCCACCGCCGCGCCGACCTGAAAGGACATCTCAGGCGGATAACCGAGCTTTCTGGTAATTTCCCTTTCCATTTCGTCCCGAACCGCCCGGTTGCTTCCGTAAACAACACAGTACGGCGTCTGGGGAATCATATTTTCGGCGGTAAGCTCTACGATTTTAGGGATAATCGACCTGTCCCCCCTTACCTTTGCCAGGGTTGACGAGATACCGTCCTTTATTTTTATAACGGGTCTGAGTCCGAGCATCTCACCGACAAAAGCGGCTGCGGTGCTTATACGTCCCGAACGCTTTACAAATTCAAGGGTATAGCAGCCGAAGGTAACCTGAGCGCAGGAACACCAGTCCTCAACATATGCGGTAATTTCCTCGACGGACGCGCCTTTTGACAGCTTTGCAGCAGCTTGTACCACAGGGTAACCCTCTACGCCCGTATAATTTCCCGAATCTATTATATGAATCCTGAATCTCTCCTGAGCTTTGGGATTCTCCTCATAAAAAGCATTTCTTGCCATTAAAGATGACGAATAAGTATTTGAGCCCTTTGACGCAATGGATATATATACTAAATCCGTATATCCCTCATTGTAATATTTGCCGAATACCTCTCCGAACTCATATGCAGTAATCTGGGAATGCACGGGCGGGACCTTTGAATTAACAATCAAGTCATAAAATTCGTCATTCGGAATATCCCTGTCCTTGAATGATTTTTCACCGACCGTCACATGAAAGCAAAGTATGCCTATATTATATTTTTTTTCAATATCTTTTGGTATATCGGAAGCCGAATCGGTCAGTATCTTTATTTTCTTATCCATTTTTTCACAGTCCTTTCCAAAGCTCCCGGCTTTAAGCTTTTTTACATCCTATATGTTATGAATATTACTCATACTTAATCTGAGTAAGACTGCTTTCGCCTTCTAGCACCTCATAACAGCTAAAAGTTGCAATATAGTAAACTAAAATCATACCGCCGCAGGCGGTATACCGCCATTGTNNACAATTAAAAATTAACAATGAACAGGGAATTGTTGTTAATTTTTAATTGTTAATTGGTACTAGTCCGGGGAATCCCCATTGACGGAGAACCTCATAAACGGCGACGGCGACGGAATTGGACAGATTAAGGCTTCTTAATTCCGGCCGCATCGGAATCCGCATACACCTTCCGGGGTTTTCATGCAGCAGGCTTTCCGGCAGACCCCTATCCTCCCGCCCGAAAATCAGATATGAATTGCCGGGATATGAAGCATCGCTGTATATGTTTTTCCCCTTTGTGGTGAAATAAAAAAAATATCCTTCATTTAACCTGAAAAAATCATCCGTACTTTCATAATATGTTATGTCAAGCTCATCCCAGTAATCAAGTCCGGCTCGTTTTAAATTTTTATCGGTAACTTCAAAGCCAAGGGGACGGACAAGATGAAGCTTCGCTCCGGTAACGGCGCAGGTTCTTGAAATATTCCCTGTATTCTGTGGGATTTGCGGTTCGATTAGCACAATATTAAGGGTTTTCATCATAATATAATATCCCGGCTTTAATTTATCAGAATTGTTCATAATCGAAAAGAGCGGTGTTTGTTAAAAGGAAATCAAGGCAGTTTTCCAGCATAATACCCTCCCGGGTTTCGGTCGAATAACTGTAAGTCATTTTTATAGCTCGGTCAAGAAACGCAGTCGCGCGGTTCATTGCAATGGGAAGGCTGTCCCCTTTAAGTATTGAGCCGGTCAGTACCGATGTGAATATATCGCCTGTGCCGGGGTAATTTACGTTAATGTATTTTACGGGAACGCGCCAGAACTTGCTGTGCTTCTTGTCGTAACCGGCATTATACACCATTCCGCCGCACACAACGCTTGTAATCACCGCTATTTCAGGACCCAGCTCCGATATTCTTACAAGGTAGCTTTTTATTTCCTGAGAAGTAAGTTCATTTTTTGAAGTGTTTTCCGAAAGAAGGACAGCCGCCTCCGTTATATTAGGCGTGACAATATCAGCAACGGCAACAAGTTCCTTCATCCGGGTGAAAAAATCCGGCGTGAACATTTTATAAGGCTTACCGTTATCAGCCATTACAGGGTCGACTACTTTAAGAGAATACTCATAATAACTGAAAAATTCAAGACAGTGGCTGATTTGTTCGACAGAAGCCAGATACCCGCTGTATACGCAGTTGAAATTATAGTTAAGGCTCTCGTAATGCTCAAGGGCCGGCAGTATATAACCTGACAGGTCATGCTTGACTATATCTCCGAAGCCGCCGGTATGAGCGGAAAGTATGGCTGTCGGAACAGGGCAGACTTGTATTCCCAGTACGGAAAGGGTGGGCAGTATAACCGAAAGAGAGCATCTTCCGACGCCTGAGAGGTCATGTATTGCGGCTACTTTAACTGTTTTTTCGTACATAAAATCTCCATAATCAAGAACTGTTCATATAGTAGTAAACGTATGTTTACCAATTTTATTAAACTGTAATTATAATCTCCTAACGGCAGCAGTCTGTATGCGGATTTTCAACTTGTCTTCAAGATAACAATGCATGAAAACCCATAAGTTTCCCGTAAGAACATATTCTGAATTTTTTATACGATAAATATTATACTATATTTTTTATTATTTTACAATACTTTTTAACCTAAAAAATTATTCGGTCAAAAATCCATGAAATATCTATCCTAATAACGTTTGCATTATACTCTGACGGGTATTATCTATTATAATTAAATAAAAACCTTAAGAGGCTGTATATGAAAACGAAATCTATGGTCATTTTAGGATTCTCGGGTGTTCTGGCAATAATACTGACCGTCTTTCTGTCATCGGGAATAAACGGCGGCGAAAAGGCAATCCCCGTAATTATGGCGATTGAAGATGAAACGACTGCTTACGCTCACAGCGTACATGATTATGAAAAAGCTTCCCCTGAGCAGGAAACTGTAAAAATCACCTCCGAAAATACTGAAACGGCAGTTAAAAACCCTGTAGAGCTTAACAGTGCGGATTTAAACGCACTTCTTGGATTAGAGGGTATTGAAGATAATATTGCCCGGGAAATAATCAGATACCGTAACGAAAACGGTGATTTCAGAAATTTGAATGAGCTTTACAATATTAAGGGAGTCAATGACGAGGTTATCAGACAGCTTAACCTTTTAATATATATTGATGAGGTTAATATTACTTTGCCGGATACCGGCATCTCACATGAAACATCAGGAAGCGTTATTTCGGATGCAAATCCGCCGCCAGCCCGGAATTCATCGGATACGGGACTGATTAACCTTAACAGCGCGGGTACGGACGAGTTAATGACACTCAGCGGAGTCGGCGAGGTCATAGCGAAGGAAATATATGATTATGCCAGAAATACCGGTTTTAAGTCGGTTGACGATTTAATCAACGTAAGCGGTATCGGTGAAAAAAAGCTTGAAAATATCCGACCGTATGTCTGCGTGGAATAAATTCTGAGCATAAAACAGGGTAACGCCATTACAGTGTTACCCTGTTAAGATTTTTTCATTATGTTTATCGCAATAAATAGAGGTTTTTAACTCTTATTCCGCCGCTTTGAAGTTATAGACAGGCTTGATTATTTTAACTATTTCAGCCGTATCGGTAATGTTTTCAATTATTTCTTCCATCGGCTTGTATGCGAAAGGCGATTCGTCAACAGTCGATTTATTTACCGTAGTGGAGTAAATCCCTTCCATGCTTTCCTTGAACTGGCTAAGGGTAATGCTGCTTTTAGCGGCGCTGCGGCTCATCAGGCGTCCCGCGCCGTGAGGAGCTGAAAAGTTCCAGTCGGGGTTTCCCTTGCCTGTGCATATAAGGCTTCCGTCACGCATATTAATCGGAATAAGTATTCTTTCGCCGGCTTTTGCGGATACAGCGCCCTTGCGTAAAATCATGGTTTCAGGTTCGATATAATTATGAATGGTCGTGAAGCTGTCCTCCGCTTTCAGATTCATCTGTTTCAGGATTTCGCGGACAATAGCCCTGCGGTTGAGCAGTGCGTAACGCTGGGTCAGTTCCATGTCATGAATATAATCATCAAATAGCTGACCCTCGGCAAATGCAAGGTTTTTATCAACTTTCAGAAATTCACGCTTTTTGAGTTCGGTCTGGATTTCCGTTTCACGTCCCTGTTCTTTGAGGTCGGTAATAAGCGAAGACACATCATTACGGCGTTTTTCTAAATCTTTTGCCGCCAGCTTCTGATAGTATTGAGCTACCTGAAGTCCAAGATAACGGCTTCCTGAATGCACAACAAGCCAGAACCGCCCGTCATCATCTTTGTCGAGTTCAATAAAATGGTTACCTCCGCCGAGGGTTCCCATGCTGAGTTCAGCACGGCTCAGATTAACATGCTTGGAACATTTCAGTCTTGTAAGGTCAATTTCATCCATATACGGGTGCGCTTTATTCCGAGCGGAAAATCCTGCCGGAATATATTCGTGAATGACCTTATCAAGCTTTTGCAGTTCAATACGGGTTTCTTTAAGAAGGACGCATTCCATGCCGCAGCCGATGTCTACGCCGACAAGGTTAGGAACAACCTTATCGGTAACGGTCATGGTAGTGCCGATGGTACATCCGGAGCCGGCGTGGGTGTCGGGCATAATCCGGATTTTACTTCCGCTCACGAATTCCTGATTCAATAGGTTTATGACTTGTGAAACAGTCTCCTGGTCGGCATTATCCGTAAACATTTTGGCTGTGTTATATTTTCCCTGTAATTCAATCATAAGTTTTCTGCCTCTTAAAGTCCTATTCCTTAATTGTTCAGTATATTAATTATTTTATTCACCCGTTCCTGATTACCGAAATTACTTTATTAAAATAATCGGGTAATCCGCTGTTAAATTCCATGTATTTTTGAGTCCCAGGGTGGATGAACCCGATTGTTTTAGCATGGAGGCATTGACCTTCGCAAAGCTTAGAGCTTTTTCCGTAAACGCCGTCCCCAAGAACCGGATGCCCGATATATGCCATGTGTACGCGTATCTGATGCGTCCTGCCCGTATAAAGCTTAAGTTTAATAAGAGAATACCGGCTGTATTCCTCAAGAACCGTATATTCTGTTTTAGCGTTCCTGGAATTATGCTCCGTAACGCACATTTTTTTTCGGTCGGTACGGTGCCTTCCTACCGGTTCGTCAATAATACCCGTTTGCTCTTTAAAATGTCCGTGGACAACCGCGTAATACTCTCTCCTGAACGAATGCTCCCTGATTTGCTCAGCAAGCACCGTATGTGCATTGTCAGTTTTTGCGACTATTAAAAGACCGCTGGTCATTTTATCAATCCTGTGAACAATTCCCGGACGGATAACCCCGTTTATGGACGAAAGCCTGCCTTTGCAGTGATATAAAAGCGCGTTTACAAGCGTACCGTTGTAATTCCCCGCAGCCGGATGAACAACCATTCCTTTCGGTTTGTTCACCACAAGCAGCGCTTCGTCCTGATAAACAATATCCACCGGAATATTTTCTGGGACGGCTTCAAGCGGTACCGGTTCCGGAACAAAAACCGTAACCGTGTCGCCGTTTTTCAGTATACTATTCTTTGCGGCAGGTTTATTGTTAACAATAACCGAACCGTCCGAAAACAATTTTTGAACCGCAGAACGCGTAAGCTCCGGGACCTGCCCGCAAATCCATTTATCAGCCCTTGCGCCTGTATGTGAATCCGTTACGGTAAATTCAAGCGTTCGCATATTATTTTTCAGCATTCCTTTATTCAGCGTCAGCGTCAGCGGATTTAACCGCTGTCTTTTTTTCTTGTATTTCCGCATATATGTAATAAGCAAGCAGCATAAACGTACCGCATACCACCAGGATATCGGCTAAATTAAAAATCGCGAATCTGAACATCCTCACTTCGAGATAATCGACAACATATCCCAGACGGACGCGGTCAATATTATTGCCTATCCCGCCTGAAATTACCATCATTTCCGTTATTTGCAAAAACCTGCTGTCTTTCAGCCTTTTCCATGTAATGACAAGCAGTAAAACTATAATAGCGGCATTTAAGATAATCAGTAAATTTACAGCTCCGCTGAAACTTCCGAATGCCGCCCCGTCATTTTCAGCATACCTTAAACCGAGAATATCAAAATCACCGAATTTAATAAAGTCCATCCTGGTAACCGGCATTAAATCAGCAACCGCCCAGTGTTTAATAAGCTGGTCGGCGGCAACCAGCAAAACTCCGGCAATTAATATGATAAAAAACATTATTATGACCATCCTTTTTGGATGTTTTATCTGCAGTAAACTGTTTATAAACAGATATTAAACCCGTTTATTTATTCTCGCCGAATTTCAAATCGCTGAAACGGGACCTGTTTCCATAAGAGTCTCCGAAGGGGTTTGCATTCGTTTCGGCAGTGCGGGATGTGTTTAAGACTGTCTGCTGTTCAGCCGTAACCGCCGCTTCATCCTCAGGCTCCGAAGCAGGCTGAGCGGTCTGTGTTTCGGATACCGGAACAGCTTCGTCGTCATCGTCGTCATAATCGGGAATAGAAGTAATCTGCGCCAAATGATTTTTATACATAGCCAGCAGACTGGATTTAAAATCCGATACCTCCTGCTGCATTTTCGTAAGGTTATGCTTTTCCCTTTCAAGCTGGAGCTTTGTGGAGCCTATAATGTCCCCTGCCTTAACGGTGGCTTCCGACATTATCCTGTCAGCATGAGCCTGAGCCTCGGCAACAACGGCGCGACCCTGCTTCTGGGCGCCGATTAAAGCGTCCTTCAGGGCTTCCTCATCCTTTTTGTATTCGCGTATGCTTTCAACAAGCACCTCTATTTTCTTCTGTGTTTCCTCCTTTTCCTTCTGTAATGACGAAACCAGAAGCGCAATTTCTCTAAGGAAATCATCAACCTCGTTAGGGCTGTATCCGGATTTTACCTGTTCGAATCTCTTGTTGTTAATGTCCTTAGCAGTAAGCATAACTTTAACCATCCTTTTCTAGTTTATGTGATTGATAAAATTCTTTCAGTGATTTTTTAGTGAAGTCATCAAGATAATGCCAGCGTACTCCCTGTATTGCCCCCTCCAGAGCCGACAAACGCATATAGCATGCTGACGGGTCTGCGGACTGAATACGGAGCCATGCTTCACGGCTTCCGGTATCCTTAAGCTGTTTTACCGTGGTTATTCCGGCTTCGCAAAGCTGGGATTCCAGTTTTTCGGCTATATTAGGCAGGCTGCTTAATTCACCCATTTAAACCCCTTTCAAACCGTATAATCCAATACAGTTAAATTATTTACATTTTTTGGGCGACGGCTATTTTATTTCCGTCAGGGTCAAGAAACCAGAATGAATACGCGCCCCACGGTTTTCTCTCCGGCGGTGAAATTATCTGAATACCGGGGATTTCACGCGTCAGCCTTTCATATAACGAATCAATATCCTCGTCAAAGAACTGCAGCCATATATTTTTATTATCGGGTACTTTCACATCACCCGGATTCCAGACGGCAAGACTGTCGAACCCATAATGCTCACCCTCAACTAAAGGCTCTTTATCAAAAACAATTTTATAAAACTCCGCAAGACGCGGCGCATCTGAGGTTGTTATGCATATTCCGCCGAACTTCATAATAAATCCTTCNNTTTTAAAACTTTATTAAAAAAATTTATTTTTCGTTTTCAGTATAACTTCTCGATATCTGATATTTTTTATTTATAGAACGAAACATGAATTATAACATTTATATTTTCCTTGTTAGTTATAAATTCATATGTCATATTATCAATTTTTATAGAAGCATAATCCCAATTATTATTAGGTATGCCATAATCGTCCAGCTTTAACCTTAAGGCTTTATAACGTAAAAGTGTTTCAACGTTTAATTCGGATTCAGTTATTTCATATTTTTTTCCATATAAAGCAGGTGTTCCTGAACCGCCGCTACCCGGAGGAAATGATGGTGCAAGCTGTTTAACTTTTTCATATGGAAATTTACTCATTGCGAGTTCAAGAAATTCTTTTTCAATAATACCTATTTCATCCAATAATTTAGCTTTTTCCTCAGCTATTCTTTGTCTCTCCCGTTTTTCTAATTCCTGTTTAACTCCCTGCTCAATTTTTTTAGATAATATCTTTTCGATAAAACTCATATAATCACCCCAAAAAACATTATATAATCATATACTATAAATTTATACTATAAATATCTATTAAACGTATTTCTTTATTATAACATGAAACCTGTCTTTTTTCGTTTTATTCCCGACGGAATACAGTATGAACTTACCCTTCCCCCTTACGGAAAACACATCGCCCTCAGAAAGCGTTTTCGACGGTGAAAGCTCGTTCCCTGACCCGGAAAAATCATATTTCCCGGTGTTTATATTAGCATATCTGACCGAAACCAAATTGCTTTTTATAAAACCCGCCGATTTTTCCCTGCTGACTTTTAAAGCAAGCGATATAATACAGTCAATCCTCAGCGACGGGACGGTACCGTTTATTTCAATGAAATTATTTTCCCGTGCGGCGGCGGGTTCTTCGCATAATGATATTTTTACTCCTTCGGAGCCTATTTTTACGCATTCGTTAATTATAACGGTGCCTGCGGTTTTACTGACAAAAGCAAGCGCCGTACCCTCGTTTACTATTATATCGCCGGTTAATTCCCTTGAAATCCTTTTAGACATAAAAGAACCAAGAAAATCCCTGTGCGAAAGATGAGCGGCTGTTCTGAAACTAAAGGACAGCGCCGTTATGGGAAAATCCCCGTATAAATCATTTTCGTCCGCATAACCGTCAGGAAATACGGCAAGAATTTTTCTTTCAGCCTCCGGATACCCTCCCCATAGCATATATGAAGCGCCGAGCCTGTTAAGAACCGAAACTGCCAGCGACGACTGAAGGGCTTCAAGGAAATTTGTATACTTTACCAGATTATGCCTTTCGGATAAATCAGTCAAATCCAATATCCTGGAAACTAAAATCCGGTCATCGTCCGATAACCTAGCAAAAAACTCACCCTGTAAAAACTGAACCTTGGAATTCATTAAAGGAACACACCGTTGTTTTCAAGCTCCCCTACCAGGTCTTCGCCTACAAAACCGACGTTATAGGGGGTTATAATAAAAGTATTGTTAGCGACAGGCTTAATATTCCCCCCGTTGGCATAGGCAACGCCGCCCAGGAAATCAATAATCCTTCTTGTTATATCGGGTGTAGTTGATTCAAGGTTTAAAACGACGGTTTTCTTTGTATTCAAATGGTCGGCAATCTGTTTTGTATCCTGAAAAACCTCCGGCTTGACAAGGATAACCTGAAGCTGGGCAGTCGTATGAATATTCACCACCCTGTTCCTCTTATGCTCGTCGTCGCGCGGGCTGTTATCCTGAAAAGAATTATAATCCATATCATTTATATCGTCGTCCGCGTTTGAGCTGTCCATACCCAAAATATCCTTTAAATTATCCAGTAAACCCATTATCCTACATCCTCTCTGATTTAAACGGAGTAAAAAGCCCCGTGCCTATTCTTACAATATTTGAGCCGTGTTTTACCGCAAGCGGATAATCGCCCGACATACCCATAGACAGAATTTCCATTGTTGTTTTATTTATATTTTTATCCTTTAAATCAAAAAAAAGACCGTTCATTTTTTCAAAATAAAATTCCGTATTATAAACAGGCGGGATTGTCATCAAGCCCTTTATCCGTATCCCTGAAAGCTCTGAAATCCCGTAAATCAATTCTTCCAGACCGTCAGGGGAAACACCCGATTTTGACGCTTCGCCGCCGATATTCACCTCAATAAGAATATCCGTGATTTTACCTGTTTTTACCGACAGCCTGTCAATTTCCGAAGCAAGCTTCATGCTGTCAACTGACTGAATTAACGTTATGTCATTTACTATATATTTTACCTTGTTTGTTTGTAAATGACCGATGAAATTGAACTCAGCCGATTTATCGTATAAGTCCTTCTTATCCAGAAATTCCTGAACGCGGTTTTCACCGAGTAGCTTTACTCCCAAAGAAACCGCTTTGTTTACCAGTTCAGCCGGAATGTTCTTTGTGACTGCCATCAGGCGTATAATATCGTCAGGCTTTCTGTACTTTGCCTTCGCTTCTGAAATATTATAATCAATGACCTTTAAATTTTCTGAAATAAAGTCGTCCACAGCTAATGAAAACTCCTTTCAGTTTAGAACCTGTTCCCATAGGAAAAATGTATGGAT
>DBCY01000023.1:0-7393 GCA_002293295.1 Ruminococcus sp. UBA946 | reverse complement strand
TATTCGGTAAAATCTACCGAAATAACATACGTTTTCGCCTATGGGAACAGGTTCTTAATTTATCCTATTGTTCCTGCTCGAACATATCGTCCGCATAAACAATATTTTCAGCCGTTCCTTCACCTGTAATCTCCGGATGTATAACCTCTGAAGTACCGGCGGGAATTATCAAGTCCTCCGTAATTTCTTCCGCGTTTGTTTCGTCCGGCGCTTCAGAATCAAGCTGTTCATAAGAAATCTCGCCTTTTACGATTATGTCGTCATATATGCTTACGTATCCGGGTTCCGTTGTTGCCGCGGAAAGCAGGTAGCCGTCGCTTTCAAAGATAATATCAAGCTTTCTGAACGAAATTTTTTCACCCTCTAAAATGTAAACGCCTTTTTCATTATTCCTGTCGAACCGTATTGCTTCCCTGGGGATTTTGATACCCTCATAGTCGTCAAGGATTATTTCGACTCGCTCAACCCGTCTTTGTACAAAATCGAATTTCAGCTCGTCGCAGGAAAGGACGATGATACTTTCATCAGGGTTATCGGCAGGCAGTATCATCTCAATAACCGCGTCCGCATAATCCGGGGATGAATAGAATTTCAGCTTTACCTCCGAAGAAACGCTGAAATTATGCTCTTCAGTATTGACGATACCGACCATATTCCAGCGGTAACCGTCAACCATCTTTCCTACCGTATATTTATTAAGGACTCTCTTATTGTCATCATCGATTATACGCCGTATTAAATCAGCGTTTATTTCTGACAGACCGGCAGAAGATAAAACATCTTCATAACCGTCAGTATAACTGATAAAATAACCTGAATCCCCTGCTGTTATAATACCGGCAGGCTCCTTCTGACCAGACCTTAAAGAATCAAGCTGTTTTTTAAGCGAGTTGATTCTGTCATTATAATCGGTTTCTTCATTGATAATAATCTGGTAAATTCCCATTAGAGACTGGAAATTTTTCCTCTCGTCCCTCAGAGACTGAAAATCGCCCTTAGCAATAAGAGAGGTAACCGTCTGGTATTTTTCATTTATAAGCTCGGATATGAATTCAAGCTGGGCGACATCGGTCGTACCGGGGTTCTGTGCCGCCTCAAGCAAAGAAATCTCATCCTCAAGCTTTTGTATTTGCTGATTTATATATATTGCGTTTCCGTCTTCATAAACATATGCCACGGCGGAGTCCTTGGCGATTTTGCTTCCGTCCGGGACGGGGTAGCTTAAAACTCCGGTAATATCGCTGTTTATGACCGTTTCGTTCCTGATGTAAATTCCTTTGAAGGAAACCTTGTCCGCTGAAGAATAAAGCAAAGCCGTTTCGGTTTCATATTCCTCGTTCAAGTTCAGCGAAAACTGATGCGCAACGGTAATTAAAACAAAAACCGATAAAACAAAAACAAGGATTTTTACAGTAATAGTATTCATCTTACCGTCCGTTTCATTTTCTGAGCCAGTTACTGCTCTGAATCCAGAATAGAAATTATTTTGGACGGCACAATCGTCGACATGGCATGCTTGAACACAAGCTGCTGCTTGCCGTCGCAGTCAAGAATAACGGTGTAATTATCGAATCCCTTAACAATTCCCTTAAACTGGAACCCGTTAGTCAGAAAAATGGTTACGACGATTTTTTCTTTTCTTGCCTGATTTAAGAAAACATCCTGCAGATTAATAGATTTATTCATTTTATATGACCATCCTTTCCGGACGTTTAAATCCGTTACTTCATAATATTATATCATATAATTTTTGATTTGGCTACTATTTTTTCACAATAATCTATAATTTTATTAAAAATAATAACATTGTCTAAATAAATCCAGTTAATTCGGTCATCTCGACGAAACCATGTCAGCTGTCTTTTAGCATAACGCCTTGTATTCTGTTTAATCCTGTCAATACATACGGATAATTCCGCTTCATTCCTGAAATAAGGGAGCAGCTCCTTGTAGCCGATTGCCTGGCAGGCTGTTTTAAGCTGTTCGTTCTCAAATATCAAACGGCACTCATCTACCATTCCGTTTTCAGACATAATATCAACCCGTCTGTTAATTCTGTCGTATAAATCCTGTCTGTCCTTATAATCAAGTCCAATCATACAAAGACTGTAATCTGTATGAGTACCTTTATTCAGAACCCTGTAATCACTGAATTTAATTCCCGTTACCTCAAAAACCTCAATAGCCCTTATAACCCGCACCGTGTTATTCGGAGAAACCATTACAGCCGTTTCAGGGTCTGTTTCCATAAGGCGTTTATGCATGGCTTCCTTTCCATAAGCGTTCAGTTCCGTTATAAGGCGTTCCCTGATAGCGCTGTCCGAGGAGGTACTGTCAAAGTTTATATTGTCGATAAGCGAATTTATATACAGTCCCGTTCCGCCGACAATAACAGGTATTCTGTTATGTTCCGCAATGCGGTTGATTTTTTCCCTTGCAAGCCTGCAGTAATCAGCTACGCTGAAATCGGTATTCATAGGAACGATACTGAGCATATGATGAGGAATACCTCCCATTTCCTCTGCAGTCGGCTTTGCCGAGGTAATATCGAATCCGCTGTAAATCTGCATGGAATCAGCGGAAATAACCTCCCCGCCGTATAGCTTTGCCAGAGCGGCTCCGACTGCGGTTTTACCCGAAGCCGTCGGTCCCACGACAGCAATAAGCGGTTGTTTTTTTGAATTATTCATTATAGTTTCCTTTTAAACTGTTTTTCAAGCTCATATTTCGTCAGCCTGAACAAAACGGGGCGTCCGTGAGGACAGTATCTTATATTATTATTTATCAGCAGGGTTCTGATAATTTCCGAAAGTTCAGCGGGGGAAGTAATATCATTTGCCTTTAATGCCGCTTTGCAGGCAATGGTATGATAAATATCATCCATTATGTCAGGCTCAGGATTGCTGCGGTTTTCATACAGATTCCGGGCGACTTCCGTTATCAGCCCGGCAGGCTCAAAGCCGTCCAGCATTGCCGGTATGCCTGAGACAGTAATGCTGTCAGAAGCTGTAACCTTATAATCAAAGCCCATCGCCTTAACAGTTTCAGAATTATTTTGGAGAACCGTAACATCCTCACATTCAAGCGTTATATCCTCCGGCTCTAAAAGAAGCTGGCAGTTAAGCGGTTGTACTCCGGATTTCAGGTTTTCAAAAATTATCCGTTCGTGCGCGGCATGTTTATCGGCGAATAAAATCCCGCCTTCAGTTTCGGCTATGATATAATTTCCGAAGGCTTCACCGATTAACCGGAATGGTATTTCCTGTTCAGAAACTCCGTCCGCCGGGTTTTCGGGTTCTTCCGGCTTCTCTTTCTGCGTTCCGGCAAGTGAGGAAGCGGAAATATACCTGAAATCAATATTATTCTCAGCCGGGTTCAGCTTACCGGCAATACCGTCCGAAAGCCTGTCCGGAGCTTCATTCCCCGCGTTTTCGGGAACCGGCAAAGCTTCCGGTATAAAATAAGCGTCTTTTCCGGCTGCCGGAATTATTAAGCTTGTCTGTATGTACCCGGGCGGCTTGTCAAAAGCTTCGGGACGGACATAATCATCATAAGTCCGGTTATTATTCGGAATTTTCATTTCAGACGGCGCCGTGTCAGCCAGAATGGCGTTTTTTACCGAAAAGTACACAGCGTCATAAATAACCCGGTCATCCGAAAACCTGACTTCGATCTTTGCCGGGTGAACATTGACGTCCATAACGGACGGCGATACCGTCATTCTGATAACGCAGGCGGGGAACTTCCCCTCCATAATCGTATTTTTATATGCCTCCTCAAGCGCCGACATAAGGACAAACGATTTAACATACCTGCCGTTTATAAAAAAAAACTGGAAAGTCCTCTTCTGACGCCCGAAAAGCGGCTTTACCGTAAAGCCGTCGATTTTTATACCGCTGAGTTCATAATCTACCGTCAGCATAGAAGCGGCGAACTGCTTCCCCATAACGGAATAAACAGACGAATACAGTCTCCCGTCGCCGGGGGTTATGAATTCCTGTCTGTTGCTTCGGATAAACTTAAATGAAATTTCAGGATGCGACAATGCGATTTTATTTGTTATATCGGCAACTGCATTGCCTTCAGAAACATCCTTTTTAAGGAATTTCAGACGCGCCGGGACGTTATAGAAAATATCCCGGACAATTATAGTCGTCCCATCAGGACACCCGCACTGTTCATACAGAATTTCCCTTGAACCTTCAGTACAATAGCGGATTCCGTAATCGGAACCGGGTGTTTTAGTCATAATCTCAACCCTGGCTACGGCGCATATCGAAGCCAGGGCCTCGCCTCTGAAACCTAAGGTGCTGATTCTGTCAAGGTCTTCCTTTCCATTGATTTTACTTGTGGCATGACGCAAAAAGGCTGTAGGGACATCATCCGGATGAATTCCGCATCCGTTGTCGGTTACTCTTAAATATGTAATCCCGCCGTCCTTTATTTCAACGGTTATGCTGTGAGCGCCGCTGTCCACGGCGTTTTCTATAAGCTCTTTAATTACGGAAGCGGGGCGTTCAATTACCTCGCCCGCCGCAATAAGCTCGGCGGTCTCCTTATTAAGCAACCTTACTTTCGGCAAATGAAACACAACCTTTTTTGAGTGTGGAATGTGCTTATAGTAGTTAGAAAATTGTTGCTAGTTGCTAGTGGATGAGGAATCAGGCATAAGGCGTAAGGAGTAAGGGATTGCGAAGCAAACTCCACACTCCACACTCCACACTCCAAACTATACTTGCCTTCCCAGTATACTCACCAGTTCCTTTAAAAACAATTTGGCGTCCTCGTCAGAAAATTCGTCTATATTGGTTTTCTTTAACTTTTCGATTATAATTTCATTGCTCATGGCTCCGAATGAAATCTGGCTGTCACGGGGATTTCTGACCGGCGCGTTTGACTGGGTCTGTTCCATTCTTGAAAGTATCTCCCTGGAACGGTTTATTACCTTCCCGGGAAGCCCCGCAAGCTTCGCCACCTCAATTCCGTAGCTGTCGTCAACGCCGCCGCGGACTATCCTGCGCAGAAACTTTATGTTGTCCCCTATTTTCTTAACGGCTACGCTGTAATTTTTTACCCCGTCTATTTCATTTTCAAGGCTGATAAGTTCATGGTAATGGGTGGCAAAAAGTGTTTTACAGCCCAGAGAGCGAGCGGTCGCGATATATTCCGCAACGGCGGTGGCAATGCTTATTCCGTCGAATGTTGAGGTTCCCCTGCCGACCTCGTCAAGAATTACAAGGCTGTTCGGGGTCGCGTTTTTAAGGATAACGGCAACCTCGCTCATTTCAACCATGAATGTGGACTGCCCTGACGATAAATCATCCGAAGCGCCCACCCTTGTGAAAATCTTGTCGGTAACGGAGATTTTTGCATATTTTGCGGGAACGAAGCAGCCCATCTGAGCCATCAGAGTTATTAAGGCAACCTGCCTCATAAACGTGGACTTTCCCGACATATTCGGTCCCGTAATAATTGACATCCGGTTTTGTTTATTGTCTATGCACACATCGTTCGGGACGAATATCTCTTCGGTCAGCATAAGCTCGACAACGGGATGCCGTCCGTCCTTGATTTCGATAATACCGTCCATTACTATGTCAGGCTTAACATATTCATTTTTCAATGAAACATAGGCAAACGAGCATAAAACGTCCAGCTGCGCGATAGCCTCGGCTGTTTTCTGTACCTTGACAAGCTGCAGGGCGATAAAGTCGCGCACCTCGTTATAAATCTCATTTTCGAGAACAAGGGTCTTGTCGTTCGCTCCGAGTATTTCATACTCGGCTTTTTTCAGTTCATCCGTAATGAACCTTTCGCAGTTCGACAGCGTCTGCTTGCGTATGTAATGCTCCGGAACAAGTTCGTAATATGATTTAGTAACCTCAATATAGTAGCCGAAAATCCTGTTATATCCCAGTTTAAGGTTTTTTATACCGGTTTTTTCGCGCTCCTCTGCTTCTATTTTATCAAGGATTTCCCTGCCGTTTGATATAATTCCCCGAAGCCTGTCAAGCTCCTCGTTGAAACCGTCCTTTATAACTCCGCCGTCCTTGACCGAAACGGGGGGTTCGTCCGCAATTGCGTTTTCAATAAGGTTTGATACCGATTCCAAAGTATCAATGCCGCCGTTAATTTCGCAAAGCAGCTTTGAGGTAAACTGCGAAAGGGTGTTTTTTATTACGGGAAGCTGCAGAGCCGTAACCGAAAGCGACTTTAAATCACGGGGAGTGGCGGATTTATACATGATTCGGGTCATAAGACGTTCAATATCGTAAACGTTTGCCAGAAGGTCGGAAAGCTCCTGCTGCAGAACCGATTTCCGGCAAAGCTGCTCAACGGCGTCAAGCCTGTTGATAATAGCAGCGGGTTTTATCAGCGGCATCTCAATATATTTTTTCAGAAGTCTTTTCCCCATTGATGTTTTCGTGCTGTCAAGCACCCAGAGCAGACTGCCCTTCTTTTCTTTTCCGCGTATGGTTTCGGTAAGCTCCAGATTGCGCCTTGCGGTTAAGTCAAGCTCCATGTAGCTGTTGTCCGTGTAATGCTTTATTTCAGTAAACCTGCCGATTAAAGCCTTCTGCGTATCATAAATATACTCGAAAAGACCGCATACGCACCCCGTTTCGGCATTTTCCTCCTTAAGACCCAGTTCGGACAGCTCGGAAACGCTGAACTGCTTTAAAACCTTTTCGGTATTGGCTTTGACGTCAAAGTTTTTATCGTCCAGAAGCTGAACGGAGATATTCATTTTGCCGCGTATGAACTCCAGCACCTGCTTATAGTCAAGAAAAGCCTGATTGAAAAGCACTTCGGCAGGCGAAAACCTTGATATTTCATTTATTACGTCAGTCTGGACGTTCTTCCCCGATTTGGTGAACAAATGAACCTCACCCGTTGAAATATCGGCGAAGCATAGGGAACAGATTTCGTTTGTAACCGAAACGGCGCAGATATAGTTGTTTTTGGAATCGTCCAGATAGCTGCTTTCGGTGAGAGTACCGGGGGTGACAATCCTTACGACGTCGCGTTCGACGATGCCCTTGCCAGCCGAGGGGTCGGTCAGCTGTTCGCAGATCGCAACCCTGTAACCCAAATCAATAAGCCGTTTTATGTAAATTTCGGAGCTGTGATACGGTATTCCGCACATCGGAGCGCGTTCCGGAAGACCGCAGTCCCTTCCGGTTAAGGTAAGCTCCAGCTGCCTTGAAACAAGCAGAGCGTCGTCAAAGAACATTTCGTAAAAATCGCCCAGCCTGTAAAAAAGAATATAATCGGCATATTTGTTCTTAATTGAAAAATACTGTTTCATCATAGGCGAAAGAGATTCAGTATCCATCTGGTTCTGCATTTTATACGTCATTCCTTTATATATAGTTTGGAGTTTGGAGTGTGG
>DBCY01000021.1:11256-17863 GCA_002293295.1 Ruminococcus sp. UBA946 | reverse complement strand
AATTGTTGATTTTTAATTGTTAATTGGTACTACTATTATATTACCTCATAAAAATTGCCCAGAAACCTGAAATATGAAAGCTCGCCGCTTAAATCGTTAAGCAGCGCCTGTACCTTCGGGTCTGAGTACCTTCCGTCAAAATCGAGGTAGAATATTACTTCAAAATCGCTTCCGGCAACGCTTTTGTTTTCAATTTTACTGAGGTTGAGACCGCTGACGGCGAATTTTGTGAGAAGCCTGTAGAGGGAACCTTTTTTATGCGGAATCGACAGGCATACTGAAATTGTGTCCGATTGTCCGGAAGACGTAAAATCTTTGGAAAAACAGATAAACCTTGTATAATTAGGGTATGCGTCGGCAATTTTATTGTCAAGGATTTCAAGACCGTATAACGAAGCACATTCCTCGGAGCATATGCAGGCGGCTGTTTTATCTCCGCCGTTTGCCACATATTCGGCAGACATAGCTGTGTTTGCATACTGCCGGCATTCATATCCGTTTTGTTTCAGGAAGACGCCGCACTGCGACAATGCCTCCTCCTTTGAATAAACGCAGGAAATATCAGATTTTACGCTTCCCTTTTTTGCGGCAAGGCAATGGGTTATTTCAACCCGCACCAATGCGTTTATATAGACATCATGCTTTTCCATGAGAGCGTATGTTTCGGAAACAGAACCGATTGTGCTGTTCTGAATAGGCAGAATCCCATATTCGGCTTTTCCGCTCTCCACCGCTTCAAATACATCCTCAAATCCCGGTTCAAACATTACCGTTCCGGAAGCGAAAAGCTTTTTGCATGCGGCTTCGGAATATGAACCGGCTGTCCCCTGGCAGGAAATTTTTATATTTTTCTTTTCGTCGGGATAAAACCCGCCGGTAACGGGAACCGGTACTGATTTAACCATCTCAAGGCTTTGGAGGCTTTTGCTTATATCCATAATATTCTGGAAAAGCACGGCGGCTCCGTCTTTTAAACTTTCGGGGGAGTTTGCTCTGATTTTATCCAGAATTTGATTTTCGCGCCCGCTTTGCATGATGGAAATGCCGTTTTCTTTTTTATAATCGGCTACCTGACGGCAAATTTCCATTCTGTCCGCAAAAAGCTTTAGAATCTGTTCGTCCGCGGCGTCAATTTTATCCCTAAGTTCATTTAAATCCATATTAACCTGCCTTTTTGCAAAAAAATATTCCAATAAAACGGTCGGGCTTTATGCCCGACCTTATTATTCCGGAATCTAAACGGTTTTCTCAAATCATACCGGGCTGTCTTATTTCGTATTGGATAATTTCCAGCGGAAGGTTGAAATCCTCTGGGCTTTCGTATTATCATACGAAATGTTGCTCATTACAGTGCTTACATCATTGTAACGGTAATCAATTTTTGCCGCTTTATTGCCGAAAGCTACGGCTGCCTTAATCGTATCGGCGCCGTAATTTCTCTGGATTACCGCTCCAAGCTTATGGTTAGCCCTTAAAAACTCAACGATATCCTTTGCAAAAATCGGTTTGGTGTCACAGACGTTATAAACCCCCTGATATGTAATACCCTGCTGAACGTTAAGGATACCGGCAATAAAGTCAACCAGGTTATATACGCAGCAGAAAGAGAAACCGTAATCGCCGTATCCGTAAATATAACTGCAGTTGTCCTTGGGGTCGAAAATCCGGGCGTGAAGATTATCCACGAACGTTTTTGTATAAAAAGGGCAGACACGCGCTATTACACCCGTTACATTTGTTTTTGCTATTGTTTTGGCAAAAACCTTTTCACTGTCCGATTTTATTTTTCCGTATTCCGATGTCGGTTTCTCATCGGCAGTTTCCCTGATAGGTTCGCGTGATTTTGAACTTGCATACACCTGATGCGTGCTGATTAGTATAACGTCCTTTATATTGGCGTTTACAGCTGATTTATACAGGTATTTATCCGTCATGGAGGAGATTTTCTCCTGCATGGGAGTGATGATATTCGGAAAATCATTGTCAACAGTACAGGCAAGATGAACCAAGGCGTCAATTTTACTGCCTTCTATAGTACCGACGATTTTATCCTTATCTTCGATATTCGCCTGTATAAAGCTATAGTTAGGCTTGCCGACGAACCTGTTGGGTTTGCTGTCCGTGCCTATAACATTATATCCTTTAGTCAGCAAAGATTCTGTAAGCTCAGCGCCGGCTAATCCTGAAGCGCCTGTTATCATAACTGTTTTCACAAGAGCATCTCTCCATTCTCCTAAATATTACAAAACAAAGTAATATACATATATATTATAACATAAATAAATATAATTGCAATAGAATTTAAATAAAATCTGTATATTCCTAAAAAATCAATATAATAAATAATGCATAATATACAATTGTACGTTNNAATGGTATATTATGCCTTATAAACAAATGAAAGATTCAGGTATTATGCGAAAGCATAGTATTTTCAACTGTTCCTGGGCGGCATTATAAAAAAGTATTACGGAAATGTTTAATACTTAAGAACATATAATATAGCAATAAATCCAGTATTTCCACAACTGAAGCCGCAGGAAGAACTGCGTTGGCAGTTAAAATTGTTAATTATATCCATATACCACCTTGTGACAAATAATTCTTGTAAATTGTGCAATAATATTACTGAAATGGGATTATCATTATCCCGGTAACCGGTATGTTCTGTCCGGTTGAGTCTTTGAAAGGTTGGTCAGATTTAATGTATAATATCGAAAGCTTTACGAAAAAAGCTAATCTGGTTATTAATAAAGCTTTTCTTCAGGCTGGCAAGCTTGGTCATACCTATGTCGGGAGCGAACATATACTGTTATCCCTGATTAGCGAAACAGGGAGCACTGCCGCCAGCGTTTTCCGTGTTTGCGGAGTAAAAGAGGACGCGGTTCTGAACCGTATTATTACAATAATAGGACGGGGCGAGCCGATTACCGTATCCGAAGAGGCAATTACCCCAGCCGCAAAGCACATTATAGAACACGCTTATATTATTTCAGCCGAAACGGGAAGCCGCCTTGCCGGAACTGAGCATATCCTGCTTGCCCTTTTGTCTCACGAAACCTGTACGGCGGTGCAGATTATCCGCGACGTAGGCGGAAGCATCACCCGTCTTACAAATGCCTGCGCGGGTATTAACGTTATGGATACGCAGGTTTACAATCCCATTACCAAAGCCCCTACATTATTAAAATACGGCAGGGATTTGACTTTAGCCGCCAAGGAGGATAAATGCGACCCCGTATTCTGCAGGGATAAGGAAATTGAAAGGGTAATTCAGATTCTGTCAAGACGCACTAAAAATAACCCGTGTCTGGTAGGCGAAGCGGGCGTCGGGAAAACAGCCGTTGCCGAGGGGATTGCCAAAATGATTGCCGACGGGCGCGTTCCCGAAAGCATCAGAAATAAGCGTATTTTTTCACTCAGCCTGACCTCAATGCTGGCTGGGGCGAAATACCGCGGGGATTTTGAGGAGCGTATAAAGCAGTGCATTGACGAGGTCGTCGATAACGGTAATATAATACTCTTTATAGACGAGCTTCACACGATTGTCGGAGCGGGAGCGGCGGAGGGAGCCATAGACGCCGCCAATATCCTGAAACCGCAGCTTGCCAGAGGTGAACTTCAGATTATCGGGGCTACCACAATCGAGGAATACCGTAAATATATCGAAAAGGACAGCGCGCTGGAGCGGCGTTTCCAGCAGGTAATGATAAACGAACCCAGCGAAGAGGAATCAATAAAAATCCTCGGGGGACTGCGAAGGTGCTATGAGGATTTCCACAGGGTAAAAATATCAGACGAAGCTATTGCGGCTTCCGTCGAGCTTTCGGTACGTTACCAGACCGACCGGTTTCTTCCTGATAAGGCTATTGACCTCATTGACGAGGCGTCGTCAAGGGCAAGAATGAAAATGTCCGCCGAACCCCAGACCTTAAGCGAGCTTGCTAACAGCCTGAAACGTATGCTTGACAAACAGTCAAACACCGGAGCAATGCCTGAACCCGTCAGTAAGAAGCCGAAATCCAGCCTGTCATGGTATACGGACAGCGAGGCTAAGCCTGTTGTTATCGGGCGTGAGGATATTGCCGAGGTACTTTCGATAGCAACGGGTATCCCCGTTACAAACCTTACCGAATCGGAAAGCGAACGCCTTTTGAACCTTGAAACGGAGATTCATAAACGTGTTATCGGTCAGAACGAAGCCGTTCACGCAGTTTCGGACGCAGTCAGAAGAAGCCGTTCCGGTCTTAAGGACCCGTCAAGACCTATTTCCTGCTTTCTGTTTGCCGGACCTACCGGTTCGGGCAAGACCGAGCTTTCAAAGGCTCTTGCCGAATGCCTTTTCGGCGACGAAAACGCCGTGATACGCTTTGATATGTCCGAGTTTATGGAAAAACACAGCGTTTCAAAGCTGATTGGCTCCCCGCCGGGATATGTCGGATACAACGAGGGCGGACAGCTTACCGAACGCGTCAGGAAACGCCCTTACTGCGTTTTGCTGTTCGATGAAATCGAAAAAGCCCATACCGATATTTTCAATATCCTGCTTCAGATTTTTGAGGACGGTATTTTAACCGACAGCACGGGGCGTACCGTAAGCTTCAGGAACACAATCATCATTATGACATCGAATATAGGAGCCTCGCGGATTACCGAAAACAAATCATTGGGCTTTATTGCCGGCGATTTTTCCGACAATGCCGCAAAACATGACGTGATGAATGAAATAAAAAGGATATTCAAGCCGGAGCTTATCGGTCGTCTGGACGAAATTATCGTGTTCACAAGGCTCACCGAGACCGAGCTTTCCGGTATTGCCGTAAAAATGCTGGACAGTCTTAAAAAACGCGCCAACGCTCTGGAAATTTCAGTGGAATTCCACACCGACGCCCTTAACAAGCTCATTAGGGACGGTTATGACAAATCGGGGGCACGTAAACTAAGGCATGATATTTCCGCTTCAATCGAAAGTCTTTTGTCAAAGCAGATTCTTGACGGAAGTATTAAAAAGGGAGATAACGCTGTATTGATACTGGAGGATGACAATTATTGCTTTAAGGTTTCGCAGATGCAGGAGTAGGCGGTCAGAAGCAAAGGAATATGAAAAATATAAACAGGCTGTAATGCTTATAATAAAGCGTTACAGCCTTTGAATTTGCTTATGCAATGGTATCAGTCTTTGTTACAGATAATCATACGGGCATATTTATCCCATTCCATGGAATCGGTGCATATAATCCGGCAGGGTAAACTCATTTTCTCTGCCGAAGCAAGCATACTATTCTGTTGTTTTTTATGGTTCTCCGCGAGTTCTCTAAAATAAGCTTCAGAGCGTTGTTCCTTCAATTGCTCCGACCTTAGCCTGACTCTCTCTTCGATAAGTCCGTCTGAAACCACAAGCAGGATTTCCTTTATTCCAAGCTTCGCAAAACGCCTTTCCAGTTCTTTTATCTGAGGGCTTTTGTAATCTTTATAAAAAGCTGTGTGATTTAACAGTCCCCGTTCAAAAACCGTATAAAGTCCGCGGGAAGTTCTGTTGTATCCGCCCAGATAACATGCCCATTCATGAAGCTGTTCCAGCATTTCAACCCGTTTAAAAAGCATTTCCGTATGCTCAGAGTATTCATGGTTCCTTAATTCGCCGTTTACCGAATTAAGCACCTGTGAATAGTGTTCACCAAGCATAATAATGTTTCGTTCAAGAGTCAGGTCGGTGGCAAAAAGTCTTTTAAGGGCATACATTGTTGATGTTTTTCCCGAACAGGAAACACCCTCAAGCATGATTCCCCTTGATAAATCAAGCAAAATAAAACCCCCGCACTGAATAAAATTTTGGCATACCCGCATATAAAACTTAGGCATATCCGCTACTAAAATTCAAAGGTTTTATTTTGCCGCGGGAAATGCTTAAAAAGTTCGCACACAGCGGAAATCCGTGTAACTTTAAATGAATTGTTTAATGTTACACGACTATACAACCCTTATTTTTTTACTCTGTACCAATATTGATAACAATCGGCAAAACCCAGTTTTTTATACAGGGCAATGGCGGGTTTGTTACCGGCGGCAACCTGCAGATAGGCGTAAAAAATTATCAGTATAACCATTAAAAGAATAAACGGGTTTTATTTAATATTGTTTTTTAAATTTCGTTTATGCTCTTATAAAAAGCATAAAATTACTTCTTTTCAATTTTAACCCGCTGAGCGGTATATTACCTCTCCCGTGTTTTTCACATGACTTACAAAACCGGACGGGTCATAATCAGCGTCTAAAAGGTGCGGTTCAATATCAAAACTTATATCCCCCGAAATATCATACAGCAAAACGGAGGTATCATACCACTTGTCGTCATCAACGTTCCTCACAAGGACGGCAATGTCAATATCGCTCCATTCATGAGCGTTTCCGCTGACATAAGAACCGAAAAGGATTATAGCTTCGGGGTTCAGCGCTTACTTTACCCTTTCTGCGTATCTGCCGGCAATTTCCCTAACCTGTTTTTTATCCAGCATATTCTTTATCCTTTCATCAGCACAAACAGCATATTTTGCTTTACAAGATTTCAGATACCAGACATTAGAACAATGGCAACAACTTAAGAGAT
>DBCY01000021.1:6124-11232 GCA_002293295.1 Ruminococcus sp. UBA946 | reverse complement strand
ATTCGTTTTTTGCTTAAGTTGTTGAATTGGACATTAGAATATTGCCCCAACGGAACGATGTGGGCATCGTTCCCTACAAAAGAGGAATGAGGGGTAAGGAGTAAGGAAGAAGGAATTATCCCCACGATAACTAACTACTAACACCTATTTTCTAACAACTATCAGGCTGGGGATTATCCCCAGCCTGAATACTAAAACAATTAACCGTTATTTGGCATACTCAATAGCACGGCTTTCGCGGATGATATGGATTTTGATTTGTCCGGGATAATCCATTTCGTTTTCAATGCGAAGCGCGATTTCCCTTGCGACGATAACCATCTTTTCATCGTTGACCTGGTCGGGGAACACAATTATACGTACTTCACGGCCTGCCTGAATGGCAA
The DNA here is from genome assembly GCA_002293295.1 of Ruminococcus sp. UBA946. Taxonomy (GTDB): domain Bacteria; phylum Bacillota; class Clostridia; order Oscillospirales; family Ruminococcaceae; genus UBA946. The sequence goes on along the minus strand of DBCY01000021.1, from coordinate 10,846 downwards.
ACGACTTCTCGACCCCGTCGTATGAGGTGCAGATTTCCTCTAGCTTCTGCAGACGCTTGATATAATTTTCATAATTCTCGCTTCTTGCCCCGGGTCTTGCGGCTGAAATAGCGTCGGCAGCCTGTACAAGAGCCGCTACCACAGTTTTCAGTTCAACGTCGCCGTGGTGTGCTTCAATGGCGTGAATAACATCGTTGCTTTCTTTATACTTCCGGCATACGTCAACGCCGATTTGGACATGGGAGCCTTCTATTTCGTAGCTTAAAGCCTTTCCGATATCGTGGAGAAGCCCCGCGCGTCTGGCAAGGTTGGCGTCAACGCCGAGTTCGGAAGCCATAATGCCGGCAAGGTGCGAAACCTCAATGGAATGGTTAAGCACATTCTGGCGGTAAGACGTCCTGTAGCGCAAACGTCCTATAAGGCGCACCAGCTCATGGTTCAATCCGTGCACGTTGGTTTCAAGGACAGCCCGTTCGCCCTCCTGCTTGATTTTAAACTCGACCTCGCGCCTTGCCTTGTCAACCATTTCCTCAATCCTTGACGGGTGAATACGCCCGTCGGCAATAAGCTTTTCAAGGGCAATCCTGGCAACCTCGCGCCTTGCCTGGTCAAAGCATGACAGGGTAATCGCTTCGGGGGTATCGTCAATAATCAGGTCAACGCCTGTGAGAGTTTCCAAAGTGCGGATATTACGCCCCTCGCGTCCGATAATACGTCCCTTCATTTCGTCGTTCGGCAGCGGAACAACCGAAACGGCTGTTTCTGAAACCTGGTCGGCGGAGCATTTTGATATTGCAAGCGAAATAAGGTCGCGTGCCTTTTCTTCGCATTCATCCTTCAGAGTTTGTTCGTAGGACTGGATTTTAATAGCTTTTTCATGGACAAGCTCGTTTTCAAGCATGGAAAGCAGGTGTTCCTTTGCCTGCTCCATAGTAAACTGGGAAATCCTTTCAAGATATTCCATCTGGGTTTTCTTAAGCCTTTCGGCTTCTTCAAGCTTTTCGTCGGCGGCTTTATGTTTTTTGTTGAGGATTTCCTCTTTTTTCTCTATATTATCGTTCTTCTTGTCAAGATTCTCTTCCTTTTGCTGGATACGGCGCTCCTGTCTGGAAAGCTCGTTTCTTCGTTCTTTGGTTTCTCTTTCCAGTTCGCTGCGGTTTTTATGGATTTCATCCTTGGCTTCCACGAGAGTGATTTTCTTTTGGCTTTGCGCCTCTTTTTTCGCGTCCTCAATAATACGTTCCGCTTCTTTTTCGGCGGAACCGATAGCCGATTCAGCTTGCTGCCTGCGGTATTTTATACCGAATCTGAACATTACCGCCCCTGCGGCGCCTGCGCCGATAAGGAATGCTACTATACCGGCTATGACAGTAACTGTAGTAACAGGTCCCAAGTTCTTATACCTCCTAAAATTAATTACATTACTCCGGAGGTTAAATATCTGATTTTCAATTTTCAAAAACAGCCTGAATTAATAAATAATTGACAGTATATAATTTCAGCATTATAAATATCACGTACTAAAAGCAGTTAATGCATAATTCAAAGGGTACGGTCAAACAATAAAGAAAATATATGAAAACCTTCTATATAACCATAGAAGCAATAAAAATAGAGCAGAAATTTATATCATTATCCTGATTCCCCAGGATACGAATATATAAATTCAAGGCAGTCTTTATAAAAGACAATGCTCATATATTATTCTAATATAAATAATACGGTTTGTCAAGGAAATTTGAAAAAATTGATTCCATTTCATAAAATATTTTGATTTATAAAGAGAAAACCGGTATTTACATTGATTTTACAAATAACCGCAGTTGATAATTTTTTAATAAATCTTAATTTGCACTTGACAAATCAGTAAATATGGTGTAATATAGACTAAAGCAATGATAAGGACAGCAGTTTTGTATAATAAAGCTTACCAGAGATTATCCGCCGCGGCTGAAAGCGGATAGGGCTTTAACGTTCTGCACACCGCCTTTGAGCGTGCCTAAAAAGCGACGTTTTGCCTGCGTTAAAGGGCTGTTGAGGTATACTTTGTATATGAATTTGGGTGGAACCGCGGTAAGAATATCGTCCCATGTATGACTATTGTCATGCATGGGATTTTTTATTTTACCCCAAAAATGTTAATAAAGGAGAATAGGTTTGAATTTTTTCAAACCGGGAGTTTTGCCCGTTAAGGACAAAGTTTCAGAAAGGATGGTCGCATTATGATTAACTTAAAACTCAAAGACGGAAGTATCCGCGAGATTCCGGAAGCCATACCGGCATCCGAAATAGTAAAAGGTATCGGAGCCGGGCTTTACAAGGCTGCCTGCTGCGTTAAAATCAACGGCAGGGTTTGCGATTTAAGGACTTTAATTGATTCGGATTGTGAATTTGAAGTGCTTACATTTGACAGCGAAGAGGGGAAAAAGACCTATTGGCATACGGCTTCGCATATTATGGCGCAGGCTGTTAAAAGGCTGTATCCCAAAACAAAGCTTGCAATAGGACCGGCAATTGACAACGGATTTTATTACGACTTTGACCCTGAGTCTGCCTTTACAGCCGATGATTTAGTAAAAATCGAAGCCGAAATGAAGAAAATCACCAAGGAAGCGATTGAAATCGAGCAGTTTTCGCTTCCCGCTGACGAAGCCGTAAAAATGATTGAAGGTATGGATGAGCCGTATAAACTGGAACTATGCAAGGAGCATTCCGGTAAGGGTGAGGATATTTCATTTTACAGACAGGGCGAATTCACCGACCTCTGCGCCGGTCCGCACCTAATGAATACGGCGGTAAAAGCCTTTAAGCTTACAGCCTGCACGGGGGCATACTGGCGGGGGGACGCAAAATCAAAACAGCTTTGCCGCATTTACGGTACGGCTTATCCCAAAGCAAGCGAGCTTGAGGCATACCTTTCCATGGTTGAGGAAGCTAAAAAACGCGACCATAACAAGCTGGGGCGCGAACTGGAATATTTCACCACCTCCGAAGTGATCGGTCAGGGACTTCCCGTTCTTCTTCCGAAGGGGGCAAGGGTAATACAGATTTTACAGCGTTTTGTCGAGGACGAGGAACAGAGAAGGGGTTACCTGCTCACTAAGACCCCGATTATGGCAAAATCCGATTTGTATAAGATTTCGGGGCACTGGGACCATTACAGGGACGGGATGTTCATACTCGGGGACGAAGAGAAGGACAAGGAGGTTTTCGCCCTCCGCCCCATGACATGTCCCTTCCAGTATCAGGTTTTCCTTAACAGGCAGCGTTCCTACCGCGACCTTCCCATGCGGCTCGGCGAAACCTCGACGCTTTTCCGTAATGAGGACAGCGGTGAAATGCACGGTCTGATACGCGTCAGGCAGTTTACGATATCAGAAGGTCACCTGATTTTATGCCCCGAACAGCTTGAAGAGGAATTCAAGGGCTGTCTGGAGCTTACCAACTTCATGATGGAAAAGGTCGGGCTTGCCGAAGACATTTATTACCGTTTCTCAAAATGGGACCCCGACAACCGCGAAAAATACGAGGGAACAGCCGAGCAGTGGGACGAAGCTCAGAACCTGATGCAGAAAATCCTTGACGACATCGGGCTTAAATATGACGTTGGTATCGGCGAGGCGGCTTTCTACGGACCCAAGCTTGATATTCAGATTAAAAATGTCCACGGCAAGGAGGATACGCTTGTAACAATTCAGATTGATATGCTTCTTGCTGAAAAATTCGGTATGGAATATATTGCCCCCGACGGAACAAAACAGCGGCCTTATATTATCCACCGTACTTCCCTCGGCTGTTACGAACGCACCCTTGCTCTTATTATCGAAAAGTTTGCCGGGGCGCTTCCGCTGTGGCTTTCCCCTGAGCAGGCGCGTATTCTTCCCGTTACCGACAGGGCTTCCGATTATTCATATGAACTGAAAAGAAAGCTTGAGGCGGGCGGTATCCGCGCCGAGGTTGACGGCAGGAACGAGGGAATCGGTTATAAAATCCGTCAGGCTCAGCTTGAAAAAATACCTTATTTCTTTATAATCGGCGATAAGGAGACGACTGACGGCACCGTATCTCTGCGTTCCCGCAAAGACGGCGATTTAGGGGCAATGTCAGTAAACGAAGCCCTTGAAAAGATTTTCACCGAGAATAATACCCAGGCCTTGTAGCATAAAAATACGGCTGGTATACTTTGTTCATGGTATATCAGCCGTATTTTATATATGTATACTTTTTACTTGTTGCCTTTTGCACGGTTATGTGTTTTACAAAGCATTTTTGAATTATTTTATAGTGTTAAATAATCAGCATAGTCTTTTATTTCCTCTATAATGCCTATAATTTTTAGAGAAGTGAGGGAAATATCTAACATGATTGGAAGCATTTCTTCAGCAGTCCATTCAGTTGGTTTTGTATAAATTGATACCGTTTGTAGCATAACAGATTGTCCATTAGTGGATATAAATATGTTTTCGCAACTATTTTGGTTTATAGGTAAACTATAGTTAGCGGAAGTCAATCTGTCAATTCTGTTTAGCGAACCAATATCATGTTTTAAAATGGTTTCTGTTCCATCAGGTCTTTTTATTGTTATTGGTACTGTTAGAAAGTTTGAACCATGCAAAAATAAAACATAAGGAAAATGTTTTTCATCAATCATAATGTTTCGTATTTCATTTATATTTTTATGTGAACGTTCAATAGCGTTTCCTGCTACCATTAATTCTTGGT
>DBCY01000021.1:0-6071 GCA_002293295.1 Ruminococcus sp. UBA946 | reverse complement strand
ACTAAAACAATACGCCATTTGCCGTTATTGTCCTTAACTTCAATTATTCCGCCATCGGGTTTTATTGATGCTTTTGCTACTAATATAGTTATTCCCAACCTTGAATCTATACACATTGCTAATTATCGAACACGCCCTAGTACAAAAACATATCCCCTGCGTTGAAGCGGGGGATATAAGCGTTTAAGTAATTTCATTTACGGCTTTTTAATACAATGCTCAGGCCGTTTCAAACTCGGCGCGCATATTCATGTTTACGTCGTCGGGTTCCGTGAACGTCGGGACGACCTCCATCAGCGCGCGGCGGATAACTGATTTATCGCCGGTTTTATGAGCCTTCGTCAATGCGGCTTTCAGGATTTCAAGCTTTTCGGCAACCTCGTCAAAAGTAACCGTAAAATCCTTGTCTATATAAATCAGTTCGTTATCGGTTTTAGTAAATCCGACGCCGCTTATCAGAAGCTCTTCATAAAGCTTTTCGCCGGGACGCAGACCGATTTCTATAATATCAATATCCTCATAAGGATGATAACCGCTTAAACGTATTAAATTTTCCGCAAGGTCGACGATTTTAACGGGATTCCCCATATCCAGGACAAAAAGCTCCGCGCTTTTCGCCATAGCCCCCGCAGTCATAACAAGCTGGCTTGCTTCGGGAATAGTCATAAAATACCTGATAACGCGTTTATCGGTAATGGTTACGGGACCTCCCGCCTCAATTTGTTTTTTAAACAGCGGGATGACCGAACCGTTTGAACCCAGAACATTTCCGAAACGGACAGCCGAAAAAGTCGTCCGGCTGTCTTTCATGCTCTGGACTATCATCTCGCACATCCTCTTTGTCGCGCCCATAATATTTGTAGGGTTAACGGCTTTATCGGTTGAAATAAGGATAAACTTGCTGACGCCGTATTTTTCAGAAGCCATTATGGCGTTATATGTACCGAAAATATTATTTTTAACGGCCTCGCTGCAGCTTTGCTCCATAAGCGGAACATGCTTATGAGCCGCGGCATGGAAAACAATATCGGGACGGTATATATCAAAAAGCTCGTCCAGTTTCTCAGAGTCGCGCACCGATGCAATTTCAACGGTAATAACGGGCGTATGGTCATCCTTATATTTTATGTTCAGAAGCTCCTGCTGGATTTCATAGGCGTTGTTCTCATAAATATCAAGGATTATAACATGCTTAGGAGCGCATTTTGCTATCTGGCGGCACAGCTCGCTCCCGATTGAACCGCCTCCGCCCGTTACCAGCACTGTTTTACCGGAGTAAAACTCCTTAAGTACATTCTTATCAAGTGACTGGACATTCCTGAAAAGCAAATCCTCTATATTAAAATCACGTAAAGTTCTGTTTTCGCTCTTATCAGGGTTTTTTTCACCGAATACAGGATAATCGTAAACCTTGACTTTTTTTCCTACGGAAATATATCTTTCATATATAAGCTTCTTTTTTTCTGGATTCATATCGGGCATTGCTATTATGAATTCTTCTATGCTGAAATTTTTTATTATTTCAAGAATTGAAATGGAATCCTCTCCGATAACTTTTATTCCCTGAATGAAGCTGTCGATTTTATTTTTATCCGTATCAATGAAGCATACGGGATTATACCTCAGCTTTCTGAAGGCCGTGCTGCCGTCAGGCTTGATACCGGGATTTTTTTTCAGCTCTCCGGCAAGCGCCGAACCGACGGAACCGGCGCCGACAATCGCAATATTTACAAAATTATAATTATCATTATCGGCAGCATCCTTGTTTCGCCTGTGATTTCTGACAATCTGATATGAATAACGCATTGCGATGTTTAAAAGGCATGCTACGGAAATAACCGAAACGGCTCTTATAAACGATACTGATGTGATTAAAGTCAGTCTTTGAAATACTACAAATAAAACACCGCCGATAAAATCGGCGTATATAAGCTTTAAATACTCAATCGGCTGGGCATACCTCCATATATTATAATAAATCTTGAATATGATTCTGGAGATTAAAACGAACCCAATTATTACCGATGTTTGAAATGCCGTGTAAAGTGGAGTGAATTTTTCTGAAACACTTGGCGAAAAACCGATAAACACTATTCCGGAAATTATAAAACATATAATATCCAGAATAAACAACACCAGTTTCCTGTTATTGCCAAACTTCATTTTTATACCGTCCTTTTCGGATAATCCAAATACAATATAAATTTATTATATGATTTATTTTAATTAATGTCAATAGATATACAAAAAAAGCATTTTTTTACGTATAAATATGGTTAGTTATATAAAGTAATTAAGTAAAAACTTTCATAATCACATAAAATATACTTGAAAAATTAAAATTTTTAGTTTACTATTATATATAAACGTATTTATCAGAAGGATGGCTGCACATGAATGATTTGTATCTTAGAGAACCGGACAGTAAATCAAAAAACGACGAAACGATTATTAAAAATTCCCTGAAAACGGATTTCCCTCACAGGGAAAGGACGCCGTATGCGGTAATTAAAAAAAATATGCTGAAGAATATTATCAAAATATTTATTTTAACCGACGGCTCCTCCGATTTCGGGTACATAATATTCCAGCCCCTTAAAAAAAGCAGGGTCGTTTATGTGCATTATCTGGCAGTTTTCAGGGAACAGAGAGACAAGGGCTACGGAAGCAGTCTCCTAAGGCTTTTTACAGCTATGTTCCCGGAAAATACGGTTTTGCTTGAGGTGGAGGATGAAACTGAAATAAAGCCGGCGGGCGAAAGGAATAACAGGGAAAAACGAATCAGCTTTTATCTTAATAACGGTTTTAACACGGTCCCGGGCGTTAAGCTTAATATGTACGGCGTTAAAATGAAGTTTATGTCAAACAGGGATTTTAAAACACAGGATTACGGTAAGTTCGCTAAAAAGGTTTATTATGACCTTACGGGCAGCTATCTCGCCACCCTGCCGATAAGGGCTTCATATAGTGCGTTAAGTTGAAAACCCTTAAGGGTTTTCAACGGGGGCATTGTTCCCTGTCCGCTGCATAGCAGCGGAAAACTTCCTGCTATATCAGGAATAAAGGCTGTCCGATATTTTTATGAAATCATCCATTGAAAGCTGTTCGGGGCGGACGCTTTCAGTAAACGCCAGCGTTTTTAGGACGGATATTACCTTTTGTTTTTCTATGCCCAGTGATGATGAAAGCGAATTTGCAAGGGTTTTTCTGCGCTGAGAAAACGCTCCCCTCACCGTTTTGAAGTATAATTTTTCATCCGATACGTTCCAGTTTGATGAATCCCTGATATTCAGTTTAATTACGCATGAATCAACATTCGGCGAGGGCATGAAGCTTTCCCTTGAAACATTGAACAGCAGCTCGGGTTCGGAATAATACCGCACGGCAAAGGTAACGGCTCCGGCTTCCCGGGTTCCGGGCTTTGCGCATAAACGGATTCCCGCCTCCTTTTGAACCATTACGGTTATGGATTTGAGCTCAAGCCTGCTTTCGAGGAGCATCATAATAACGGGGGAGGTAATATAGTAGGGAAGGTTAGCGCATACTGCGACATCCATTCCCGTAAAATGCTCTTTTATTACGTCATGCAGATTTATACGCATGACGTCTTCGTTTATAACGGTTACGTTACTATACCATGCAAGCGTTTCTTTTAAAACGGGAATAAGCCGTCCGTCAACCTCGACGGCGGCGACTTTTTCCGCGCGCAGCGCAAGCTCTTTTGTAAGCACGCCGATTCCCGCTCCGATTTCGAGTATGCCGAAGCCGGGCTTTGCGTTTCCGCATTCCGCAATTTCAGGGGCAACTGACGGGTTTATCAGGAAATTCTGCCCCAGAGCCTTTGAAAAAGTAAAGCCGTGCTTTTTCAGAAGAGCCTTAATCACATTTATATCGGTTAAATTATTCAAAAGTCATAAATCCCCTTTAAAGCTATTCGGTAATATACATAAAAATCATAAATACAGGCTGATGGATAAGGTATATAAACAGCGAATGCCTGCCGATAAACCTCAGCACGGGGATTTTCATTCCGTAAAACCACTCCGGCAGTTTTTTCTCCCGGACAGGCTTTGATAAAGCCGTTCCCGCAAGGAACATGAACATATGCGGAATCAGCGGGAAATAATCGGACGAACGGAAGGCGTCCGACGTAATCCCAAGCGGATAAAGGAAATTATTATCCCGGGGAAGTTCAATAAGTATTTCAGTGAAAAAAAGGTTTATTACGCCGTGCTGGAAATTATAGAAAATTAAATACAGAAGGACGCACACAGTAAAAGTTATATACCATGGGATTTTATCAAGAACAGGCTTTGACAGGTCATATAAAACCATACATGCTCCGAAAAAGGTAATTACGCCGAACACGATAATATCATCGGGTGCGAAAACCGAAAACCCCATTGTTATTATTCCGCCGAGCAGGAATAGCAGAACCCCCCGCCGTAGCAGGTTCCTTGAAAAAGCCGTGCATATCCCCGAAACGGAAAAAAGGATTATAAGGAAAAACACATGGATTGCCTCCATTGTCCCGGAATAAAAAAACGGAATATCCATACCCTTGAAATAAATCAGGTCATACATAAGGTGGTATATTACCACGGCAATCATTGCCGCTCCCCTTAAGGCGTCCAGGATTTCTATGCGGTTTCTTTTATTATATAAATTACCGGGCATAAATACATGCGTCCTCTCCGTATGTTTTATCCGTAATGACAAGTTGTCAGTGAACAGCGGTCATAGGTCAGTATAAAGAAATAACCGCCGTCGGTTAAATGCAACCGGCAGGCGGTAAACCTTCGTTTATTATACGGTATTTTATAGTATATGTCAAGCATATTACAATCAAAATTAATAATAAACTCGAATATTATTTAAGGTTGTGAATTATTTTACTTAGGGATTGACATTTACACATATATGTGGTATTATTATTAAAATAAAGGAATATGAAATGGATTATTTATTAATCAGGAGGTCATAATGGACACTATATCTGTTAATTTAAACCGTGAGCTTGCGGCAAAAGCTAAGCCTATACTCAGCTATTACGGTATAGATATTGAAACTGCACTCAATGTTTATCTTTCTCAGGTTATTGCAAGCACTGACTTAAAATTACAAGTGAACACACAAACGGAGTATGTGCGTCCTGAATTTAAATTCGGTTGCTTAAAAGGTATAATAGATATTGACAACAATTTCGATGATGTGCTTGCTGATTTTGAGGAGTATATGTAATGAAGTGTTTACTTGATACACATACTGCAATATGGGCATTAACCGGTAATGATAAAATGTTGTCTGAAAGAGTAAAGAATATTATTGCAGACAGAACCGCAGAACTTACCATAAGTATTGCATCCATATGGGAACTTGCAATCAAAATCAGCAAGAACAGCACAATAACAGGTGTGAACGGAGTTACTGTCTTTATAGATAAACTACGCGATAACGGAGTGAACATCCTTGGTATCACTGATGAAGAAGTAATAATTGTGGAAACCTTACCGTTTATCCATAAAGACCCTTTCGACAGGATTATTATTGCAACAGCCATTAACAATGGTTTAACGCTCATTTCAACTGATAATAATATTCAAAAGTATAATGTTCAATGGGTTTGGTAAATAGAAGCGTTTTCGGTAGCTTTAGTGTTTTTGAATTGGATTGCGTAAGGTAAAAGGGACTGGCTCTTTTACCTTACGCTGTTTTTATACGGGAATTTCTGATAACCTCAATCATCTTTTTCATCGATACCCAGTAATTTATCGACGGCATACTGTATTTTGGGGTTCCGGCGGTATTTCCTGATAATTTCCTTTTCTTTCTCTGTCAGGAAGGGTATAAGCTGTGTTTCCGCGTCGGTCAGACCTGACAGATAATCGGTAATTATTTTTATTTCACTTTCGCTTAAAGTGGTTTTACCGCTTTTCCAATCTGTTAACTTACCCCTGTACCCTCCTATCAGTTCACTTAAATAATTTAACTTTACACCTCTTTTTTTAGCCATTTCAAGTATTTCATCTTTATTCATATTTTTCATTATCCCCTTATATATTTTAACTAAA
>DBCY01000015.1 GCA_002293295.1 Ruminococcus sp. UBA946 | reverse complement strand
AATTGTTCAGTACGCATTATTTAGTTTAATGACATTCTACCCCTGATTGTCATAGGGTATAACAACAGCGCAGATGATATACGCTATAACGCCCGCACCCGCGGTAAAAAAGCTGCCGAGAGCCCAAATCAGCCTAACAACGGTGGTATCGATATTAAGGTATTCCGCCAGACCTCCGCATACTCCGCATATAACCTTGTTGGCAGATGATTTCGTTAATTTTTTCATAAAGACCATCCTTTCCGGTTTTATGTCCGTAAACGGACATAACTCCTGGTTTGAAACATGTTTCAAACTTATTTCCTCCGTTTAAATTTATATGTTATTAATAGGATTTACAACCTATCCTAAAAAACATCCGTTTAAATGCCTGTTAGACATTTTAAGATTTAATTGTTTTTTATTTTCCTGTGAAATTAACCATACAGTCACCGGCTGTAACTTTAATATCCATGTTATATTTATCGTCGTATGCCGAAGCGCTTGAAAAACCAATAATATCCACATTTCCGGCGGTCCGGGATATATTAGTGTCATACTTATCCTTGTCGCCTGATAAATTCATTGTAACCGAACCGGCTGTCATATTGATTTTACTGTCCCCAAGCATGGATGAGTTATTTGTTTCAAGGGCGCCTGCCGTAAGCTCAAAGGATGAATCCTTATTGAATTCAGTGTTTTCAAAGTTACAATAACCGGCAGTCATTTCATATTTCAGATTATTAAACACGCTGTCATAACAGGATATATCTCCGGCTGTCAGGTTAAACTCCGTGCTGTCAGAAACATTCAGCCAATAGAGATATACTTCTCCTGCGCTTATATCAATATCAAATTCTTCACAGCTGATACCGTTTATGTCAAGCTTGCCTCCCGTTAATTCAATGTCCGCTTTTTCCAGTTCAGAGCTGACGGGTATAACTATATCGAGTTTTTCGTCATGTGACCAGTCGTCTAAATCAAACAGGGTTATTTTTTTGTTATATTCTATAAAAAGCTTTCCGTCGTCAAAAGAATACTTAAATTTATCCCGGTTTATATTTTCACCGCTGACGGAAAACTCCGTTCCCGTAGTAATATTTAAAATCCCGCCGGCAAAATCAATTTCGATTTCTTCAAATAACTGGTCCCCGGTGTAAGAGAAAAACGGGGATTCACTGTCAATTTCACCGTATTCATGAACAGTATTCATATCTGATGCATTATTATTCCTTATGATGTTCAGCAAATCATAATTATAATCGATATTAACCTTGTAAACTCCTGTTGTTACAACCAGTATTACTATACCGGTAATTACCAGAATAATCCCCAGCATAGCGAATACATTCATCTTTTTACGCATAGTCACCCCTCCTGAAACATTTCTTCAGTAATTTTGCCAGACCCTTAAAGCACCACGGAACTGTTTTTGAGCAGAATAAGAAGCTGGGTATTAAAATCAATATGCCAAGACCGGCGCAGACAAAACCGGAGCCCAGAAGTACAAGCCCGTCGGCTGGTCCGAGCGTAATAAACCGTACTATACTTAAAATTACTGAAATTATGCCCGCAATGATTAGTATTATACCGGCTGCAAAGAAGGCAGCAACGGCGGCTACCAGTCCTATCAGCGCGGCAAAAAGCCCGCTTATGACCGGAAGGATAACCGGTATCCCGATAAATACTATGAAGATAATCCAAAGAACAAGGTTCGTATTGTTTTTTACCCCCTTTTTCTGGTAATTATACGTTTCACCGGAGAAAGAACCAGAAGAAGCACTGTCAGTATAACCGAAATCGTAATTATTACCGCTTGGAGTGCCTGCACTGCTGTAAGCTTCATTCCTCGGCTGATACTGGCTGCTACCATTCTCATCCTCAGGATTATCAGCCTGCCCTGGTATAATATCAGGCGCCGAGTCTCCCTGAATATTTTCGGAGTATGACGGCGGGGTGTAGGGTACCGATTCTTTTTTAATTGAAGCATAAACGCCCGTCTCCTTATTCAGAGGATTGCTTTCTCTGAACTTAATATAAACCTCGCTTTTTGAATATGCCGATTGTTCGCTGATGATGCTTTTGGCAAGCTGGAAGGGCTTTCCGAGTTCGTCCATAACTGACTGTTCGTTTTCTTCCCCCGCTTCATCGAAGTATTCGGTATAAAAATTAACCGCCAGCTCCCTTTCCTCGTCGGAAAGAGAAATCAAATGCTCGTCAAGCTCTTTCAAGTATTCATGTCTGTTCATCTTCTTTGTCCCCCTCCTTAATAATCATATCAATCTTGGATTTATACAATACCCACTCGTTCCGGTATTCCTTAATCTGCTCAAGGCCTTTCTGCGTAACCTTATAATACCTGCGGTTCCTGCCCATATATTCCTGGTCGTAAGATTCCAGGCATTCGCTTTTAAGAAGACGCCTTAAAACAGGATACAGGGTTGATTCGGACATTTCAATTGCTCCGCGGATTTCCTGAGTGATTTTATAGCCGTATGTGTCTTCTTTTGATACGACGGAGATAACAAGCGCGTCAAGCAGCGCGGCGCTTACCGGAAATACCATATCAGTCCCTCCTTTAGCTGATAGTATACAGTTGTTTATTATGAAGATGCCGGGTATAATTAAAAATCTATATTTCGGAATCAGCAGGAATAATTTTAATACTGTCATTTTACTTAACAAGCATCTTCATTTGCAACTTTACTATATTATACATCGTATAATATAGTTTGTCAAGAGGTATTTGATATATTTTATAAATATATCTTTTGTGACAAAAAAAGGCATATATATCATTATGAATTTNNACATCATATTAAAAGCTATCACATCATTATGATAATTATAACCCCGATTGCTTTATTTCCAAACACCTTAAGTGAGGTATGGTACCATTAATAATGTATTCAATTCTGGCAATATTTAATTAATTAAAAAGTCATTGCAAAATAATTAGTTTTGTGATATAATATTTAAATAATATGTAGTTTACCGCATTTAATTTCCTATTAAAATATTTAAAGAGGAAAGCTGCTGATGAGTAAAAAAATATATTTGTCTTCTCCGACAATGCACGGAGAGGAAATGAAATTTATACAGGAAGCTTTTGAAACTAACTGGATTGCTCCTTTGGGAAAAAATGTAGACGAGTTTGAAAAAGAAATATCGGGATACATAGGAGTAAAGAACGGAGCGGCTCTTATTTCGGGAACGGCGGCGCTGCATCTGGCAGTAAAATGGATTGGAATTAAACCGGGAGATATAGTATTTTGTTCTGATTTAACCTTTTCCGCTACCGTAAACCCTGTTTCATACGAAGGCGGGGTTCAGGTTTTTATTGACAGTGAACCGGATACCTGGAACATGTGTCCTAAAGCCTTGGAAAAAGCTTTTGATAAATATCCTCATCCGAAAGCGGTTATAATCGTCCATTTGTATGGCGTTCCTGCTAAAATCGATGAAATAAAGGCAGTTTGTGATAAACATAATGTGCCGCTGATTGAGGATGCTGCCGAAAGCTTAGGCGCGAAAATTAAAAGCCGCCAGACAGGGTCTTTCGGTGAACTGTCAATAGTATCCTTCAACGGTAATAAAATAATCACATCTTCCGGCGGCGGAATGCTGCTTTCGGACAACGAAACCGCAATAAAAAAATCAAGGTTCTGGGCTACTCAGTCAAGAGAACCGTTTCCGCACTATGAACATAAGGAAATCGGCTATAATTACAGAATGTCTAATATAGTAGCAGGAATAGGCAGAGGGCAGTTTTTACACCTTGAAGAACATATAAAAATCAAAAAGCATATTTATCATACATATAAAAAAGCATTTTCGGATTTACCGGTGAAAATGAACCCGTACACAAATGAAAGCGAGCCTAATTTCTGGCTGTCCTGTATGACATTGAATGAAAACTGCGGAAAAACTCCTTCGGATATAATAAAAGCTCTCGGTGAAATAAATGCGGAAGCGCGTCCTATATGGAAGCCTATGCATTTACAGCCTGTATTTACTGACAGGGATTTTATTTTTATTAATAAAAATCCTGTTTCCGATGATATTTTCAATATGGGTTTATGTCTGCCGTGCGATATTAAAATGACTGAAGACCAAATAAATCTGATTATACATACTGTTAGGGGAGTTTTCGGTGTATAGAAGGTACATAAAGAGAGCTTTGGATGTTGTGTTTTCTGTTTTGTCTTTAATAGTATTGTCTCCTGTGCTGCTTGTTTTAACAGTAATGGGAGCAATCAGCATGAAAGGCAATCCGTTTTTTGTTCAGGAAAGACCGGGTAAGGATGAAAAGATTTTCAAGCTTATTAAATTTAGGTCAATGACCTGTGAAAAGGATGAAAACGGTGAGCTTTTACCTGATGACAAACGTTTAAAACCCTATGGGAAAATATTACGATCTCTGAGCCTTGACGAACTGCCTGAAGTAATTAATATTCTGAAGGGCGATATGAGTTTTGTGGGTCCAAGACCTCTATTAGTGAAATATTTACCGCTTTACAATGAACGGCAAAAACGAAGGCATAAAGTCAGACCGGGTTTATCGGGACTGGCGCAGATAAACGGAAGGAACGCTATATCATGGGAGGAAAAATTTGAATTTGATATTACATATATAGAGAATATTACCTTTTTCGGAGATATGAAATTTATATTTCTAACAATATTAAAGGTGTTCCGAAGAGCGGGGATTAATCAAGGCGAAAGACTGACAATGTCCGAATTTGAAGGAAATATTGCCATAGAAAATGAAACAGAGGAAATTTTCGCATGAAAATACTCGGAATATATTGTGCAGGCGGAGCGGGCAGGGAAATTGCCGAATTAGCTTTACGTATAAATAATAATCGATGGGAAAATATCATTTTCATTGATGATAATCCCGACTTTGTAAATTTAGTTAATGGAATTGAAGTATATAGATTCGATGAAGCAGTTAATAAATTTAAAGATGAAAAAATAGAGTTTGTTATTTCATCAGGGGAGCCGGGTATTCGCAGAATAATTTATAACAAGCTAAATGAGAATAATTTTAAATTAATCAATATATTACATACAAAGCTTGTAAATTTTAGTTATATTAAAATCGGTTTTGGCAATATTATTGATTTCGGTTCTCAAATATCATGTAATGTTGATATTGGAAATAACAATTATATAAACAGAAATGTTTCAATTAGTCATGACACAGTTATAGGCGATAACTGCGTTATTTCCCCCGGTGCCGTTATTACCGGCTGTGTTTCAATAGGGAACGATGTTTTTATCGGTGCGGGGTCTGTAATACGCAACGGTATAAGAATCGGAGATAGCGCAATTGTAGGGATGGGTGCGGTTGTAATTAACGATGTTTCCGATAATACGGTGGTTGTAGGAAATCCTGCTAAAATTATCGGTTCGAATGAACGCAGAAGAGTATTTAATAATAGGGATGTTTTTAAATGAAAATATTATATATTACAACTGTTTCTGTTACAATGAACTTTTTCCCCGAACATATAAAAATGCTGATTAACGACGGACATAATGTTGAGCTGGCTTGTAACTGCGAAAAGCCTGTCAATCAGGTTTATAAAGATTTAAACTGTAAAATTCATAATCTGCCTTTTTCGCGTTCGCCTTCGTCAAAGGATAACATCAGGGCTTATAAAATGTTAAAAGAGCTTTTAAATACTGAAAAGTATGACATAGTTCATACCCATACCCCGATTGCTTCCGTTTACGCGCGTCTGGCTTGCCGCAAGGTGAGGAAAAAGGGTACAAAGTTATTCTATACAGCACATGGATTTCACTTTTGTAAAGGTGCTCCGCTTATTAACTGGCTCATTTATTATCCTGCTGAATGGTTTTGTTCGTTTATGACGGACAAGCTTATTACAATAAACAAAGAGGATTTTACCCGGGCGAAAAAGCATTTACACGCTAAGAATACCTATTATGTTCACGGCGTAGGGATTGATACTGAGAAATTTTCAAACGTCATAGTTGATGTAAGTAAAAAAAGAGAAGAGCTAGGACTCAGTAAAGATGATATTATGCTTTTATCTGTCGGCGAACTGAATAAAAATAAAAATCATCAGGTAATAATAAAGGCGCTATCTAAACTTAATAATAAAAAAATTCACTACTTTATAGCTGGAACAGGTGATTTGAAGGATTACCTAATCAATTTATCGGGAAAATTATGTATAAAGGATAATGTTCATTTATTAGGGTTTCGGAGTGATGTACCGGAATTATGCAAGGCAGCAGATATTTTTTGTTTTCCATCAAAACGTGAAGGGTTACCGGTTTCATTAATGGAAGCGATGGCGGCAGGGTTACCTATTGTTTGTTCAAAAATCAGGGGTAATACTGATTTGATTAAGAATAACAGGGGGGGATTTATATATTCGCCTGATGATGCTGACGGTTTTGCTGAAGGAATAAAAACCTTACTTGAAAATGAACAAAAGTGTTCTGAAATGGTTTCGGTTAACAGTAAAACTGTTTATGATTATGGGTTTGAAAAGGTTTTAGACGAAATGAGAAAAGTATATGAAGGATTAATATAAATGCTTATATATTTATTACTGATAGGAGCTTCTTTAGTTCCCGCACTGGTTACTGATGTTAATAAAAGTTGGGAGGTTTAATTTTTATGCAGCCTTTAATTAGTATTATTGTACCCGTTTATAACGTGGAAAAATATTTATACGAATGTTTAGACAGCATAGTCAACCAAACTTATAAAAATCTTGAAATAATTCTCATTGATGACGGTTCACCTGATAAGTGCGGAGAAATTTGCGATGCATATGCTAAAACTGATAAAAGAATCAGTGTTATTCACAAAGAAAACGGAGGAGTATCATCTGCCCGAAACGCAGGATTAGTTAATGCTAAGGGAGATTTTTTATTTTTTATAGACGGGGATGATTATATACATAATGATTGTATAGAAAGTTTATACAAGTCAATTATTTATGATAAAAGCGATTGTGCAATCTCTAGTTTATCAGTAGTTATTGATGGTAATATATTAATTAAGCCTGTAAATAAAAAAAATAAAAGATTAGTATATTCAAAAACCGAAGCAATAAAAACAATGCTATATCAAGATAAAACAGACGCAGGTGTCCCTGGTAAATTATTCAAGCGTAAAACCTTTAAAAATATATGGTTCCCCGATGCAGTTATAGGCGAAGATTTAGCTGTGATATATAAAGTTTTTAATAATTGTTACAATGTATCATTTCTTTCTGATTGCAAATATAACTACTTACATCATGCCAATGCAATTACAAAAACTTGTTTTCATGATAAAAAATTAGTACTGCTTAAAATTGCCAAAGATATGTTGGATTATATAAAAACAAATATTCCTGACTGTTATGAAGCAGCTGTATGTAGGTATATAAGTTCTCAATTTAGTATANNTAATAAGCGGTATATTATCATTTATAAAGAAGTAAAAGAAAATATTAAGAATTATCGTAATATAGTTATTAAAGATAAAAATTCAAGAAAAAAAGCAAAAATTGCTTGTATTCTTTCATATATTGGCTTCTTAACAGTAAGATTTATATATAGGTTTTACAGAAATAAGATATAAAAATTTGGGGATACCAAAAATGGTAATTTATATAT
>DBCY01000048.1:14602-16931 GCA_002293295.1 Ruminococcus sp. UBA946 | reverse complement strand
TCAGCTTTTTTTATTATTTTTATTATATTCCCAATTAATGTTATTTCAATGCTTATTTTGTTATAATAATTAACCAAATACATAGCTTTTATTACCAATATTAGTTAAGCAGTTGACTGTTGGATATAATAATTATATAATATTTTTACAATGTATATTAAATAATACCGTTTAATAAAACATGGTATGCCATTAATGATTTGAGGTATTTCTAATGGGCTACTTCGTAGGAATTTTGTCCTTTCAGGACAAAACATCCGGAAAGGATGGTTATATTTATGAAAAGAATATTAGTTATAATTTCGATACTTATAGCTGCTGTATTATCAGCAGCTTTCGCGCCTAAAGTATCGGCAGAGTTAAAAAGCGTTGAAGGAATAATGTATAAAATCAATCCCGAAGGCATAACACAAGAAAAATATACCGGCTGGGGAAAATCGGTTTCAACGGGAAAACGTTTTTATTACAAGGATGGCATAAAGCTGTCGGGCGTTCATTTATTTCCGGATAATTACAGGTATGTCTTTAACGAAAATGGCGTTTATCTTGGCAGACGCTCATTAAAGGGGACTTATTCCGTTATTTTCGATAATAATTATAATATAAATACTTCAGACGGTGAAATTTCATTCAATGTAAAAATTAATAATATGCAGGGAAAACAACCTCGGGATTTTGAGGGGGATCCGTTGTTTTTATTATATGTATACAAGGATGGTAATTGGGATGAAATCCCATATATTGACGATGTTGTTTTTATTTTTGATATGGTAGAAACGAATGAAAATGATAATATCATCGGCAGATTTTCACAAAAGCTGTCTATGTTTAATTATGAATTCAAGCCGGGATTATACAGAGTGACGGCTGATATTTTTAACGGCGAACAAAACAAAAAAACCGCGACCGGAGAATTTAATTTGCTGTAAAAATGCCTACCTGTGTTTCAGATAAAAAAGGGATTATCTGCTTTTTCGATGAAAAATCTGCTATTGATATTAAAGTCAAAACATGATAAATTAAAATGATTTATTTTAAAGGGGCTGTAACAAAAGTTTTTCCTTTCGTCAAATTGCACAAATAATCGGTGGGAATTAGTATTAAATACACCCTGAAATGGCTTTTCAAGTCAAATCAGGGTGTATTTTTGTGCACTATTTTTTTTGAGGAACTTTTGTTACGGCTCCCTGCCTTTGTATGCAGTTGACTATACGGAATAAATATTATATAATAATCTATATACTATTAATTCAAGGCTATATATAGCAGTTTAACTTTTTATTGGAGGTATCTTTATGAAAAATAGTAAAACTTTTCTATTATTAGTCGCCATAATATTAGCTTTTTCATCATGCACGGGTAATTCAGGGATTGAAAATAATACTATGTCTGAAATAATATTAAGTACATCTGAGAACGAATTGATTGATTCAAATGCTTCTGACGAAGAAATAATAGTTGTTGACTCAGCCGGCGAAGAAGTAACGGCAAGCTCGGCAATTGTCATTAATTATAGCCTGCCGGAATTAATCGGACTAAGCGACAGTACGGTTTTGGCTAAATGCGTCGGCTATGAAAAATCAGAGGATTACACGAAAACTTTTTTTGAAACTCAGGAAATTTTTTCAGGGAAGATTACTGATAAATTCACGGTTTACCAGTATCCGACCGCTTGCGTCATCGAAGAAACCGGCATAGAGTATATGTCCGGTAATAATGAATTTATAAACGGCAGCAGTTATATATTAGCGCTTGAAGAAGATTCATCCGTATTTTATGAGGAATCAAAATTTTTGCTACTGGGAGATTTTTATGCTTTAATTAATGATAATTCGGTTGACAATATATCATATTACGGCATAAAACAGGAAAAGGTATTCAATGACTTATCGGAAGCAAGAGAATTTATCACCAATTCAAAGGACAATTTTTTTATAAGGAAAGACGAAAAAGTTCCGTTTACGCGTTCTGAAAATACTGAGGATATTATCAGCACAGCCGATTATGTGCTGGAAGTAGAAATAATTGATATTTCAAACGATTCGGAAGACAGAACTTCCTATAATGCCGTTATTACCGATTGTCTGAAAGGAAAATCCGAAGGAGAAATTTTTGCGGTTTTACCAAAGAATTCTGTCAGTATCGGTAACAAATATATCATTGCGTTCAACAGGGTTAATAAAGATTCCCTCGTCTATGTAATTTCATCATTAAAAGGTATTTATGATTCATCTGACAGGGAAACGCTGGCTGAACTATGCGTGAAATAAATATTGTTTTTAAGAAACATATTAAGAACATTAATATTAAGGAGGCTCATTAATCGCTC
>DBCY01000048.1:0-14562 GCA_002293295.1 Ruminococcus sp. UBA946 | reverse complement strand
TTTTTCGCAATACTTCTTGATAATGTCTGCTTATTAAAACAGTTTAAAAAACTGTTTTAATAAGCAGACTTTAATTAATCAAAACTGCTATTTATCTTTACAAAGTGACATAACAAAAACTTTTAACCTCTTTAATCAGCGTATTACATCTTTTTTACCGGAATCCATACCTCCTCGAAATGCTTTCCGTCGGTATCGGTATAGTATATTTCCATTTCAGGACCTGAAGCCCTGTTATAACCGGAAGCGGGTAACCATTCGCTGTATGCCCTGCTGAAAAGCGAAGATATCTCAACGCCCGGCTTGTCGGTTTTATCGCTTTTGAACACCGCCCATGCCGCTTTCGGAACCTGAACCGTCTTAAAGCCCGTTGCGTCGTTTCCCAGCATTTTCTTCGCGCAAATCATGTAAGGCAGCCTGCCGTCCTTCATTTCATGGTAGCCGTGGATAGAATTTATACAATGCTTTCCGTCCTTCAGACGTCTTGCTCCAGCTGCCTTATAAAGCCTTCCGTAATCGCCGCTTTTTTCACACTCCGCCCAGAAATCCGAAACTCTGCTGAGTTCATCGTCCGAAAAAAACCGTTCAATTCCGAATACCTCAAAAGCTTCCTTTTCTTCGATTCTGCAATTCATAGCCCGCACTCCCTCTATTTTAATCTGAAAGGTAAGCGGCGGAAAAATGGTCAGGCTGGCGCCCTTTTTACGCGCGGCTGAGGGTGTTATCCCATGCTGCTTTACAAATGCGCGGGTAAAGCTGTCTGCGCTTTCATATCCGTACATAACGGCAAGGTCAATCACCTTCCCGTCGCCGCTCTGAAGCTTCAATGCGGCGAGCGACAGCTTTCTCTTGCGTATATATTCCGAAAGCGGCATATCGGTGATATAATAGAAAAACCTTCCGAAATGATAGGGTGAGTATGACGTTGCCGAAGCGACGTCGGCAAGCGCCATATCGTCGTCGATATGTTCTTCGATAAATTCCACCGCGCTGTTTAACTGAGACAGAATATCCATATTCCCGTTTCCTTTCAAAAACTATTATATCAGGTTTTCCTTTTGAGTATCCGACTTTTTAAACGGAATTATGCAGGGTCATATTATCAGTTAACAATTAAAAATTAACAATTAACAATGTCGGTATACCGCCTGCGGCGGTATGATTTTAATTATATTGTTACTTTTAGCTGTTATGAGATAATATATAATGCGGATTGATTTACTTCTTTTCTACCGGTATCCAGATTTCAACTATTGAACCTGCCTCGCTGCCGTTGAAACGTTCGTCGTAATACTCAACGCAATAGTGTTTGTCATCAAGAAGTTTTTCAGAATATCCCCCGCTGTTGGTACCGAGCCATTCATTCATTGCGTCATTTTCGCTTTCATAGCCTTTTTCAACATAGACGTCGAAAGACGCATACTGTGAAGCCGGAAGCCTGATTATTTCATAAGGATGCTCTGCTTCATCTCCGGATACCAAGAATCCGACATGAACAATACTTTTCTCACCGTCATAAAGCCTTACCTCATAACTGTTTTCGGAAAGCTTATTTTCAACCGGCTTTTCCTTGATAAGGCTTTCAAACCGGTTCCACACTTCCCAGGTTTTGTTTCCGTCGCCGGAAACACCGGCTATAACCATTGCTCCGCGTTTAATAATATTAGGATTCACGTAAATACCTCCCTTTAATCTGTTAGTAAATTTCATAATCATTTCTTCCGCTGTAACGGCCACCGGTTTATATCCGTATTTGCGGTAATCGCTTGGAGAAATACCATAAACTTCCTTGAAAGAGCGGGAAAATGACTGTGCGGAATTAAACCCGCATTCAAGCCCTATTTCAAGAATTGACCTATCATCTGACGACAAATGAACGCCCGCCTTTAAAAGCCGCCTGTCACGGATGTACGCAGCAATTGTTTTGCCGGCAACAGCCGAAAACATACGGTGGAAATAATACGGCGAAAAATGAAATTTCCCTGCCAGCGTCTCATAACTTATCTGCTCGTCCAAATGATTATCAATGTATACAAGGGCTTCCTTGATTATATTAAAGTTGTTCATGTTAAACCTCCGTTTTGCAGCTGCAACATTATTATAACAGACAAACCAGGGAGTTTCTTAACAATTCTTGCTTTATTAAACCGTAAGAGGGGAAGTAAGTTATTTCCTTTGGATTTAATTATTTTTTAACGGTAGCATATGTTCCTGACAGTATCCTCCGAAAGTCCGTACTCTTCGCTTAAACTCATAACAGGCACTTTCAGCCGGAAGAACTTGTCGCGGATTTCCTCATTACGCCGGCTGTAATATCCCCTTGCGCCCGAGACCTCCCCCCATTTTTTACGCCTGTTGTCAGAGGGAACATATATGATTTCACCCTGAGCGTATTTCTGCAGTTCCTTTAACAGCTCGTCGGGGAGGATTTCCGAGGCGTTCCTGTATTTCATCTTTAATTATCATTCCTTTCCGGGTGTTTTTGTCCGAACGGACGGAATGTTTTTTATAAAAATCCTTTATATTAATTCTCTTTCAGGAACTCCTCAACGTTCGGATAATCAAGGAGCTTAACGCCGTTCTCTAATAGGATTTTCCTAATGCCGCCATTAATTTCTTTTGCCCTTGCCCCGAACGCCGGAAGGTCGGCGGCGTTAAAAGCACTCATTAAATCAGTGTCGTCAAGCCCGTATTCAGAACCGACGGCGTTCAGCTCCGACTGTAATATAATGGCGTCCCCGAAAGCGCTTGTGGCGTCGTTTATTTTGCAGTAGTAAGCAAGTCTGTTCCATTGAAGCGACATTTCGCAGAACCAGCCGGCCAGGTTGTCATCGGGTGTCTTAACGCTGACAGCTGAATCTGGTTTATGCGCGGCAATGAATTTACGCGTCGTTTCAATCAGCAGATACGCAAGACTCCGGCATTCCTCAACCGAATGCACGGAAAGCATCGCTTTATGGTACTCTGCAAAATTACCGGGGATTTCCGGCAGTTTAAGCAAGTCGTCAAAATAATTCCTCCACCAGGAGTAGACGCAGCCGTTCAGATAAAAGGCTATGACGGCCATGTAATGCTCGATAAAACCAAGTCCCGTAATAGCTTTCCGGAGTTTTTCCTCGAACATCAGGGTCTGGTAAAAGCCCATCGCTGTATCAAGCCTTTCAAGAGCCTTGCGGTACATATATTCCTTGTCTTGTAAATTCTCAAGCAGTTTTTTACGGTATTGCTCAAATTTTTCAGTATCCTCAGCCGAGCGGCTGTAAATAATCCTTGCGTTCAGAAGCAGAAATGCCGCATTGTCGTTTAAACCGGCGGTATTTTCGCAGCGTTCCCAGCTTCGCGGATAAAGGTCATGCCCGACTCCGTCAATGATAAACGAAAGGCTCAGTTTATTTCCGCGTTCTGCAGCCGGAACAAAATAATCAAAGCACTCGCCGTGACCGTCGTTATTGACGCTTACTCCGTCGACCGCGACCAGTAAGGCAATATCGCCGAGGTATTCCGACTTGATTTTACTGACAGCCCATTCCTGCAGTTTTTTTGTTGTTTCAGTCATAATAACTCACCTTTATAAATTAGTTAATTGCTGCGCATTCAATTACAGTTATATTATAGCACCGCTTACTATAAAAAACAATGCCGAGAATTTTTATAGTTAAAATACTGAAAAACACTTGACAGGCTAACAAAAATTAGCTATAATATATATGTAAGCTAATAATCATTAGCCAAAAGAGGTTGCCGAATGAAGAATGAAAAGCTGTCCACTAAGGAACGGATACTGTCGGAAGCCCTTACATTGTTTTCAGTAAAGGGATTCAGCTCTGTCAGCGTTGCCGAAATAGCAAATGCGGTCGGAATTAAGGCTCCGTCAATTTATAAGCATTACAAAAGTAAACAGGATATTTTTAAGGCGATTATCACCGATATGGATATCCGGTATAAAAAATATACCGCATCCCTGCAAATAAGCGGAGACGAGGCGTTAAAGGACATAGGCTTTTTCAGCATGGTTACTGAGGAAAAGCTGATTGAAACCGGAATAAAGCTTTTTCTGTATTTCCTGCATGACGAACATACAAAAAAATTCAGGAAAATGCTGACGATTGAACAGTATTCAAACACGGAGCTTGCGGCTTTATATGTAAAGCAGTATGCCGACGAACCTCTTTTGTATCAAAGCTCGGTGTTTGAGCTGCTGATTAAGGAAGGCATACTGAAACCCGAAAATCCGAAGGTTATGGCAATGCATTTTTATTCGCCTATTTATCTTTTGCTTGCGGTGTGCGACGAAAATCCAGGACGGGAAGGGGAAGCTCTGCAAATGATTGAGGAAAACATCCGTCAGTTCATCAGAATTTACGGAAAATAAACAGACCCTTGCGGAATTGAGCATAAGGTGTCTGATATAAAGGAGATTTTATTATGAAAATTGCAAACAACGTTGAAATGCTTGAAATCGGCGGAGAAAACGGCGTATCCCGTCCCGTCATTATAAGCGGGGAAAATGAACTTGTGCTGATTGACACCGCCCTTCCCGGTCAGACAGAGCTTCTCAGGGAGGCGGTTGAAAAAGCGGGGCGCCGGCTTGAGGAAATTACCAAGGTAATCCTCACGCATCAGGATTTAGACCATATCGGCAGCGCGAAAATCCTTTCGGATATGGGTGCCGAAATCCTTGCTCACGAGCTTGAAGCGCCGTATATTCAGGGTGAAAAGACATCGGTAAGGCTGACCGACATGGAAAGCCGTTTCGATTTGATGAGCGAAAGCGAGAGGGCGTTTTATGAACGCGCTAAAAAGGGCGCTCCGTTTTTCTTTGTAAAAATCGACAGGAAGCTCAAGGACGGCGAGGTGCTTGACTTATGCGGCGGTATTAAAGTCATCCACACTCCCGGTCATATGCCGGGGCATATAGCGCTTCTTTTACAGGAAAGCAATATTATTGTGGCAGGGGATGCGGCAAATATTACCGACGGGAAGCTTACCGGCGCGAATCCTCATTTTACCAAGAACATGGAGGAAGCGCAGGCTTCGTTTGAAAAAATGCTTGCGCTTAAGCCGTCTTCCGTCGCTTGCTATCACGGGGGTGTAATAACGGTATCATGAAAATTACATTGATTCACGGTCAGAACCACAAGGGCAGCACTTACCATATCGCAAGGCTTACAGCCGAAAAGACCGGCGGTGATATTGAGGAATTCTTCCTGCCGAAGGATTTCAGCGGAGGATGCGCAGGGTGCCATGCCTGTTTGAATAAAGGCAGGGAATTCTGCCCCCGCGCGGAGCAGGTTTCGCCGATTCTGAACTCAATGCTTGCCTCCGATGTGATTATTATAGGTTCCCCTACCTACATAATGGAAATGACGGGGCATATAAAGTGCTTCCTGGAGCATATTTTCACCCTTTGGCTTCCTCACCGCCCGGAAGAGGCGATGTTTTCAAAAACTGCGGTCGTAATATCAACCGCGGCGGGCGCGGGAATGAAAAATGTCGTTAAATCTCTTGCCCGGCAGATGTTTTACCTCGGTATACCGAAAATATATAAGCTTCCGTTCAGGGTTATGGCGGCTTCATGGGACGGGGTAAACGAAAAGACAAAAAAGAAAATCGATATTAAAACAGACAGAACAGCCCGTAAAATTATCGCGAAAAACAAAAAAGCCTCACCGGGCTTTAAGCTGAAATTCTTGTTTAACATGATGCGAAAATCCCAGATGAATAATGACTATGCTCTTCTTGACAGGGAATACTGGGAAGAAAAGGGATGGCTGGGCAGTAAAAGACCGTGGAAGTGAAAAATACAGCGCATTTAGAATTAATACTTAGGTTTATTTTTATAAAACGGTTGATATTTATAAAAATTCCTGTTATAATAATACCATGTAAAATTAAAGGCAATGAAGAGAAGAGTAAGCTGTTATGCCTTATACAGAGAACCCTGCTGCTGAGAACGGGTAAAAGCTGTGTAACCGCCGAAAATGGTCTCGGAGCTGCGCACCGAAGGTATTTATAAAATACCCAAGGCTGCGACGGGTGCGCCCGTTACATCGCTATGCTCTGGCCGGGTCATTCCCCGTCCGCAGCGGATGAGGTTTGCGCCGCGAGGCGCGAATGAATTTGGGGTGGTATCGCGAAGCTTTATGCTCTCGTCCCCGAAAACTTTGTTTTCGGAGGGGAGGGTATTTTTTATACGCATTTTTAAGAATCTGTTCAACGCCGTATCCGGTATTATTTACCGAATAGAATTTATTTAACATACTGAACTGAAAGGAGTATATAGTATGAAAATATTAATAGGCGGAGCATGGCCGTATGCTAACGGTCCGCTTCATATCGGTCACCTTGCCGGTCTTTTACCGGCTGATGTCATTGCCAGGTATTACCGCGCAAAGGGAGACGACGTTTATTATGTGTCGGGGAGCGACTGCCACGGAACCCCGGTTGTTATAAGGGCAAGGCAGGAAAACAAGACCCCCGGGGAAATCAGTGATTATTACCATGAGGAATTCTGCGGATGTTTTAAGGCATTGGGATTCAGCTATGACCTTTACGGAAAAACGTCCTCCGATGAACATAAATCCTTTATACGGGATTTCCACAGAAAAATGTATGCCGGCGAATACATTTACGAGCATGAATCGCCCCAGGCGTTTTGCGGCAGCTGCCGGACTTCGCTCGCCGACCGTTTTGTAGTCGGGAAATGCCCCGTTTGCGGGGAAAAAGCCAGGGGTGACCAGTGCGACGCCTGCGGAACCGTCTTGGAGCCGGAAAACCTTTTGGAGCCTGAATGCACTGTATGCGGAAAAGAACCGGATTTCCACCCCTCAAAGCATCTTTTTATTGCCGTATCGAAGTTTGAAGGCGAGCTTACAGCTTTTCTTGAAGCTCATCCTGACTGGAGAAAAAATGCGGTCGCATTCACAAAAAGGTATATAGACGAGGGGCTTCGCGACAGGGCTGTGACGCGTGATTTGGACTGGGGTATCAGTGTTCCGAAAGAGGGTTATGAGGACAAGAAAATTTATATATGGGCTGAAAATGTCCTGGGATACCTTTCGATGAGCAAAGCCGTCGTGCAAATGCGGAATGCCGATTACAAAAGCCTGTGGGGAAAGGACAGCCGGCATTATTATGTTCACGGAAAGGATAACATTCCGTTCCATACCATCATCCTTCCGGCGTTAATGCTTGCGAACGGGGGAGACTGGAAGCTTCCCGACGATATAATATCAAGCGAATTCATGACTCTTGAGGGGCGTAAAATCTCCACAAGCCAAAACTGGGCTATTTGGTTAAAGGATATAACAGGCAGATACGACCCCGATTCAATCCGTTACTTTTTTATCGCAAACGCTCCCGAAAAAAGGGACGCCGATTTCAGCTGGAGGGAATTTATAAACAGCCATAACAACGAGCTTCTCGGAGCATACGGGAATTTTGTAAACCGTACTTTGGTATTCATATATAAATATTTTAAGGGCGTTGTGCCTGACGGAAAGATAAGCGGTGAAATAAATTCAAGAATAGGGGGGTTATACAAGGATACCGGTAAAATGATTGAAAAAGGTTCCCTTAAAGACGCGCTTGACGCGGTTTTTGAGTTCGTGCGTTCCGGAAATAAATATTTCGATTCGGAAAAACCGTGGGAAACCAGAAATTCCGATATTAACGCCTGTTATACAACTATTTTCACTTGCGTACAAATAATAGCGAACCTTTCCGTATTACTTGAACCGTTCCTGCCGTTCNNACACACACACACACTTACATGTACTGTAAAAGCGCCAAAACATTTTCTGGTAAATTATTCTTAACTGTTATTCATATTCATCCTTCCATTAGCTGCTACTTAAACGAGTATAACTGACACAGCGTGCGTTCTCATCGGGGAAAATCAGGAACTGGCTTTCCGTCGGCAGCGATTGGTCTGAAAAAAGCGTTCCAGCGGGGTTTATAATCCCTGAACCTGAAATATTATTTGAGCGTATCGATAAAAAGGTTATAGACGAGGAGCTTAATCGGTTAAAGCCAGTCCGTAAATAAATATATTTGAAAATTATCGCTCCGGCTTTATGGATAAGAGCGGTAATTTTTTATCTAATAGGTTTTAGTTGAATTCCTGCCGCATATTCTTCCTTAACTTATATTGCCATCAGAATAAGACCATAAAAAACCGATTGAGGATTTGACAAGAACGATAAAATATGATATACTGAGCTTAAATTATTCCGAAAGGAGCTGTATTAATGTCGGCTCATATTATTTTTAAGGTGAATTTTTATTAAAATTTAATACAGGCGCAAAGCGGCTAAGGGTTTACCCCTTGCTTTGCCGTGCCTTTTTGAAAAGTAACTTTTCCGTATAAAGCGAGGTTGCTTTATACGGTATTTTTATGCCTGAAAATATTTAGGAAGTAANNTCATACCGCCGCAGGCGGTATCCCGCCATTGTTAATTGTTAATTACTAAACAGGCTGAACGGAGTTTATAATGAATAAATATATAAGAAGCGAAAAATATGACGGCAGTTTTATTTCAGAAAACTGGATGGGTCCCAATCCCCTGTATCTCCTTGAGGAGCTTTGCGGAAACCTTGATTTGAAACCCGGTATGAAGGTTCTTGACATGGGATGCGGAAAGGGTCTGACATCAATTTTCCTTGCCAGGGAATTCGGCGTTACCGTGTTCGCAAATGACTTGTGGGTGAACGCGACCGATAACCTGGAGCGGTTCAGGCAGGCGGGCGTTGACGGCCTGGTATTCCCAATACATGCGGAAGCGCATGCCCTTCCTTATGCCGAGGGATTTTTCGACGCCGCCATATCTATAGACAGCTATGAATACTATGGCGCGGATGAAATTTACTTCCCCTGCACTTATTCGAAGCTTGTGAAAAAGGGAGGGCAGTTCGGCATAGTCGTGCCGGGGCTTGTGAAAGAATTTGAAAGGGGTTATCCCGATACCCTCAGCGGATTCTGGCAGCCTGACATGTATTCGTTCCACAGCGGCGAGTGGTGGAAAAAACTGTGGGAAAAGACAGGCATTGCTGATATTACCGCCTGTTATGACATCCCCGACCCGAAAGGAATTTGGATGCCGTGGGCTGAATGGTGCGTTGATAACTTTAAAAATGAATGGGGCGGCGACGGAAGCTTTGACATGAGGTTTTTGAATGCCGACACCGGAAACGATATTGCGCTTGTCGTTATGGCGGCGGTTAAAAAGTAATAACAATTTAAAATGAGGGGGCAGTTCATTATAACTGTACCCTCATTTTTTATTTTCATTATCGTTTTCTGATTCGGTTATGGGTTTGCTGCCGTCATAAACAGAATGGACTTCATTAAAAGGAACGCTTTCATCTTTATTATCAGCAGTCAAAGGATTTTTTACCCTCCCCAGTATCTTATCGGCAAATTTTGCCAGCTTTGGCGTTACCGCCGCAAGCAAAAATACAAGCAGAAGTATTCCCGTCATGATTAATCCGTATTTCATCATGATTGATAACGTATCATAATTAATATTCATAACGGTTCCCCTTATTTTCCCGCCATTGCGTATTTGATATTAAAACCCGTCACTCTTCGTTCTCGTTGTTAAGCTCCCTTTTTTCCTGAGGAGTATCTTCCAGAATTACAACAGCCTGCCTGTGCATCTGGTCGTAACGCGTTTCAAATTTGTCTATGTTATAATCAATAATACCTTTCATCGGGTCGTTTAAGGTAACGGTATTCCCGCTAATATTAAACCCCGCAAGCACAAAGCAGTGTTCGTTAAGGTACCAGTCAAGCTGTTCTCCCGTGGTAAAATCATACCATGTTTCATAATACTCAGGCTCAATCATCCCGTCGGTCGCCCAGCATAAAACAGGAACGCCCTGTATAAGGTAATCATACAGGATATCGGGATGGGCTCCCGAAATATTCAGTACCGTATATCCGCCCCCGTTATCGGCGATATAGCCTTCCGCCGCCTTTTCAATCGCATTTGCAAAGCATCCGTATCCCCTTGAAAACGGGTCGCCTATAAAAAAATCAAAAAAGCTGTCCTTATAAACCTTATCGCCTTCTGTTCTGTAATTTGTGCCTATAGGCAGATAATTTTCCGCCAGAGCGGTTTTCTCGGCTTTAAACCCGTAGAAATTCAAAAGGGTAGTCAAAGCCGTAATTTCACACCCGACGGGCAGCTCAGGAAGCTGTAAATTATTAACCATATCGATATAAACGGCGTTGCTGTCGTAATCCTTTCGCACCCGGCTGGTAATTATCGTGCGCGAGGATGACGTCACTTCGGTTTCTTCTGTATTATCGGGCAGTTTTGTTTCGGGTAAAACGGTAATATTGTCAAGAACAACAGCCGCCTGTACCGCTCCGTTATCAGTCTGAGCCTCGGTTATTATATTTATAACGGTTTCATCAATAATAAACGAATCGCTGTAATTTACGTCCTCACGTTCCAAAAAAGCTATGCAAACGGCAATTAATGCAGCCGCGGCTGAAAGCATCAGAATAAAACGCAGAATTATCTCTTTCAATTTTACAGTCCCCATTTTTAACAGGATGTTTATTCTTCAAATTTAAACCAGGAGAAGTCAAAATTACTTCCGGGCATAAATACGAAACTTATCTTATTCATTCCGCTGATTTTTTCCAGCGCAAAGGTCTGTTCGGTATAATCCTCCGAATAAGCGAACTCCAAAAGCTGTGTTTTTCCCTTTCCGTTATCTTCATAACGAAGCTGGATAGTATTGATTTCATTCGGAGTACGCCCGCAGATTTTTATACTGTTTACCCCTTCGCCGAAATCCAGTCCGGAAAACCCGATAACGGTATTATTCCCGATTTGCGTAATACTGCCGCCGTCTGTTTTATAGGCGTCTCCGTAAATCTCATCATAGCTCCCGGCTTCAAGCTTTTCAAAGGCTTTATTATGGGCGATGAACTCCAGTCCCCCGAAGATGCACTTATCCTTAATGACAACGCTTACGGTATGAACACCGGTGATTTTTTCAGGAAGAATGAAATCACATGGCATAAAGCTTCCCCAGCCGTTATTATGGGGGAACTTTGCAGTATAAATCAATCTGCTTTTTTCTTGATTCGGTATACCGTCCCATATTTCAAAGGGTATATTACTTCCCGAACTGTTCCCCGCATGAATCCGAAGCATTTTACTGCCGGTTCTGCCGAAATCAAGGGAGGTAAATCCTAAATAGCATTTCTGCGAAAAGCCGCCCAGCGCGCCGTTTTCAATAATGTTAAGAGGAATACTGCTGATGTTGTATGTACAGCCGGAAAGCATTTCATAAGGGTTCCTGACAGCTTCCCCAAGACCGCATATTTCAAACGGCAGGTCGGAAATAACCTGCGGATATTTTGAACCGTTATAGGCATAAATCCTGATAAACCCCTCGCCGTCGCCGGAGGCGTTTACTGTAATAATACCGTCTTTGCATTCAGCGGCGCAGCAGTTATGCAAAACCCCGTTTGTTTTAACGGCTTTACAGGAAATATCGCTGTATGAAGCGTTATTGGGCAGGATTTTATAAGAAAAGTTTACCGTACGGTTGTTCTCATCCATACAAAGCTTACTGCCGGCAGTGTTTATAACCGGGGTAATTTTTCTTATGGGAATATCGTCCGCCGGTTCCGTATAGGTAACTTCATTCAAAGCCGTTATGCCCGTTACAGCATTACAGGGCGGGATTGTTTTTATTACGCATTCGGCGTCCTCAAGCCCTTTTGAGGACACTTTAACACTAATGGCACCGCTTTTCAGAGTGCTTCCTATAATTGCCGCAAGCTTACCGCTGAAAAGACGGCGGTTTGTGGTTTTATACTGCTCATAATCGGTGGAGTCGCCGTTGTCAAGACCCAGCAGACGCCCTTCGCCGCTTACTTCAACGCTTATCCTGTTACGCGCGTTTGCGCAGAAGACGCCGTTATTGTCCACCGCTGAAATTTCAATAAAGCAAAGACTTGTACCGTCGGCATTAATCTCTTCTTTATCTGCGGAAAGCGTAATTCTAACCGGGTCGCCGAAGCTCCTCTGTTCATCGGTGCAAAGAATGTTCCCGTTATAATCATTACCCCTAACCGTAAGAATACCGTTTTCATAAGGAACCTGCCATGAAGCGTGTACGGTATTTCCTTTTTCATGGTCAATACTCCGTTTGCCTAAAGACGTACCGTTTAAAAACAGCTCGCACTCAGGACAGTTTGTATACGCAATCACGTCTATAAGCTGACCGTCGTTGAAATCCCAGTAAGGAAGAAGATGAATCATCGGCTTCTTTATAAAATCCGTCCAGACGGACTGATAGAAATAATATATATCCTTAGGAAACCCCGCTGTGTCAATCATACCGAAGTAGCTGTTTTTAGTATTGTAGGGGGTAGGTTCTCCGATATAGTCAATACCCGTCCAGACAAACTGCCCTGCACAGAACCTTCTGTCCCTGTCCATAATCCATGCGTCCTCGGCTGTCCTTCCCCAGTTTACAACGCTGTTGTCAAGCGACGAGCACTGGTTATCGTCATGGGATAAAAGCGGCAGTCCGGCGGGAAAATGGTATACCCCCCTGCTGCATACCGCGGAAGAGGTTTCGCTTCCGTAAATAACGGTGCCGGGGTATTTTATATGATGTGCGTCATAACATTTTTCGGTGTAGTTATATCCCGAAAGACCCAGCATTTCGCCTATTTTCTGCGACCTTTCCCACTCTATGAAGTTGGAGCCTATGGTACAGGGAGCGTTATGGGCGGGGTCAAACTCACGCACGCAGCTTACAAGCATTTCAGCCGTTTCATAACCCCTGTCGGACGAATGGGTGTCATAAATCTCATTGCCAATGCACCACATCATAAGCGACGGATGATTCCGGCACACCCTGACTAAACTTTCAATATCCGAACGGGCGGTTTCTCTGAAAAACCGGTGGTTGTCAAATTCAGTCTTGGGAAGCTCCCACATATCGAAGCTCTCGGCGTCAATCAGCATACCGACCCGGTCGCATATGTCCATAATTTCAAAGGAGGGCATATTATGCGAAGTCCGTACGGCATTAACCCCCATTTCCTTAAAAAGCATAATCTGGCGGTAAAGAGCGTCATAATTCATAGCCGCGCCCAAAGAGCCCAAATCATGGTGTTTGCACACACCCTTGATTTTCATATTTTCCCCGTTCAGGAAAAAACCTTTATCCGGGTCAAATACAAGCTCCCTGAAGCCGAAGTGTTCAAAAACGCAGTCAACGGTGATTCCGCATTCTATCAGTTCTGTTTTTAAAGTATAAAGCTCCGGCGTTTCAAGCCCCCAGAGCTTATGGTTTTCTACTTCCATTACGGCGGTTTCACCAGCGTCAGCCTGAACCGCGCATACGGCAGTTCCGTCGCCGTCGTATACGGTATGCTTAACAAAATCAGCGTCTCCGGTAAATTCGGTTTTTACAGCAACTGAACCGCTTTTGGCGTCCGCCGAAATATAAACGCCTTTATAAGCTATATGTACCGGCTTAGTTTTCACTAAATAAACGCTTCTGTAAATCCCGGCTCCCGAATACCACCTTGAATTAGGAGCTTCATGTCTTACCTGAACAAGGATTTCATTATCGCCTTCGCTGATAAACCCGGTAATATCAGCGCTGAACGCGGTGTATCCGTTACGGCAGGTATAAGCTTCCGTCCCGTTGACATAAACGGTGGAATTCATATAAACCCCGCCGAATTCCAAAGCGTAGTTATAACCCTTTTCGCAGTTCACGGTTCGTCTATACCAGCCCTCCGAGCTTTCATAAAGGTTATTCGTATCATAAATCAGCCAGTCATGGGGTAAATTTACGGCAGACAGGTTCACGCATTCCCTGAAAGCTTCAATTCCTGAATTTACGGGCAGCTTGACAAATTCCCACTGAGCGTTTAACAGCATATTGCGGTTATTCATTTTTTTCGTCCTCTCAAATAAATAAACTTATTAAATAAATTATAACATAATAATAGTGTTAATTAATTGAGTTTTTGTTAATATTTACATGAAAAACGGGACACACAAAAGTGTACCCCGCTTCTAATTACATTCTTGAAAGCCATACAAACGCCATATCAAGCGCTTCGTAAAGACTGCCTCTCTCGCTTGTTTTGACAACAGCTTCAATTGGGTTCAGGTTTTCGTCCGTCGCCATCTGATAAAGCTTAACCTTGCTTGCGATATTAAGATTTCCCTGCTTGGTTTTTTCGGTAATCTGAAGCATGACAACATATTTGTCATACATATTTCCGTAATAAATGGTATCTTTATTCCTTACAAGCGGAAATCCTTTATATGTAAAGAATTCCGACTTTTTTTCCTTGATTTGGGTACTGGTGTTTTCTGCCATAATAAATCCTCCTTTGCGGTTTTGTCTTTCCTTCCGGTCTTATAGTCTATATTATATTATACAATATTTTAAAAAAGAAATCAATGCTTTTTGTAAAAATTTGCACAAAAGACCGGAAGAACTATACAGATTCATATATATTTTATTCAGAACCTGTTCCCATAGGCGTAAACATATGTCATTTCG
>DBCY01000114.1 GCA_002293295.1 Ruminococcus sp. UBA946 | reverse complement strand
AAATATATATTATTTTAACAAATGCACATATAAACAAACTGTAATATTAATGTAACGGCATTGTAATTTATTATTCCGGTATAAATTTGTATTATAGTTCTGGAAACGATTACTAAGTATTCATAGAATATTTATAAACATTTGTTGAATACAGGGAATATATGCTTTATAATTTAATTTGTCACACTAATTTATTATGAGAGGATTAATATAATGCATAAAAACACAAAAAAATTTTTTACGTCAGTAATGGCGGCAATTATTTGTCTGGCGGGGCTGGCGG
This sequence comes from Ruminococcus sp. UBA946, assembly GCA_002293295.1. Lineage (GTDB taxonomy): Bacteria > Bacillota > Clostridia > Oscillospirales > Ruminococcaceae > UBA946. The sequence continues at coordinate 4,228 of DBCY01000114.1, read as the reverse complement.
GATGTACGGAAAAACAATCATCCGGAACAGAACCGGATATTAACGGAGCGGAAAATATGAACGGTGATTTATTTGTCAATGAAGGCTGGACTTACGGTCAGATATCAGCCGGCGGCGGAGGTTATGTAACCGGTGTTATCAGCACCTCCGAGGAGGGTGTTTATTATGCCAAAACCGATGTCGGAGGGGCGTACAGGTGGTCAGAACCGGAGCAGAAATGGAAGTCTCTTAGCTACAGTATTTCAGAGGACGACAGGGGTTATTACGGGATTGACGGTATTGCCGCCGACCCGCAGAACGCCGCAAATGTATATCTTCTTGCCGGAACCGAATATTTCAGCAACGGCAAGACCGCGGTCTTTATTTCCCGTAATTACGGCGAAACCTTTGATATCGTCGAGCTGACGGAACAAATCAAGGTTCACGGCAACGGGATGGGACGGGGAAACGGTGAAAGGATTGCGGTTGACCCAAATAACAGCGATATTATTTTTATCGGGGGACGCACAGGCGGAATGCTTAAAAGCGCCGACGGCGGTTACAGCTGGTCTGCGGTGGAAAGCTTCCCCGTTGACAGAACAGCCAACGGAAACGGCATAAATATTATAACCTTTGACCCCTCTTCGGTGAAAGACGGCGTAACACAGCGGATTTATGCCGGGGTTTCACAGAAGAATGAAGATGCCGGCAACCTTTTTGTTTCCGAAGACGCCGGAGCGACATGGAGTGTTCTGCAGAATTCAAATAACGCGGAAATGCCCCAGAGAATAAAGCTTGATTCCAAGGGTAACGTTTATGTATGCTACGCAAACAATGAGGGACCATGGAACGCCGGACAGGGAAGCATCTATAAATATGACGCCGTCACAAAGGAAGCAAAAGCGATTTCACCTTCTTCCGAGTCCTTCGGAGATATAATTATTGACCCTGAAGATGACAACAGGCTTGTCGCTGTAACCACCCAGACATGGAAGCAGCAGCCTAACGGTTCGTACGGCGATGTTTTCTATACGTCGGCTGACGGCGGAGAAAACTGGACTAATATAGTAAGCGGTATGGAAATGTCTGATAATAATATGCCGTGGATAGCTGACCAGGCTATTCACTGGTGCAGTTCACTTGCCGTAAATCCGTTTAATTCAAATGAGATTATGGTTAATTCGGGAAACGGAATTTTTGCATGCGATAATATCTGGGATGAAAAACCGCTGTTTTATTTCAATTCATCCGGCCTGGAAGAAACCGTACCCATTGATATTATAACAATGGAGGATTATCCTCTGGTTACGGCAGTCCTTGACTATGACGGTTATGTGCATGAGGATATTTTTACTCCCGCTAACCGCCATCAGGATAAAATCGGCTCGACTGTAAGCATAACAATCGCGCCTAAAAACAGGGATTACTGGGCAAAAGCCGGCGGAAGCGAAGGGGAAATGCTCCTGACTTATACAACCGACGCGGGCAAAACATGGAACAGAATCACAAATTCGCCGGAAGACGGCAAAACATTCTATAACGGAAGCGTCGCCTTCAACGCCGACGGTTCAAGGCTTATATGGAGTCCTTCGAACGCAACGAAATCCTATTACACCGAGGATTTGGGAACCACCTGGAGTGTCTCCGAAGGACTTATAGGAAGCGGATTCTATATTTTAGGCGACCCCGAAAATCCCGATTATATATACGCCTGCGGGAGCAGCTCTGCGTATACAAGTTCTGACGGTGGGAAAACATTCAGCAGGATGACCGGTACGGAACCGTCGTTTAAAAGGTTCTGCGTTATCCCCGGCGAAGAGGGTTCCTTCTATATGCCATCAATATCGGGTCTTGTAAAGGTAACAAATCACGGCGAAAGCTTTGAGCTTGTGCCGAATGTCAAATACTGCGAAGCTGTCAGCATAGGAAAGCCAAAGAACGACGGAGACCCTTATGTGATTTATATGTGGGGAATGTCTATGGAGGCTGATAAGAAAGGGCTTTATATGTCGGAGGATAACGGTCAGACCTGGGTTAGGATTAACGACGACCTTCACCAGTTCGGCGGCACCGGCAACGGAGGTTTCGTTTCGGGTGACCTTAACGTTTACGGACGGTGTTATATGAGTACCGTAGGGCTTGGTATTATTTACTGCGATAAAATAGAAAAATAAAACCAGTACCTCTTAACATCTAAAAATTGCGAATAATAAATTAAAATNNTAATTGTTAATTGGTACTAGAGCGTGCTCACATTAACCATCCTTTACGATAAACAGTTTAAAAGCATATCGGATGATTCTTACCTTGATAAAATTATTTTCTCTTGGCTTTGTTCATAATTTGTTTANNATTTACTCGTTGAATTACCGTGAAAATATGTATGATATTGGTTGACAAAATTACAAGAAAATGTTATAATTAATTCCATTGATGATTGTATCCTACAAATTTTATGTTTTTACCGTATGTTTTATCGGATATAATAAAACCGGTAAAAATACTTAAACTTTAACGATGATACGATTCAGGTCTGAGCAATCCTGTACGGTTTAATTAAACCGCATTTCACAAATGCAGGAATGCTTCGGGTACATTTCATTTTTAAGAAAACAAGTTTGAAAACTGCGTTTTTCAAACAGGAGTTTTGTCCCGCCGGGCAGAACATCCGGAAAGGACGGCCGATAAAAATGCCAACAGTATCTTATAACCCTTTTGAAAATGCACAGGCGCAATTTGACAAGGTAGCCGAACAGCTTAACCTTGACGCCGGAACCCGCGCCCTGCTTCGTCAGCCGATGAAGGAATATCACTTTACTATCCCCGTAAAAATGGACGACGGGACTACCCAGGTTTTTAAAGCTTTCCGCATTAAGCATAACGACGCGAGAGGTCCCGCAAAGGGCGGTATCCGTTTCCATCCGCATGAAACCGCAGATACGGTTCGCGCGCTTTCTACCTGGATGACCTGGAAATGCGCCGTGGTTGACATACCCCTGGGAGGCGGAAAGGGCGGTATTATATGCGACCCTCATAACCTTTCGGCAGGCGAACAGGAAAGGCTCTGCCGCGGATTCATCCGCACGCTGTTCTCACAGGTAGGTCCTAATATTGACGTTCCCGCTCCCGATGTTATGACGAACGGTCAGCATATGCTTTGGATGCTGGACGAATACGAGGTTTTAGCGGGCGGACGCTATCCCGGCGTTATTACCGGAAAGCCTGTCGGAATGGGAGGCTCTTTAGGAAGAACGGAAGCCACCGGTTACGGCGTTATCTATACTCTTGAAGGATTGTTAAAAGCCAGGGGAATCGCCCCTGGGAACACTTCGGCAAGTATACAGGGATTCGGAAATGTAGCCGAATATGCCGCAAGAATGTACTCCGAACTCGGCGGTAAGGTTATCTGCGTTTCATGCTGGAATCAAGCCGATAAAAAAGCCTATACATTCAAAAAAGCCGCCGGCTGCGATATTGACGAGCTTGTGGGAATTAAGGATTCGTTCGGCAGCATTGACGTTGAAAAAGCCAGGGCTCTCGGTTATGAGATTTTAGACGGAGACGCATGGCTTTCTCAGGATGTAGACATACTTATTCCGGCGGCTCTTGAAAACCAAATCACACCCGCCGTATTCCCGAACATCAGCAAAAAGGTTAAGATTATATGCGAAGCCGCCAACGGGCCCACCACCCCGGACTGCGACCAGCTTATAAAGGATGCCGGCATAGACCTTATTCCCGATTTTCTCTGCAATGCCGGAGGTGTAACCTGCAGTTACTTTGAGCAGGTTCAGTGTAATATGAANNATGAATTATTTCTGGAGCCGTGAAGAGGTTCTCGATAAACTGAGGTTCGCCATGACAAAGGCTTTCGACGATGTATATGCCCTTTCTGCCGATAAAGGACTTTATATGCGCGACGCCGCTTATCAGATTGCTATTAAAAGGGTCGCCGACGCAGTTAAGCTGAGGGGCTGGGTAAGCTGAAATAGTTCAGGCATATAAACAAGCATCCCCCTGCGGCGCCGTAACGGGCTGAACCGCAGGGGGTATTATTTTTTATTTCATATAACTAGGGCGTGTTCGAAAATCATCAATATGCACTCAATAGTGATTTTTGCACCGCACTGCGTTAAAAATCTTGAAAACCGCCGAGGTTTCCTGCGATTTTTTGCACTTATCAACGCTGCGGCGCGCACAAAAATCACTTATTTCTATACGCATTGCTAATTAATGTCTGCTGAATAAT
>DBCY01000194.1 GCA_002293295.1 Ruminococcus sp. UBA946 | reverse complement strand
TTAATTATATAGTTGTTTATATAATCTGCACAATTGTAAGTGTCGATTTAAGTAAGAATTGTAAAACTTCTACAAAGCACTTGAAATCGGATACATAATCTGTTAAAATATATATAAGGATAGTAGAAAATTATAGTATTAATTATTACAAGATTTGTTATTANNTATCTATATAGTTTTAAGGAGTATAACTGTTATGGCAAAAAAAAATCCCGGAGATAATATTCCGTCTGAATATGATTTGCCTCTGCATTTATTTCATGAAGGAAATAATACTGCCGCATTTGATTTTTTCGGCGCCCATAAGGGTAAGAAAAACGGTGAGGACGGTGTGTTTTTCAGAGTTTGGGCGCCTAATGCGAAATCGGTTTCACTGGTGGGTGATTTTAACGGATGGAACAGGGATAAAACGCCGATGAACCGCCTTTCGGACAAGATGGTATGGGAAACTTTTGTAGCTGATGTGCCGCAGTATTTTACTTATAAATACAGTATTGAAACAGCACATAAAAGCATAGCTTTAAAGGCCGACCCTTACGGGACGCATATGGAAACTCGCCCGAATACGGCTTCAAAATATTTTGATATTGAAGGGTATAAATGGAAGGACCATGCCTGGCACAAGAAAAAATCCGAAATAAATATTTATAAAAGCCCCGTGAATATTTATGAGGTTCATTTAAGTTCATGGAGGACTTATGAAAACGGAGAGGTCTTCAGTTATGTAAAGTTTGCCGAAGAAATCATACCTTATCTGAAAGAATTGAATTATACCCATGTCGAGCTTATGCCGCTGGCAGAATATCCTTTTGACGGTTCCTGGGGTTATCAGATTATAGGTTATTACGCCCCTACCTCCCGCTACGGCACGCCTGAGGATTTTATGGAAATGGTGGATATGCTCCATAATGCCGGAATCGGTATTATCCTTGACTGGGTGCCGGCGCATTTTCCGAAGGACGCAGCCGGACTGTTCGAGTTTGACGGCGACTGCTGTTACGAATACTCCGACCCGCTGAAAAAGGAGCATCTTTCATGGGGTACCAGGGTTTTTGACTTCGGTAAAAATGAAGTCCGTTCGTTCCTGATTTCAAACGCCGTTTACTGGATTGAAAAATATCATATAGACGGCTTAAGGGTAGATGCTGTCGCGTCTATGCTTTATCTTGATTACGACAGGCGCGAATGGCGCCCTAACAGGGACGGCGGCAACGAAAACTATGAAGCGATTGAATTCCTGCGCAAGCTTAATACAGCCGTTTTCGGGAGAACCCCCGACGTTTTGATGATTGCCGAGGAATCCACTTCATGGCCTCTGGTAACTAAGCCTGCCGATATAGGCGGTCTTGGCTTCAACTTCAAGTGGAATATGGGCTGGATGAACGACATGCTGGATTATATGCGCATGGACCCGGTTTACCGCGCCAATAATCATGGAAAGCTCACTTTTTCTTTCTTCTACTGCTTCAGCGAAAATTATATACTTCCCGTTTCCCATGACGAGGTTGTTCACGGCAAAGCCTCATTGTGGAATAAAATGAGCGGCGGCACCCTCGAAAACAAATTCGCGACGCTTCGAGCCTTAATGGCTTATATGATTGCCCATCCCGGAAAGAAGCTTAATTTTATGGGTAATGAATTTGCCCAGAGGATTGAATGGAAATTCACAGAGGGGCTTGAATGGAGCGACCTTAATATTAAGGAAAACGCTCAGGTGTTTGAATGCAGCAAAGAGCTTAACAGCCTGTACGTTAAAAATCCCCCGTTCTGGCAGAACGACGATTCATGGAGCGGTTTTTCCTGGATTTGCCATGACGACTATATGCAAAGCGTTATTGCTTTCCGCCGGATTGACGACGGCGGAAACGAAATCATAACGGTATGCAACTTTGTTCCCGTAACGCGTGAGAAATACCGTATAGGAGTTCCTTATAAAGGGACTTATGAGCAGATTTTCTCAACGGACGATATAAAGTACGGAGGAAGCGGGCTTGACAATAAAAAGCGAAAAGCCGAGGATTATTCGATGCACGGCTATGAAAATTCAATAACAGTTGATATTCCGGGGCTGTCAGTATTGTATTTTAAATATATCCCCGCAAAAAAACGCAAACCTAAAACCGTTTCTAAAAAAGATACAGGTATACCGGCGAATAATCCATAAAATCCAGCCGCGGAAGAATAAAAACTCATTTTAGGAGGATTTAAAAATGTATACAAAAAAAGAATGCGTTGCTATGCTGCTTGCCGGCGGTCAGGGAAGCCGGTTATATGCTCTTACCCAGGATATGGCAAAGCCTGCCGTTCCCTACGGCGGAAAGTACAGGATTATTGACTTCCCGCTTTCAAACTGCGTTAATTCCGGAATTGATACGGTAGGCGTGCTTACCCAGTACCAGCCGCTGGTTCTCCATGATTATATCGGAAACGGACAGCCCTGGGACCTTGACAAGCTCCACGGGGGAGTCCATGCGCTTCCGCCGTTCCAGACGGCTTTGGGTGCGCAGTGGTATAAGGGCACTGCCAATGCGATTTATCAGAACATATCTTTTGCCGACAGGTATAATCCTGATTATGTGGCTATCCTTTCGGGAGACCATATTTATAAAATGGATTATAATCAGATGCTTGAGTTTCATAAGGAAAAGAACGCCGACTGTACGATTGCCGTTATTGACGTTCCAAAGGAGGAAGCCTCGCGTTTCGGCATTATGACCGCCGATGAAAACGGAATGATTACCGAGTTTGCTGAAAAACCCAAGGAACCGAAATCAACTCTTGCTTCAATGGGAATTTATATATTTACATGGAGCAAGCTGAAAAAGTATCTTATAGACAACGAGAATGACGAAAACGCATCCAAGGATTTCGGCAAGAACATTATCCCCGATATGCTCGGCAATAACGAGGTTATGGTCGCCTATCCCTTTGAAGGCTACTGGAAGGATGTAGGAACCCTTGATTCGCTTTGGGAAGCCAATATGGACCTCCTTAACCCTAATATCCCGATTGACCTTTACGACCCGGACTGGAAAATGTATTCCAGGAACCCGATAAAGCCTCCCCAGTATATCGGCGCCGACGCCGTAATTGAAAATTCAATGGTGACGGACGGCTGTATTGTAAACGGGACTGTTGACTTCTCAATCCTGTTCGAAGGCGTTGAAATAGAAGCGGGAGCGGTTGTCACCGACTCGATTATAATGCCGGGTTCCGTTATTAAGGCGGGAGCTGTCGTTCAGTATGCAATCGTCGGGGAAAACTGCACCGTCGGCGAAAACGCGAACATAGGAATACGCCCCGAGGACTGCGAAAACCGGGATGACTGGGGTATTGCCGTAGTCGGGCATAATATCAGCATATCGGCAAATGCGAATGTTTCCCCCAAGCAGATTGTATCTGAAAATATGTAAGGTAAGGGAGCATAAAAAAGTTTGAGGGAAGATTCTCTCAAACCAGGATTTTTGTTCTGACAGACAAAATCCGGAAAGGATGGTTATAATAATGAAGAATAGAAATGTTTTAGGCTTAATCTTTTCAAATATGCACGACGACGTTATTTCTGACCTTACTAAGGAAAGAACCATGGGTTCGGTGCTGTTCGGGGGACGCTACAGGCTGATAGATTTCCCGCTTTCCAGTATGGTAAACAGCGGTATCGAAGAAGTCGGGGTTATAACGAAATCAAATTACCAGTCGCTTTTAGACCATCTCGGAAGCGGACGCGAATGGGACCTAGCAAGGAAAAGGGGCGGTCTTCACCTGCTGCCGCCGTTCAGCCATGTGGCGTCCGGCATGTACCGGGGCAGGCTTGAAGCCCTGTACGGCGTATGGGACTTTATCAAGGCGTCCGATGCCGACTATGTGCTTTTATCCGACTGTGACGTTGTCTCAAATATGGATTATGATAAGGTTATCGATTACCATGTTTCAACAGGGGCTGATATAACCTGCGTATACGCAAATGACGTCCTTACTGTGGAACAGGCTCAGCGTTCCACAATATTCGGCATAAATGACGACGGGCGCGTTGTCGATGTTTTGCTTAGCCCCCATATAAGCGGTACATGCAATGTTTCGTTGAATACGTTTGTCCTGAACAAGGAATTTATGAAAAATATCGTCCTTGAAGCGGCTTCAAGGAGTCTTTTCAGCTTTGAAATGAATATTTTACAGGGAAGGACACATGAATATAAAATCATGGCTTATATGCATGATGAGTATTTCAGCCGTATCACTTCCATGGATACTTATTATAAGTCCAACATGGCTCTGCTCGACAGTGAAAACAGGAAGAAGCTGTTCGTTGAAAACCGTCCTGTTTACACTAAGGTGCGCGATAATCCGCCGGTAAAATTCGGAATCGGCTCCAATGTCCGCAATTCGCTGATTGGCGACGGCTGCGTTATAGAGGGTACCGTTGAGAACTGTATTCTGTTCAGGGGAGTCAGAATCGCCAAAGGAGCTTCGGTAAAAAATTCCATTATTATGCAGGATGCCGTAATAGGCGCAAAATGCGATATTAACTATGTGATAACCGATAAGAGGGTTAACGTTAGCGCTCAGAGGATGCTTACGGGTTCGGCTAATTATCCCCTGTTCCTGGGTAAGGGCGCTGTAATTTAAATTAATGCCGGAGAGTGTTTGTAAACACCACAGATACAGATAAATTCAATATGAAGGGAATGATATTATGAAAGTATTATATGCCGCTTCGGAAGCTATACCTTTTGCGGTTTCGGGCGGACTTGCGGAAGTTGCGGGCTCGCTGCCTGCGGCAGTCTGCAAAGCGGGTCATGACTGCCGGGTCGTACTCCCCCTTTATAAAAGCGTAAAGCAGGAATTAAGGGACGGTCTTGAATTCATTACCAACTTCACCGTTGACGTCGGCTGGAGAAAGCAGTACTGCGGCGTTTTTATCGGCGATGTGAACGGAGTGAAGTATTATCTTCTTGACAATGAGTATTATTTCGGCAGGGACGGTCTTTACGGCTTTTATGACGACTGCGAGCGGTTCGTTTTCCTTTCGAGGGCTATACTTGAAATGCTGAAATATATCGGCTGGACGCCCGACGTTATAAACGCAAACGACTGGCAGACGGCGCTTGTGCCGGTATATTACGATATATTCTATAAATACCAGTATGAATACGAAAAGATAAAGACGGTATTCACGATTCATAACATTCAGTATCAGGGAAAATACGGGCTTGAGGTCCTTAATGAGGTTCTGGGCATTCCTATGTACCATACGAGGGTGCTTGAATACGACGGGTGCGTGAATATCATGAAAGGCGCATTTGAGACAGCCCATAAAATAACCACCGTTTCCCCGAGATATGCCTGGGAAATCCTTGACCCGTGGTATTCGCACGGGCTTGACAGGGCGCTTTACAATAAGCAGTATAAGCTGTGCGGCTTTATCAACGGAATTGACAACGATACCTTTAACCCGCAGACCGACCCCCTGCTTACTAAAAATTTCAGCGTAAAGAACCTGAAGGGTAAAGCCGAATGCAAAAAAGCCCTCCTTGCGGAGCTTTCGCTCCAGGAAGGCAGCGAGCCTGTTATCGGCGTTATTACCCGGCTTGTTTCCCATAAGGGCATAGACCTGATAAAATATGTTTTTGAAGATATACTGCGGATGGGTTATAAATTTGCCGTTCTCGGCACGGGTGAAAAGATTTATGAGGATTTCTTCAAGGAAATGGCATGGCGGCATCCTGACAGGGTAAGCGCCGTAATAGGGTTTATCCCCGACCTCGCAAGGAGGATTTATTCCTCCGCCGATATGTTTTTAATGCCGTCGCAGAGCGAACCGTGCGGCCTTGCGCAGATGATTTCTCTCAGGTACGGCACAATTCCCGTAGTGCGTGAAACAGGCGGACTCAGCGACAGTATAAGGGACGCAGGCGGAGAAAACGGAAACGGTTTCACCTTCAAGACCTATAACGCCTATGATATGCTTGACGCGCTTCAGCGCGCAAGGGAGCTTTATGACGACGCCAAAGCCTGGAAGAGCCTGATGATTAGCGCCATGAAATGCGACAACAGCTGGGATTCGTCGGCTAAGCTCTATACAGGGCTTTACAGGGAGCTTTGCGGAGAACAGGAAGAAACTGATTAATCGGGTTTTCCCTGAAAAAAATTGCATGTTTCTACTTTTTCATATAAAGTCCTTTCTCATTTTTTTATTTTGCCGGCGGCTTTTGCTGCCGGCGGTTTTTTGTTAATTAACAATTAACAATGTCGGTGCCGCCTTTGGCGGGCGTTTTAATAGCATTAACGATTATTAATAATTATAGAAATAATCTGTAATAAACTATTAAAGCTATTCCGCTTTGGTATAATTACAGGCATTATAAACGGTTTAAACGTGGTCTTATTTTCCGGAAACGACGGTTCTTTCAGCCATAATTTTAGCTAAGTTCGAAATTATAATATTCTTTTTCTGCGCCATACGGACGGTCTGACCCGTTCCGGAGGCGCTTTTTTTGCCGTCGTAATAGCATACCAGAAAATCGGCGTATTTTACAAGCTGTTCGTTCCTGAGCTTCATGCACCCTTCATAATAATGCTTTGACGTATGCTCAATGCTGTCCGCATGCCTGAGTATTGACTTTAATAAATCCCTGTCCTGGAAGTTCCATTTTTTTGTCATTTCCTTGACCGGGCAGGGAAGAATTAAATGAAGCTTTATCGAAGGATATATTTTTTTCTGCTTTAATACCGCCAGTGAACACATTGTGTCAAAACCAAGAGCTCCGCCGGTGTAAAAATCGGTATACCCGAAGCTGATAAGGCTTCTGACTGTATTTTCAATCAGAGCTGTCAGTTCGGGGGTTTTATCCAATATTCTGTGTCCCGTAAAACTTACTGATTTCATAATTTCATCTCCATTATAACTATTTATATAGTAACATTATATATTAAGCATAATTAATGTTACAGTTATTATAACACGGTATATGTATATTGTCAAGATGTTACTATAATAATATAATAAATATATAAGGATGTGAACTTAATGGAAATAAAAAAATCTGTAGTAACTATAAATAAATATGGTAAAATATATCTTTGTTTAAATGAATTATTAGATAATGATGAGGTTAAGAGAAATACACTTGCCAAAGCTATTGGTA
>DBCY01000008.1:12592-14810 GCA_002293295.1 Ruminococcus sp. UBA946 | reverse complement strand
GCGTGCCCTTGTCGCCCGAGCCGGAGGTCAGGTCGCAGAGCGAACCGATCAGGTCGGTCAACCGGCGGGGGGTGGTGCCGTCCGAAACCATATGGCCCTTTAGATCCGCGTCCTTTTCCCGAATATAGTTCTCGATCGCCTCTTTCAAAGCCGCGCCCGAAAGATTCGAAAATTCATTGTCGGCGAGGTATTTCAGCTTTAATTCGTTCGGAGTGCCGTTGAGCCCCGAAGTAAAGCCGGGGGAAATAACGGGGTCGGCAAGCTCCCATATACCGCCCACAGGGTCTTTGAATGCGCCGTCGCCGTAAACCATGCACTCAATCTTTTTTCCGCATAGCTCATACAGCCGGCTTTGCAGCTTTTCAGCGAAGCTCTGGGCGTCGCGCGGGAAAAGCTTGATGGAATCGTCGGTTGAAAGATTAGAACCCAAAAGCCCGTACTGCGGATGGAAACCGCTTCCGTTCAAAGAGCGGGTCAGTATTTCATCAAGCCCGAACACCTTTTGCGCTCCGGCGGCAAGAAGTCTTTTTTTGGAACGGAAACGCGTATGGATATCCGCGGTTATAATATTTTTAGTGTATTTCAAAACCTCCCTGGGGTCGTTGGCAAGAATAATTCTTGCTTTGCCGCCTGAAAGCTCCTTGTAATACTCAATATAGTCAACTCCGGTGAACGGATGGAGGACATTACCGAAAACCGCTTTGAATTCATCCTCGGTAAAGACGTCGGTATAAGGGTTTACGTTCTTTGCGTCAAGCTCTTCCCAGCTAATAAGGGGATTGCCTACCTCGTCGGACGGGAAGCTTAAAACAATATAAAGCTCGTTTACCGCCATGGAAATACCCTTTAAAATCTGGGAAAAACGGTTGCGGCTCAGAATCGGGTGAGTAAGTCCGACTGCCCCGCCGCTGAATTTTTCTTTGACATCGGCGGCAATTTGCTCCAGCGTGGCATAATTGCCCTGCGCGCGGGCAAGCGTTGATTCGGTAATACCCACTATATCGCGGTCATTAAGCTCAAATCCTTCTTCTTGAGCGGCCTTTATTATCGTATCAGCGGCAATTTCAACAAGATTGTCGCCTTTTTTTATAATAGGCGCCCTGATTCCTCGTGAAACGGTACCTGTCATTCTCATTATAAGTCATCCTTTCATATTTGAAAATTTATTCAAAAGGCTTGAAAAACCTTTGCATATTTAGTATACTATATTTATAACTATAAGTAAATGTTTTATATCTAATATTAAATATAAGGGGTGCTTATGATTAATTTGGAATTATACCGCGTATTTCATGAGGTTGCAAAGTCAGGCAGCTTAACGGCGGCGGCAAAGGAACTGTTTATTACGCAGCCCGCGCTGAGCCAGACAATACTGAATCTGGAGAGCCAGCTGGGCGGTCAGCTTTTTGTGCGCACACGCAAGGGTATGATTTTAACTCCCGAAGGCGAAAAAATGTATGCCGGCGTTTCAGACGCGCTTGACAGTATAAAATCCGCCGAAAACAGCTTTATGCATATGAAACGCCTTGATGCCGGGTACATACGTATCGGGGCAGGCGATACGCTGTGCAGGCATTTTCTTCTGAAATATATAACTTTGTTCCATAAGGATTATCCGGGTATTAATATTGAAGTCACAAACCGTACCACGAGCGAAACCATGGCACTTTTAAGGGCGGGGAAGGTTGACGTAGCATTCGTGAACCTTCCCGCCGACGCGCATGAATTCAATGTCCATGAATGCATACAGCTTAATGACTGCTTTGCCGGCAATGAAAGCTATAAATCCCTGCCCGTTATGTCGGCGGAGCAAATGATGTCTATGCCTCTGATTGCTATGGAAACCAGCAGCAACACACGGCGTTTTATGGATAATTACATGAAAAAGCTCGGGGTGAAAATGAAGCCTGAAATCGAGCTTGGAAGCTTTGATTTGGTAGTGGAATTTACAAAGGCAGGCCTCGGCATAGGGTGCGTCACTAAGGAATTCATAAAAAAAGAGCTTGAAGAACAAACCCTTTTTGAAATCAAGACGGATTTTGTATTTCCTTCGCGGGCAATAGGCGGGATAACCCGAAAGGATACATCCCTAACCTTTGCGGCTTTAAAGTTTATAGAAATAGTTTATGATAAAAACGCTTTTAGTCAGCAGTAAACCTGAAATCAAAACCTTATCCCTCACTCCTCACTACTCATCAATGTCAACAACTTAAGCAGA
>DBCY01000008.1:0-12554 GCA_002293295.1 Ruminococcus sp. UBA946 | reverse complement strand
CTGGAATCTTATTGTAAAGTAAAATTTCTTAAGCTGTTGACATTGCACTACTCATACCTCATTCCTCACTCCTCATCAATTAAACTGGCTTTCATGCCTTGTGAAGAAGTCGGTGCGGGGTTCAAGGAATTTTATTTCATGCTCTTCCCTGCCGTTTAATATTATGCTGAACTCAGAAAAAATATTATCCCATGACCAAAAGCTTTCATCCATTTTAAGGTATTCCCGCACAGTCTCAGTACCCTGAGGCGCAAGGGGATGAAGCAGAACGGAGGCAGTCTTAATCATATGGAAGATATTGATAAGCCAGTTTCTGCGCAAATCATTTTTATCAGCCTTATCGGCTTCGGTTTTAACCTTAGCCATATACTTGCTTGCCCTGCGGATATATGAGTCAAGCACATAGGTAACCTGGTGGAATTCAAATTTATACATAAAGCGTTCGTATTCAAGTATAGCTTTTTCCGATTCGGCAAGAATATCCGCGTCAACATTGCCTATGGGCATTTTTCCGTCAAAAAATTTCTGGGTATCATAAAATGCCGTCCTTATAATACGGTTGAATACGTTCGAAAGCAAAAATCCTTCTTTAATAACCGGGTCGGCTTCATTTTCACCGGCGGCTGGGTTTAAGGGCTTCGGCATAAAGCTAACGCTTCTCATCCCGAGTCCGAGGCTTAAAAAATGCATGCGGAGCTGTTCGGCTGTATAGAAATCAAGAAGCTCCGAAGCCATGGGAGGTTTGACGCTTCCCGAACTGGAAGCCTTTTTATTAAGGAAAAGTATGTGGTGGTTTGCTACAATAACAGGCAGCTGCATCTGGTTTTCCCCGGGTTCCGACGAAATACCGGTATTTCCCTGCAATGCCATGAACATTCCTGTTTCGGCAACTCCGTAAAAGTAAATATTATCCTGCCCGATAAACTGATAAACCTGCGAATCCTTTGAACACCAGTATTCACGCCATTTTTCAGTGTTTTCGCCTATAGATTCAAGATATGCGGCAGTAAAGGAAACCGGAGCCCATAACGATTCGGGCCATACCCATACGGTTAATCCTGTTTCGCCTTCGATAACAGGAGCTTTAACTCCCCATTCAATATTGCCGGTCAGACGGAAGGGAACTAAGGTTTTACCCGTCCTGAAACGCACGCCGGCGGAGGAAAGCAGTTTAACGGCTTCGTCACAGTCGGAAAGCTCAGTAAATTTAATTGTGAATGATGTTTTCTTAGGCTCCCCAACAAGCTCATGTGCAGCCATTTTACCTTTAATACTTTCATAGGCTTCCCTGTAGTCGTTCATAACATAAATAACAGGGGGTTCTAAAAATTCCGCAATGGTTTTACAGACAACCTGACGTATGTTTTCCTGCCCTTTGATATTTTCCGCATATTCGTTCAGCAGTCCGCTGAATTCAGGCAGTTTGAAATACCAGTTTACAACATCTTTCATTACCGGAGTTTCTCCGGTTAGAGTACTTATAGGGTTGATAAGGTTTACCGGCATATACTGGTGACCTAAATCGCATTCGTCGGCATAAGCTTTTTCGGACTGGCATCCTAAAACGGGGCACTTGCCCACAACCTGACGGCCGTTTATAAAGGTTCCCGCCTTTTCGTCATAAAACTGAGCGGTAGTCAGTTTTTCCAGATGGCCGTTTTCATAAAGCCTGCGTATAAAACGGTCTGTGACGGAATTGTGGATTTCCCCTGTCCTGCCGAGCGCGGAAGCGCCGAATAAGTTGAGACTGATGTCATAGCTGTCAAGGGTGGCTTTCTGGGCAAGATGGTTCTTTTCGGCATATTCGGCTACCGTACCGTTAAAACCGGTTTCAGCGCAGTATTTCCTGTACCCCTCGACTATGGGCGAGCCGTAACAGTCCGTGCCGGATACGAAAATAACGTTATCCTTTCCGATTCTGTCCCGCATAAAACGAGCGTAAACGTCGGCAAAAACCAGACAGCCTCCCACATGACCGAAATGCAAATCCTTGTTTCCGTAGGGCATACCGCCTGTAATTACGGCGCGTTTGGGGAATTCAGGTCTGTTTTCACGGGTTAATGCTTTTTTATGATTTCCGTTTGTTCTATCCATAATAATGTTTATCTCCTGATTTTTATTGTTATAATTTCATGACTACCCCGAAAAGTATATCATATTGTCCCGATTTATGCAATAGAAATGCTTGTTTAATTAAAAATATTTCATAATGAAGACAGATAAAGCTTTGTATTATGCTGTGCTGTTAAAACAAGTTTGTATTATTATACAAAATCAGTTGTTGAAATATTAATATTTTGAATAAAATCACATATTATTTATATTTGCTTTTTTAAAGGATTTTGCTATTGAAAAATTAATAGAATTAGTGTATAATAATTATATTATGTCTTTTCTGTTGTTGAGTTATGAAAATGAAGATGCTTTTTATAGATAATATAGTATTCTAATAAGGGGTTGTATGGGATGAGGCTTGTTACGCGTTCGGATTTTGACGGACTCGCTTGCGGAGCGCTGTTAAAGGATGT
This sequence comes from Ruminococcus sp. UBA946, assembly GCA_002293295.1. Classification (GTDB taxonomy): domain Bacteria; phylum Bacillota; class Clostridia; order Oscillospirales; family Ruminococcaceae; genus UBA946. The sequence continues at coordinate 10,026 of DBCY01000008.1, read as the reverse complement.
CGGCGTTATTGATAACTGGAAATTTGCACACCCGAAGGATTTACAGGACGGTCTGGTCGAGGTCACCAAGGACGACTGCCTTGCCAATGTTCCGTATGTGGAGGGCTGCGGGCTTTGGTTCGACCACCATTCAAGCGAGTTTGAAAGAAACAGGCTTGAGGGGAAATACCTGGGCGAAAGCCGTCTGGCTGATTCCTGCGCCAGGATTATATATGATTATTACGGCGGAAAAGAACGGTTTTCGCATTATGACGATATGATGGCAGCCGTTGATAAAGTCGACAGCGGAAAGCTTACCCGCGATGAAATACTTAATCCCTCAGGATGGATACTTGTCGGCTTCCTGATGGACCCCCGGACCGGTCTCGGAAGATGGAGGAACTTTACTATTTCCAATTATCAGCTGATGGAAAAGCTTATTGACTGCTGCCGTACCATGGATACCGATGAAATCCTTTCACTCCCCGACGTTAAGGAAAGGATTGAGGTTTATTTCGAGCAGAATGAAAAATTCATTGAAATGGTGAAAGCACATACCCGCGTTGAAAAAGACGTAATAATATCTGACCTCAGAGGGGTTGACCCGATTTATTCGGGCAACAGGTTTTTAATATACAGCCTTTATCCGGAACAGAACATTTCTGCATGGATTGTTTCGGGACGGGGTGGTGCCGGCTGTTCGGCGGCGGTCGGCTACTCAATCCTTAACCGCACGTCGGAAGTTGACGTCGGAAAGCTGATGCTGAAATACGGCGGCGGGGGACATCATAATGTCGGAACCTGCCAGTTCACCGACGGGAACATGGGAACCGAGCTTCCGAAAATGCTGGATGAACTTATTAACGGATAAACAATAATACCCGTACAAAAACTTAAACTGCTATAAATAATAAACAAGCCTGTTTTATAAATAAAAAAGGGGGCTAAAACGTTTTTTAAATGAGCGTAACGGAGTAATAAAAATAATTGAATTCTTTATATATTTTTCATACTAATTGCTGTAATTATAACTAATAAATTGTAGGATTGCACAAAAATGTAAGACAACTGAAAAGTTTTATACTTTTCAGTTGTTTTATTATTGAAGGCGGGTAAAATTCCGCCCGGAAAATTACCATATTATTAATCGGCTGCCTTATTGTTACTGAATTGTCATCTATTGTCATTGCATTGTATCGGATTTTTTATTGACATATATCAGTAATGGTGCTAAAATGTTAATATGGATATAAGATAATATTTACATGGGAGGTTTGAATTGTGAACAGAAAATTTATAAAATCAATTCTCAGCTGCATTCTGGCTTTGATGATGGTCGTGCCTCTGTTGGCAATCCCGTCAGGCGCCGCCGCTTCAATAAGTAAAACCGCTCTTACGCTTACAAAGGGTTATGCCACTACTTTAAAGGTAAACGGCACCAGCGGCGCAGTTAAGTGGTCTACCGGCAACATATCCGTAGCTACTGTTAATTCCGCCGGAAAGGTTTCGGGAAAAGGAGTAGGCTCTACTTATATTTATGCCAAGGTGAGCAATACCACATTAAAATGCAAGGTTACGGTTGTTGCGGGTAAAATTACCGCGGGTATTTCAGAACTGACCATTGCCAAGGGTAAAACTGTTAAAGTGAATATTACGGCTAAAGGAACGCACACAATTTCCTGCTCAACCACAAACAAAAATGTAGCCTCAGCGTCATGGAACGGCGCAAAGTTTGACGACGATATAGTTCCATTGACTATCAAGGGAGTTAATAACGGCACTGCCCGTATTAAAATCTATGCAAAAAATTATCCTACCACCGTTTATGATTATATTGATATAACGGTAGGAAACGGTATAACCACAGGTAACAACCCCTCCAATGATGTAGTGATAACGCTTCAGTCAACCTCGGTCAGCGTAGACGTAAATAAGACGGCTTCCTTTAATGTGCTTACCACCGCAAAGGATTCCCTTACCGTCGCTTCGGGTAATCCTTCGGTTGCCACTTTCACGGTTGGTAATTACCGTTCTGTTTCAGGAGGTTATTATGCAACGGTTAATGTAAAGGGCGTATCGTCGGGTAAAACCGTTGTAAGAATTTATTCAAAATCCAACACAAAGAATTATAAGGATGTTAATGTTACTGTCGGCAGTTCAGCAAGCTATTATGTAATCAGTAATCATTATCCTACAAAGAATTTATCAACCGACCTTGTTATCCAGTATGTGCTTAATGGTTTCAACCGTTATATGCTGGTACCAAAGGATTATGACGCTGCATACGCAAACAGTATCTTCGCAGAAACAGCAAAGTCTTATGAATATTATATAGTTTATTCTAAAAACCCCCAGAAGAAAAATAATTCCGACAGCATAAAGAGCTTTAATACGGGTTACGGAATGAGGTATATACTGGTTCCGCGCGATTATGACGAGGTTGCCTACAACACTGCCGCTGCAGAATATACAAGGGAATTTGAATATTATCTGATTTATAATATCAGACCGGATAAAAACAGCAATCGTGATGAAATAGAGACTTGGACTATTACCAGTTCTCAGAATAAAATAATTAACCGGTATATGCTTGTTCCTTATTATGACGCCGGTTCATCATATGTTGAGGATTTGATTGCTCATGATAAGGAATCCAGCTTCTCATATGACTACTATAAAATTTATACAAGCAAACCGGCAGCTGTTCCTTCAACCGATATATTATTACAATGGGATTACGGTAACAAGACTTATTATATGATTGCGGAATCAGACCACTGGAGTTATAATGTATTGAACTGGAACGATTCAGAAGCTGAAGACGGCGAATACCGCTACGATACGGTTTATACAAGAAGGCTCAGAAGCTCGGATTACCCTGATTATCTGGATGTAAATGAAATAGTAATAAGCGCTTCAACAGGTTCCTACCGCCGTCCGGCTTACATTTATTTTGAAAGAACCAACGCAAGCCAGCTGGGAGAGGATATTATAAGGTCCGTTCAGCACGGTTATTCAGGTGAAGTATTTACAGATTAAGTATTATAGCAGTTTGACTTTTGTAGTCCGCAGCTTTGCAGTCTTTTTTCGCATTGCCTTGTCTTCCCTTCTCACCATGCTGCAGACTGCCTTCGTCGTCATCCTAGCATTGTAAAAAATCCTTGAAAAACCGCTTGGATAAAAAAGTTAAATTATCTGACAATTAAATATAATTTACGCAGGTGCGGATTTAATCCTCACCTGCGTTTTTATACCGATTTAAAAAAATTTGTTTCAATCTGTTCTGCTCTCTATAGTACAATGGTAACAACTTAAGAGTTTTTTACAATATAATGCGTGCTGAACAATTACACAAAATGTGTAATTGTTCAGTATGTATTATATAAGCGAAGAATAAATAGAAGATTAAATAATATTTATTAATAGTAACAGCTGATTGATTTATAATTCCATTTTAATTCGTGAAAGGAAATGCTTTATGAAATACAAATTTAAAACAAGCAATACCTGCTCTCATACGATAACGTTCAGACTTGACGGGGATACTGTTAAAAACGTTGTTAAGTATGACACGTTCAGGTTCTTTCATATATCACTACTCCTGTTTCAATAATCTCACGATGCGCCCGTCCTCCGTCAATTATTTGGGAAGCCTCTATTAAATCTACCGGAATTTTCAAAGCCTCCGTTATATCCTCAAGCACGCCGAAAAAGTCAATTCCTCTTATTTTTCCCTCACTGTAAATTACAATATCCACATCGCTTGTCTTTGTGGGGATTCCTTTTGCATATGAATCGAAGAGAACCGCCTTTTCAACCGGAAGCTCCTGAAATAAAAAATACAGCTTATCCTTTATTTCATTAACCGTATAAATATGCGGCATAAAAACACGCCTCCGTTTCAATTTCATTTCCTTTTAAACGACTGTTCAAGATTCCATTTGACATGGCTTCTAATTTCAGCCTCGACGGCTTTTTCGTCAAAAGCCAGACCGAACACGCGCTCCATCTTTGAAACATTGTACAGCATAGGAGAGTCACCCCATCCCCTGTCGTCAAGCTCAATTACCGATTTTGACCGGGGGTATTCCTCAAGCGCTATTTTTGCAATCCTCTCCCAGGTTATGTATGTTTTGCCGAGAGCAAGGAAAACCTCTTCGTTCAATTCGCTTTCAAGAAGCGATATGTAAAGCTCTGCTATCTGACCGGACGAAATAAACTGCGTGCCGTCATTCTTTATTACGCAGACGGGGCTGTCATTAACGACGGCGTCGGTTATATCACGGAACCTCGTGTCAGACTGGGAAGAACCGTCTTCATACGGGGGACTTGAAAAGGTATACCCCGGACGTATAATATTACGTTTCATTGAAACAGTATTGCCTCCAGTTCTTTCCTCTCCGTAATATTTACTGAAACCGAGAAGGTAGCTTTCCGAAGCCGATTTTGTGCTGCCGTATAAATCAACAGGCAGGTTCATAACGGTTTCGTCCATATGACTGCGCATTTTCCCCATTGCGGCAGTGCTGCTCGTATAAATGAACTTTGCAACCCCGGCTTTTTCGGATATTTCAAGCAGATTAACCGTAGCCGCGGTGTCGTTTTCCAGCATTGACACGGGTTCGTTGCCCCAGCCGAGCGCGATTTGTATAACGGCGTCGCAGCCCTTGACAAGCTCACTTAGTTTTTTATACTCCGTCATTTCACCGTTTACCAGAGTTACGTTCTCCATATTTGCCAGCGTCGGATAGTTTTCGGGGCTTCGGGATAAAACAATTGCCCTGTGTCCTTTCTTAGCCGCCGCTAAAGTAACATACTGCCCTATATTCCCTGTTCCGCCCGTGATAAATATTTTCATATAAATCCTCCTCCTCATAATAATTATCATATTAAAAATAAACAATTAACAATGTCGGTTACCGCCTGCGGCGGTATTATTTTTATTATTATGCTGTAACGTTTAGGTGTTATTTCCGGCATTTTATATTCATTTCATAATTATAAACTAACAGATTCTTATTAACAACACAGTATTTATCATTTATCAGAACAGTCCGCTGATGCTTCCGCTGTTATCACAGTCAATCATTAACGCCGCAGGAACCTTGGGAAGCCCGGGCATAGTCATAATATCTCCTGTTAGCGCGACAACAAACCCCGCTCCGGCAGAAAGCTTTACGTCACGGACAGTTATGCTGAAATTCACCGGTTTCCCCAGCTTTGCCGGGTCGTCCGAGAGCGAATACTGCGTTTTCGCAACGCATATGGGAATGTCCGCATATCCGAGTTCGGTTATTTCCTTAATGGATTTTTCAGCCTGCGCCGTGTAAATCACACCGTCGGCGCGGTAAATTTCCTTAGCGATAATATCAAGCTTTTCCTTAACGGACAGTTCGGTATTATAAATCGGTCTGAATGCGGACGGTCTGTCCTCAATAACCCTGCAAACCTTTTCGGCAAGGTCCGTGCCGCCGTCGCCGCCTTTGGCGAATACCTCGGCAAGTGAAACCTCGGTATCCATCTTATCGCAGAATTCCCTGATGTATGCTATTTCGCCGTCGCTGTCGGTATAAAAGCGGTTGATTGCCACAACTACAGGAACGCCGAATTTATTCATATTCTCAATATGGGTCTGTAAATTTACAATGCCCTTTTTAAGAGCCTCGATATTCTCGTTTCCAAGGTCGGCTTTACTTACTCCGCCGTTATATTTCAATGCGCGTACCGTAGCGACAAGAACGACGCATGACGGATTAAGCCCGGCGAAACGGCATTTGATGTCAAAAAACTTTTCGGCTCCCAAATCCGAGCCGAAGCCCGCTTCGGTAACGCAGTAATCGCCCAGCTTTAACGCCAGCTTTGTAGCGCGGATTGAGTTGCATCCGTGGGCTATATTGGCAAACGGACCGCCGTGTATTATAACGGGGGTGTTTTCAAGGGTCTGGACAAGGTTGGGCTTCAAAGCGTCCTTGAGAAGTGCCGTCATAGAACCCTGAGCCTGCAGGTCGCAGGCAAAAACGGGTTTATTGTCATAAGTATACGCAACAAGGATACTGCCCAGCCGTTTCTTTAAATCGTTAAGGTCCGAAGCAAGGCATAGAATAGCCATAACCTCTGAAGCCACGGTAATTCGGAAGCTGTCCTGACGGGGAACTCCGTTGATTTTGCCGCCCATACCCACAACGCAGCTGCGAAGTGCGCGGTCGTTCATATCCATACAGCGTTCAATCATTATACGCCTCTGGTCGATATTAAGCTCGTTCCCCTGCTGCATATGGTTGTCAAGAAGCGCGCAGAGCAGGTTGTTCGCGGCGGTAATGGCATGCATATCGCCGGTGAAGTGCAGGTTAATATCCTCCATGGGAACAACCTGCGCATAACCTCCGCCTGCGGCTCCGCCCTTTACCCCGAAAACCGGGCCCAGCGACGGTTCGCGTAAAGCAAGAACGGTTTTTTTGCCTATTTTCGCCATAGCCTGGGCAAGTCCCGTTGAAACGGTGGTTTTTCCCTCGCCCGCCGGGGTGGGGTTTATTGCCGTTACGAGTATAAGCTTGCCGTCCTCTTTATCCGCGGTTTTGGTAAAAAGCTCCTCTGACAGCTTTGCCTTATAATGACCGTAGGGTTCAATATCATCCTCAGAAATACCGAGATTTTTTGCTATTTCAGTAATTTTCAGCATTTTCGCCTGCTGTGCGATTTCAATATCCGTAAGCATAATAAACTTCCTTTCAAATTTTTTACGTTTAACATACTAAGAGTATACCACATTTTATGGCTGATTACTACTGTTTTTTGCTATTTATATATAATCATTAGAAAACTATGTATTAGCTATTTTTGTTTTATTTTAGCTATCGAAAATAAACACTTATCTTTTGCTTTACATACTGTATTTAATGCCGAACACCTTTTATTTTGATAATAATTACATTTTTCACGGTATTTCAAGGATTCTTCCTCTATTTTTCTTAATTGCTGTTGTTTAATAATCTTTTTTTGCTCTTTTATTTTATTTTCTTTAATAGCTTGAATACGCATTTGTCGCTCGTTTTCTTTAATATATTCATCTGAAAAATATTCCCTTGTTTTACCGTTTATATTATATTTCTCACACCCTTTACAAGCTTTATTATAGAATTTACAAATTGCTCTCTTACATACACCATTTTTGTTATAAACACAAATTTTCTCATTTAATAAAGTAGATGATGGCGTAGACTCATGTCGTTCGACAGCATACATATATCGGATATTTTCAACATGAAACGGGGTATCTGACATGTAACCTTTTCTTCCAGACAAAAAAATCACCTCAATTAATAATATTAATTTATATTTATATAAATTTATGGAAAATATACTTGTATACCATATTTTTTATGATAATTACTGTTTTTTCTATTTATTTTTCTATACAATAAATTCATATGATAAAACGCGAAAGCGGTTTTTATGACCGCTTATTACTTTAATAAATCCGGTTTATTTTTGCTCTGAATCTTGTGCCGCTGAGTAAAAAATTCCATTCGGACGGTTCAAATTCCGTATATATCCCCTGTTCTTCCAGTTTCTTTATTTCTTCAAGGAATTCTATTTGGTCGTTATAAACGGCAAGGAAATACTCATCGGCTTCTTCTGCCGTCATCCCCTCCCTGAAAAGAAGCTCCTCGCCTTTATGGTTATAAGGGTAGCTCATAAAACCGCCGTTAAGCAAATATGAATCTAATTTTATTTCATCCGACGGGCTGTCGTAAAAATATAGTGAGTTGTTTTTAATGGTATGCATCCGGTCTGCATTCCAGTTATATGTTCCGTTATAACTGATTTTTAACCCTCTTAATATATTAAAACTGTCGTACTCATCAATATTCAGTCTCCGTTCGCGTGAATCATCATCTTTGAACCATAATATCAGTTCCTCGGCTTCTTTTACCGCGTCATAAAGTTCTATGGGTATGAATATGTCAGCCGGCTCGTTTTCAGTTATATCGAGCTCCAGTTTATTCCAGTATATATTTTCAGGCGTAACCGAAATTATAATATATTTTTTCTTATCCCTTTCGTCTTTAAACAGAGTCGCGTATTTTGAGATTTCAGCTTCCCTTGCTGCTGAGGCGGCGTCAGGGGTTTCTTCTTCGGCGATTACTATATCATCTTCGCCGTATATATCTTCCCACGGAAATTTTTTAATAAGTTCCATTGGCGGTATTTCATCGCCGGGGGATAAAAAATATGAACCGGAAGCTATAAGCGCGTCCTCCGGTAAGGATTTCATATCAGCGCTTACCAGATATTTGCCGGACGGCATATCAAAACTGTAATATCCGTCTTTTCCGGTATAAACCGAATACTGATAAGTATGGGCGTATATTTCAACGCCGTCTTCCTGAGAATCAAGCTGAGAAGAAAAAATATCAATTTTTATACCGGACAGGTCAAAATCCCCGGATGTTATTATTCGTCCGGTAATTTTGCTGTCTTTTTCAGTAACAGACTGAGGAGTTTCTGATTTAACGCTTACGGCAGACGTTTTTACGGGCGCGTCTGTACTGACCGCAGAGGTAACCTTTGTTGTAACCGGTGTGACTTCTGTTTCTCCGGCGTTAGCTCCGGTAAGGGATGCAGACGTCATAACAGATGTCAGTTCAGAACTTATTAATTCCTGGCTGAAATCCGTTGCCGCAGCCGAAGTCATATCCGATTCTGCCTGTACAGCTTCTTCTGTGTTTGAATTACCGCACCCCGTTAAAACAAAAATCAGGCACACTGATATTAATGACTTAATGGAATTTTTCATTTAACAGCTCCTTTCTTTAAGGATTTAAATGTATATCACACGGTTTGAAAATCAGGCGTTAAGCTCAAACATCTTGTTTATGCATTTCAGCCCTCTGAGCATTATCTGAGCAGGAAGCTCGATTTCCTCGCCGCCTTCCCCGTAAAGCGCCCTGTAAACGTCGGTCAGCGTTATAATTTTCATATTGGGGCAAATCAGATTTTTTGAAAGCGGGTAAAATGTCTTTTCGGGGTATGCGTATTGTAAATGCTCGGTTATGGCAAGCTCCGTGCCTATTATAAATTCCTTTTCAGGCGAATTTCCGGCATATTCCATTATTCCGGAGGTAGAACCCGTGTAATCCGCCATCGCGACTATTCCGGGCTGGCATTCGGGGTGAACGAGCAATAAGGCTTTCGGATGGCTTTCCTTCGCCATCCCTGCCTCCTCAACGGTAATCCCCGCATGGATGGGGCATCCCCCCTGAAGGCATTTGAAGGTCTTTTCCGGCAGCTGGGACTGAACATACGCGCCTAAATTAGCGTCGGGCAGGAAAAGTATTTTATTATTTTCAATCATTTTGCAGTTTTTAACGGCGGAGCTGGAGGTAACGCAGACGTCGCACAGCGTTTTTATTTCGGCAGTCGTATTTATGTAGCATACGGCGGTGTAATCGGGGAGCATTTTTTTGACCTGCCTTATTTCATCCGCCGAAAACTGTTCCGCCATGGGACATCCCGCTTTTGGGTTGGCAAGAATAATCGTTTTCTTCGGGCAAAGGATTTTACAGGTCTCCGCCATAAAACGCACGCCGCACATTATTATCGTGCTGTTTCTTGACATCTGGGCGAGCTCCGCGAGCCGGAAGGAATCAGCCGTATGGTCGGCAATCTCCTGAACGGCTTCGTTCACATAGCTGTGCGCTAAAACAGTAACCTTTTTTTCTTCCTTAAGCTTTCTGATTCTCTGCTGCAGTTCACTAATCATTTTGTTATATTGTCCTTTCGGGATGTATTTTTAATAGAAATATATTATCGGTTTTCATAAATATTATATCATATAATATCAGCATTTGCAACCTTAACTAATTGCATACAACTCAATAATTTTATAATTTACCCGTTCATCAGCTTGTCAATACTATGATTACAGGGCAAATCCCGTTCTGCAAGAACGTCTGCAGACTTCATTATTGCAGCTTTTTATTCGCTTTTTATTCAATGTAACAAAAAGCTTGACAATTAAAAGGAATAGTTATATAATTTATTATG
>DBCY01000101.1 GCA_002293295.1 Ruminococcus sp. UBA946 | reverse complement strand
TTTAATTGTTAATTAGTACTAGTCCTTGTTTTTCGGGGCTGCAGATTATGTATCCGTTTTCGTATGCATAACCGGGCAGCTCCGCGTTTTTCCCCCATATACCGTAAACAGCCGAACCGCTTCCGCTCATTCCGGCGCAAAGCGCGCCGCCGGATAAAAAGCGTTCCTTAACGAGCTGTATTTCAGGGATTCCGGCGTATTCCCCGAATATATTGGAGCATACCCCTGTAATTGTTTTTAAATCGGANNTGAGCTGTTTCCCGTTCATCGATTTTTTTATATGCCTCTCTAGTGGAAATGCCGGAACCGCATTTGTATATAACGATTCTGCATTCAGGAAGGTCGGGCAGGGGGGTGATAAGAACGCCTGTTCCCTCGCACAGACAGGTTCCTCCGGTAAGACAGAACGGTACGTCCGCCCCTGTCCTTGCTCCGATTTTAAGCAGCTCGTCCGGTGTGCAGGGGTTTCCCGCCAGAATATTCAGTCCCAGAAGAGCGGCGGCGGCGNNGCTTCCGCCGCCAAGCCCCGCTTCGGCGGGTATATTTTTTTCTGTATGGATATGGATATTACCGTGTTTTAACCCTGTATACCGGTAAAACTCCCCGGCGGCTTTATTAATTATGTTTCTTTCGTCGCACGGTATGGAAGGGTCAGAACAGGAAAGGGTCAGACCGGCGCCGGTATTTTCAGAAAATACAAGGACATCATGCAGGGAGACCGACTGCATTACCGATTTTATATTATGGTAACCGTCACTTCGCTTACCTGTTACATTAAGCGTGAGATTTATTTTCGCATTTGATTTTATTCTCAGCAAAGCTTTACTCCATATAGTTATTAGAAAACAGTGGTTAGTCGTTAGTTTTCGGGTATTTTATCGTTTAATTTCTATAAACCCCCATTTGCCTTTATAGCAAACCGGAGCAAGACCTTCGTTGAAATTCTGCACATTGTCATATTCAAACGGGGCGGCGACGGCGCCGGTTTTATCGATAAATCCCCATTTGCCGTCTTTCTGCACACCCATATAACCTTCTGTTTCGGTAAAATAAGGCACTTTCACAGCGTCATATTCAAACGGTATTACAGCTTTCCCTGTTTGATTGATAAAACCGTATTTTCCGTCCTTCATAACGCAGGCAAGACCTTCCATGAAATCATATGCCGTATCATACTCAGCAGGAATAACAACTTCGCCGGTTTGATTAATAAAACCGCATTTAATGTCTTTAACCACTATGGAAAGACCTTCGCGGAAGTCGCCCATAAAATCATATCCGATAAAAATTATATTTCCTTCTTTATCAATGAATCCGCTTTTTCCGTCTTTCGTAACACGTGCAAAACCTCCGTAAAAATTCATCGCGTTATCATATTCAAAAGGTATGGTAATATTACCTTTATTATCAATAAACCCCCATTTGCCGTCTTTTTTCACTGCTGCCAGCCCTTCGGAAAAGGCTTCCCCGTAATCATATTCAAAAGGAACGGCAGCATTGCCGGTTTGATTGATAAAACCGTATTTCCCGCCTTTTTGCACCGCGGCTAAGCCCTCCCTGAAATCCCATATGTTCCCATCATATTCAAAAGGAATAGCAAGGGCGCCGGTTTTGTCGATATAACCCCATTTTCCATCCTTGTACACCGGGATAAGACCTTCATCATATGCGCTTGAATAGCTTACATAGTCATACTTATCCTGAGTGATTGCTTTTCCTGATTTATCTATAAAAAAATACTTAATATCATCTATATAATGGGATTCAGTATACGCCGAAACCTTTGCGATACCGTCATTAAAATCTTCCGCAAAGCCGTATCCAAAAGGAACCGCTATATTGCCCGCTGCGTCAGTATATCCCCATTTACTGTCTTTTAGTACCGCCGCAAGACCTTCTTTAAAGTCACACGCGTTTTCATATTCAAGAGGGATTACAACAGCGCCGGTTTGGTTTATAAAGCCATATTTACCGTCTTTTACAACCATAGCGAGACCTTCGCTGAAGGGATTTACATTATCATATTCGGGTTTTATAATTTCAATCGTCCGCTGGGGAGAAGCTTCTGTAACCGTTTCTTCCGCCGCGGCTGACGAAGCTGTTACCGGTATTTCCGTTAAGCTTTCCGCTTCGTCTCCGTTTTCTGTTTTATTGCATCCCGAAGATAACAATACCGCTAAGAATAACAGTAAAATACCTTTAAGCTTCTTTGTTATCATAAGAAATTTTTCTCCTTTAATTCATTGACAAAAATTCTGATCCGGTCAAGGGCTTCCATTATATGCTTCAGCGAATATGCATATGAAACCCTGATGTAACCCTCGCCGCAATCCCCGAAAGCGTCGCCGGGGACGACAGCTACTTTATGATTATACAAAAGCTTTTCGCAGAATTCCTGACTTGAAAGACCGGTTGACTTTATTGAAGGGAATACATAAAACGCCCCCTGGGGTTCAAAGCAGTCAAGACCTATTTCATTAAAGGCGTTTACAAGCCACCTGCGGCGTATATTATATTCGTCCACCATTTTTTTCACTTCGGAATCACAGGAATTCAGAGCTTCGACGGCGGCATACTGCGACGTGGTGGGGGAACACATAATCGCATACTGATGTATTTTCAGGATTTGCTCTGTTAGGGGAGCCGGAGCGCATAAGTAACCGAGACGCCACCCCGTCATAGCGAACGCTTTAGAAAAGCCGTTCACAAGCAGGGTGCGCTCTTTCATACCGTCAATTTCAGTAATTGAAACATGGCGGTTCCCTGTATATGTCAGTTCGGAATAGATTTCATCGGAAAGAACCATTATATCCGTGCACTTGAGAACCTCAGAGATTTCTTCAAGGTCGTGCCTTTCCATCACCGCTCCGGTGGGATTGTTCGGAAACGGCAGTATCAGAAGCTTTGTCTTGCCTGTGATTTTCTCGCGCAGAGCCTTTGCCGTCAGCCTGAAATTATCCTCCGCCTTTGTTTCAATTGATACAGGTATGCCTCCTGCCAGCGTAACAATAGGCGTATAGCACACGAAACACGGTTCGACAACCAATACCTCGTCTCCGGGGTTGACAACGGCGCGTATTCCGATGTCTATAGCCTCAGAACCCCCTACGGTTATTATTATTTCGTTATCGGGATTATAATCAGCATTTATTTTATGTTTTATATATCCGCTTACCGAAGTCCGAAGCTGCGCCAGACCTGAGTTCGATGTATAAACAGTTTTTCCCTGCTGCAAAGTTTTAATTGCCGTATTACGGATTAGCCAGGGCGTCGGAAAATCAGGCTCCCCGACACCGAGTGAAATAACACCTTCTACCGACGACGCTATGTCAAAAAACTTACGGATGCCGGAAGGCTTTAAATCCCTGCATTTCGAGGACAGAACCTTATTATAGTCTATCATGGAGAAACAAAGCTCCTTTCATCCCTCTGCTCATCTTCGATAAAAATACCTTTATCCTTGTATTTTTTCAGGAAAAAGTGCGTCGATGTCGAGATGACACCGTCAATCGTGGAAAGCCTCTGAGCCACGAACAAGGCGATTTCCTTATAATTCGTTCCGCTTATTGTTACTGCAAGGTCAAAGGCTCCCGACATTAAGGTCAGGCTCTCAACCTCGTCATACATCATAATCGTTTTAGCAATATCGTCAAAGCCGCAGTCGGCTTTAGGCGTCACCTTAACTTCGATAAAGGCGGTAACGCTGTCCTTGTCTGCCAAATCATCGTTAACAATGGCGGAGTAACCGACAATTGCGCCGTTTTGCTCATACTCCTTAATTTTTTCTTCAACCGCGGCTTCGGCAAGTCCTGTCATGGCGGCAAGCTCCCTGCTTGTCAGGCGGGCGTTTTGCTTTAAAAGGCGTATAATAGTATCCATTGCAGTATCCTCCGGTTTCAGAGCGGCGAAGCCGCCAAAATTATAATATACATTATAGCATATTACTTACGCATTGTCTATATTTTTTATCTGTTTAAACTGCGTTATTGATTCTTTTGTGTAAAAATATACAAAAAACAGTTGACAGCAAATTCAGAATGTGATATACTGTTAAAGGCTTAGACAACCTTTAAGTTAATCCTGTGAGATTTACAAGGCAGTCATTTAGTAAGCTTTTATATGGTACGGCTTAAGCTGAAAGCTTTATTACAGTGAAGCCGTATAAATATTGCGGTTTATTATTACCTGTCTGTGTTGATTCGCGGACGGGTATTTTTATACGGGTTACCGGATAAAGCTTACCGAAAAGACAAGCAGAATAATTTTCATGTATTGTTAATTTACCTTGAATTTATGATAAATACTCATAATTTGTAAAATGTGCGGAGAGTTTTTTATGCCGGAGAATCCCAGTGCCTTTAAAGCTGTAATCATGGATAAAAATTCTATGAAACGGGCAATTTCAAGAATATCCTATGAAATTATTGAAAGAAATAAAGGAGCCGAAGGGCTTTGCATTATCGGCGTAATGTCAAGGGGCGTTTATATAGCCGGAAGAATAGCCGCAAAGCTTTACGAAATTGAGGGAGTTTCCCCCGAACTCGGAACACTTGATATTACGGCATACAGGGACGATGAAAAATATTCGGCTGAATGCGACAGAACCGATATTCCGTTTGATGTTAAGGGCAAACGCGTCATCCTTGTCGACGACGTGGTTTTTACCGGCAGAAGCTCAAGGGCGGCAATTGAAGCAGTTATGAAACGGGGAAGACCGAAAAGCATACAGCTTGCGGCGCTTATCGACAGGGGACACAGGGAACTGCCAATACGCCCCGACTATATCGGAAAAAACGTACCGACTTCTCTGGATGAATCGGTCAGGGTGATGATGGATGAAATTGACGGCTGTGATATGGCTGTCATAACGGAATAAGAAACGGGGTGATAATATGAGCAGTTTGCTGATAAAAAACGTTAAGATAATGGATGAACCCGATTATATTGATATTTATATATCTGACGGTATTATAAATAAAATCGGGAAATCGCTTGATTATAAAGCTGATAGAATAATTGACGGAAATTATAAGCTGACTGCCATTCCCGGATTATTTGATATGCATGTCCATTTCAGAGACCCCGGGTTTACGCATAAGGAGGACATTCTTACCGGCTGCGAAGCCGCTCTCGCGGGCGGGATTACGGCTGTTGCCTGTATGCCGAACACGAATCCACCTGCCGATAATACTGAGGTTGTTGAATACATTCTTGATAAGGGACGTGATACGGGGGTTCGTATTTTCCCCGTCGGATGCATTACTCAAAGCATGGACGGGAAAAATATATATGACTACTCAAAACTTGGGGTTAAAATCATATCGGATGACGGACGTCCGGTAAAAAATGCGGAAATTATGCGCCGTGCGCTTGAAACGGCGGATAAAGACGGTATCCTTGTGGCTTCGCACTGCGAGGACCTTGATATTATTGACGGCGGTATTATAAATAAGGGCGCCGTATCTGAAACGCTGGGCGTTAAGGGTATGGACAGAGCCTCCGAGGATTATGTTACAGCAAGGGAAATCGCACTTGCCGCTTCTGTTCCGGCAAGGGTTCATATTTGCCATGTATCCACAAAAGGAAGCATAGGAATTATACGTGCGGCAAAGGCGCGGGGTGTTAAAGTAACCTGTGAAACCTGTCCGCACTATTTTACGCTTACTGAAAATAAACTGTCATCGCTTGACGCGGATTACAGAATGAATCCCCCTCTCAGAACCGAGGAGGACAGAGCTGCCGTTTATAACGCGGTTCTCGATGGTACAATAGATTGTATTGTGACCGACCATGCTCCTCATACCAAAGAAGAAAAGGCTGATTTTTACAATGCCCCTAACGGCGTAATCGGGCTTGAAACATCCCTTGCGGTGATGCTTACGGTATTTTACCATACCGGTAAAATGTCTCTGGCTGATATTGTCAGGCTTATGTCCTATAATCCGAGAAAGCTGATTAATGCTTATATACCTGAAATAATAACCGGCTCCGAAACTGAAATTGCGCTTATTGACACAGATAAGGAGTGGACAGTCCAGCCCGGAAAATTCCGCTCTAAATCATGCAACAGCGCCTTTAAGGGGGAAAAATTAAAGGGTAAATGCATTTATACAATTACAGACGGGATTGTCCGTTATAAAAATAAGGATGAATAAAATATTCAAAAGGAAGTGTTTTAATGTCACTGGACAGGCTTATCGAAAGAATTACCGAGACAAAAAACCCGACTGTTGCCGGTCTTGACCCCAAGCTTGAATTTATTCCCGGATTTATAAGGGAGCGTTCGTTTGAGGAAAAAGGCGGGGGATTAAAAGGAGCGGCACATGCCGTATGGAAATTCAATAAGGCAATAATCGATTCCTTATGCGATATTGTACCGGCTGTCAAACCCCAGTCGGCATATTATGAAATGTACGGCTGGCATGGTGTCAGAACGCTTTATAAAACCATAAAGTATGCTCAAAAGAAAGGTATGTATGTTATCGTCGACGGCAAAAGGAACGACATCGGCGCCACAATGGAGGCTTATGCAAACGCATACCTTGGAGTCACAGAGGTTTTCGGTGAAGAAACCGAAGCTTTCGGAGCCGACGCTCTTACAGTAAACGGATACCTCGGCACCGACGGGATTCTGCCTTTGACTGAAATCTGCAAAAAAAATGACAAGGGAATATTCGTGCTTGTCAAGACATCCAATAAGTCAAGCGGAGAGCTGCAGGATAAAATACTTGAAAACGGCAGTACGGTTTACGGAGCTGTGGGAGATATGTGCGGGGAATGGGGAGCGGACAGTATCGGTAAATACGGATATTCATGCGTAGGCGCGGTGGTCGGCGCCACTTATCCCGGGCAGCTTGCCGAACTCAGAAAAAAACTTCCCCATACCTTCTTCCTTATTCCCGGTTACGGCGTGCAGGGCGGCGGCGGCGAAGGAGCCGCCAAGGGGTTTGATGAAAACGGACTCGGCGCAGTTGTGAATTCGTCAAGGGCTGTTATGTGTGCGTATTTGAACGAAAAGTGTGATGAGAGGGATTTTGCGGGAGCCGCAAGACGCGAAGCCCTTCGGATGAAAGAGGAATTGCGGATGGCTATCAGCAAATAGCAGTTAGCTGTTATTAATGGGTTGCCAGATTTGACATATCGTTTAGGGTTACAGGAGGATTCGTTATGTTTATGGAGAAGACGTTTAAGCAGTTCTGCGAAGAGCATATATTTTATTTTTGGGATATTCTTCCTGAACATTATGAAAAAGGCAGTACCAGTCTTAAAAGAACAAGGATTCATCCCTTAAAACAAAGGATAGTGGATAATATAATTCATACGGATGATATAATCCGGAACTGCTCAAAAATAATTTTATTCGGTTCATCGGTAAACCAAAGCTGTCATATTGATTCGGATATAGATTTAGCGATTGAACTGAATGACATTAACAAGGCTCAGATTGTTGAAAATGCGGTTTTATTTCATACGAAAGGCTCATCGGATATTGTATGGTTCGAACAGATAAGCGAAAAGGATGCCATATATCAAAAAATTATGAAAGGAGCTGTTATTTATGAGTATGTTGATTAATAATGCGAAAGTATCTTTTGAACACGCCAAAACTGCTTTTAATACTTCAAAATTATGCGAACCGGATATGACTGAAGCGAATATTCGGAAAGCTTGTTTTGAATTACAGCAAACAATGGAATTCTTTTTAAAGGGACTTATTGAACTAAAAGGTGAAGCTTTTATAGAAAAGCATCCTTTACAGCTAAATATTAATATTTTATTGAATATAATTGAAAAAGGCGTTATGTTTATAAATATACAGGAATTAAAATCTATACTGGATGAAATAAGTCAAAATGCTTATAAATTTAATATGTGGGAAGCTTCAGCAAGATATAAAAACACATTTTTAACGACAGAGAACGAAATAATAAAAGCCTTGGACATATGCGGGAAACTAGCCGATTACTGCGATAATGAAATAAATTGTAATTAGTATTAAACACACCGGGAGGAAAGCTAATGTCTTTATTTAACCATAGCGAAAAGGCGTATCTAATGCTCAGAAACGGGCGTATTTTCGAAGGTAAATCCTTCGGGGCAAAAGGAACGGCAATAGGGGAGTCGGTTTTTACTACATCTATGGTCGGTTATCAGGAAACCTTAACCGACGGCTCATATTTCGGTCAGATAATAACTCAGACATTTCCCCTTATCGGTAACTACGGGGTTAATGAACAGGATTATGAATCCGGAAAGGTATACGCCTCTGGATATGTTGTCAGAGAATGGTGCGATGCTCCCTCAAATTTCCGTTCCGAGGGAAATATAGACGGATTTCTGAAAAAGCATAACGTTATAGGAATATATGATATAGACACGCGCTGCCTTACGAGAATCATACGCGAACACGGCAGTATTAACGCCGTTATTACCACGGAAAATGTATATGAAAACAAGGAAAGCCTGTTAAAACAGCTTAATGAATATAAAATAAAGGATGCGGTCGGCAGCTGTACCGTTCCGGTTAAAGAAACCTACACATATGAACATGCATTATATGATATTGCCGTACTGGATCTGGGATGCCGGAAAAGCATTCTGAAAGAGCTTATATACAGGGGGTGCAATGTCACTGTTTATCCCGCGTTTACTCCGGCGGAGGAAATACTGGCAGGGGAGCATGACGGGATATTATATTCGGACGGTCCGGGAAACCCTGACGAATGTGAAAAGGTCACCGCTGTTATAAGGGAGCTGAACGAAAGGAAATTGGCGTCCTTCGGTATAGGACTGGGGCATATTCTTATGGCAATGGCGGGCGGCGCTATGCCTGAGAAACTAAGGCACGGTCATCACGGGGCAAACCAGCCTGTATTAAACCTTTTAACAGGCAAAACATATGTTACTTCTCAGAATCATAACTACTCAGTTATTCCCGGAAGCATTGACAAAGCTGAAATGAAAATTACGCATATTAACGGAAACGATAAGACCGCCGAAGGTATTTCATATATAAACTTACCTGCGTTTTCCGTCCAGTTTATACCCGAACAGAGCGGCGGACCGCAGAATACGGCGCTTTTGTATGATGAGTTTCTTTCCTTGACCGGTAAAAGATAACTGTTGCTGTTTGTACTAAATAAAGTTTTATGCCGTTATTAAGCGGCGGAATGGAGTTTTATATGCCGTTGAGAAGCGATATAAAAAAAGTGCTGGTTATCGGCTCNNTTTGACTATGCCGGAACGCAGGCATGCCGCGCTTTAAAAGCGGAAGGTCTTGAAGTGGTTCTGGTAAATTCAAATCCGGCAACAATTATGACCGACAAGGTTATGGCTGATAAAATTTATATCGAACCCCTTAACCTTGATGTTGTCAAGAAAATTATTAAATCGGAAAAACCGGACAGCGTCTTGTCAACTCTGGGAGGACAGACCGGTCTTACACTTTCTATGCAGCTTGACGAATGCGGTTTTCTGGCTGAAAACAGTGTCAAGCTGCTCGGAGCCGAACCGGAAACCATACATAAGGCGGAGGACAGACAGGCGTTTAAGGATACGATGGAAAAAATCGGGGAACCCTGTATCCCTTCAAAGGTTGTTGTAACCGTCGAAGACGCCGTTTTATTCGCCCGGGTTATAGAGTACCCTGTAATTATCCGTCCCGCATTCACTCTGGGCGGAACCGGCGGGGGAATCGCATACAATGAGGAGGAACTCCGCGACATAGCTAAAAACGGTCTTCGTTTGTCACCCATTACCCAGATACTTGTTGAAAAATGTATTTCCGGCTGGAAGGAAATAGAGTTTGAGGTTATCAGGGACAGAATCGGGAATGTAATTACCGTTTGTTCGATGGAGAACCTTGACCCTGTCGGAGTTCATACGGGGGATTCTATCGTAATCGCACCTGCTGTAACGCTGACGGCAAAAGAATACGGGATGCTCAGAAACGCCGCACTGAATATAGTTTCGGAGCTGGGGGTTGAGGGCGGATGCAACTGCCAGTTCGCGCTTCATCCCGATTCGTTCGAATATGCGGTTATTGAAGTGAACCCCAGGGTTTCGCGTTCGTCGGCTCTTGCCTCAAAGGCAACTGGTTATCCTATAGCTAAGGTTGCAACCAGAATCGCAATCGGCTACACCCTTGACGAAATTATTAATGCTGTAACGGGTACTACTTATGCCTGCAACGAGCCTTCCGTTGATTACTGCGTTATAAAATTCCCGAAATGGGCTTTTGATAAATTTGTTTACGCAAAACGCACGCTGGGAACCCAGATGATGGCGACGGGTGAAGTAATGTCAATAGGCACTTCCTTTGAACAGGCTATGATGAAGGCAGTCCGTTCAATTGAACTCGGAACGGATAATATTTTCCTGAAAAAGCTTGCCTGCCTTTCAGATATTGAAATAAAAGCCCGGATAGGGAATGTTGACGACGAAAGGATTTTTGTTATTACCGAGGCAATAAGGCGGGGGATTGATATTGAAACAATCCATGAAATTACAATGATTGACCGGTGGTTTCTATCAAAACTGAAAAACCTTGCTGACCTTGAAAACCTGTTATCGCAGGGTACGCTTACCGAAGAAAAATACAATACCGCCAAGAAATACGGTTATCTTGACAGTACGATTGAACGTATCAGCGGGCAGAAGTGTCCTGAGAAAAGATACGCGGTATACAAAATGGTTGACACGTGCGCAGGGGAATTCAATGCCGGAACGCCGTATTTCTACTCAACCTTTGACGAGGAGAATGAAGCCGCGCAGTTTCTTGAAAAAACCGGCACAGGCAGGAAAAAGATTGTTGTGTTCGGTTCGGGTCCCATCAGGATAGGACAGGGCATAGAATTTGACTACTGCTCGGTACACTGCGTATGGACGCTGAAGGAGCTCGGCTATGAAGCCGTTATATGCAACAATAACCCCGAAACGGTATCAACCGATTTCGATACGGGGGACAGGCTTTACTTTGACCCTCTTACGAAGGAAGACGCCGAATCGATTCTGAATACTGAAAAGCCGGACGGCGTTGTGGTTCAGTTCGGCGGACAGACGGCAATAAAGCTGACAAGACACCTTGCACAGCTTGGGGCGAATATTTTAGGAACATCGCCTGACAGTATCGACGCCGCCGAGGACAGGGAACGTTTTGACGAGCTTCTCACAAAATGCGGTATCCCCCGTCCCGAAGGAATGACCGTTATGAACGAAACCGAAGCTCTAGCCGCCGCGGCAAAGCTGTCCTATCCTGTTCTGATGAGACCTTCCTATGTTCTGGGAGGTCAGAACATGATTATTGCTCATTCCGATGAGGACATTATTGAATACATGGAGATTATAACCCGCCAGACCCTTGAAAACCCTGTGCTTATAGATAAATACATGATGGGCAAGGAGGTTGAGGTTGACGCAATCTGCGATGGAACCGACTATGTTATTCCCGGAATTATGGAGCATATCGAGCGGGCGGGAGTTCATTCCGGGGATTCGATTTCGGTTTACCCCGCGCTTACCCTGACTAAACGAATCAGGCAAACTATCATTGAATATACAAAAAGGCTTGCAATGGAGCTTAAGGTAATAGGGCTTGTAAATATTCAGTATGTGGTATATAACGACGAGGTTTATGTTATCGAGGTAAACCCGCGTTCGTCAAGGACCGTTCCTTATATTTCAAAGGTAACGGGCGTTCCGATGGTGGACGTCGCCACTAAAGTCATGCTAGGGCACAGCCTGAAGGAACAGGGCTATGAAAGCGGACTTTATAGGGAATCCGATTATATTGCAGTTAAAGTCCCCGTTTTCAGCTTTGAAAAACTTCATGACGTAGACACCGCTTTGGGTCCCGAAATGAAATCCACCGGTGAAACGCTGGGCATAGCAAAATCATTTGAGGACGCTCTCTTTAAGGGTCTTGTTTCGGCAGGGTATAAATTCAACAGAAAATCAAAATCCGGTGTTCTTATAACGGTAAGGGATACTGATAAATCTGAAATTGTCTATGTCGCTTCAAAATTTGAACGCCTGGGATTTGATATTTACGCCACAGGTGGAACGGCTTCTTATCTCAACAGGAACATGGTAGCCGCAAACGTTGTTAAAAAGGCTTCCGAAGAAGGGTATAACGTTTTAAACCTGCTCGACGACGGAAAAATCGACTATGTTATTTCCACTTCTGAAAAGGGACGGATTCCGGCATACGACAGCGTTAAAATCCGCCGCAAGACGGTTGAGCGCTCAATCTGCTGCCTGACGTCAATAGACACCGCCAACGCGGTAGCCGATATACTCTCTATGGGAAAAAGCATAGAGGATATGGAAATGGTCGATATTACGAAGATTTAATTTACAAATCCGAACTTCATATTTTTCAGCTAAGCGGAATATATCCTGTGTCCTCAACTATTTTCTGTCCCTGCGGGGAAGTCATCCAGTCAAGGAAACCGCTGATATATTCATTTCTGTTATCTTTTAAGGTTACTGCATAAAGGGTCGTCGTAAGCGGATATGTTTTATTCCGTATATTTTCGGCGGAAGGCGGTATACCGTCAATTTCAAGGAGTTTAACATCCTGATAACTAATATAATTAATCATACCGGTGGTGTAAAACCTGAAAGAATAACCGATGGCGCTTTCATCATTATTATAATCGGCAATACCTGTGACGGTACCCATCATTGCGTCATGGTATGCTCCTTCCAGCGGTTCCATAAGGGGTATGCCGCCCATAAACTTCTTCATGATTGTCTGTGAACCTGAATTATCGGGACGCTGGAAAGCGAGTATCCCCGAATCGGCTCCGCCGGCTTGATTCCAGTTCCTGTATTCGCCGGAATAGATGCTGCGGATTTGCTCCTGCGTCAGGCTGTTGATTTTATTATCGGGGTTCACAATAAATACAAACGCGTCATATGCAACCGGAGTCAGGACAAGCTCTTTTCCCTGAGCTTCGGCTAAGGATTTTTGTTCCTCGGACGGCTCGGCGCCGAAAAAAATATCAACGTCGCCGTTTATCAGTCTTTCAAATGAAACCACCGTATTGGTAAAATCCACAGGCGGAACCGCGTTTGAAACATCCTTCAGAATTTCTCCGATATCCTTATAACAGAAATTCGCAAATGCCGAGTATAAAGGAAAAGCCGCCTCGGCTCCGTCCAGCGCCGGCATATTATCAAAATCTTCGATTATATACGACGGTTCCTCGTCAAGCTTTGCCAGTATGTTATTTTTATTCTGAATATAGTAAGGGTACAGATTTATGCTTGAATAACCGTTTTCATAATCGAAACCGTGTCCCTGCTCCGATACTCTCGAAGTGATAATTCTGTTGGAATTGGCTTCTCTATAAAGGGGATATACCGTTACAAGGCAAATTACCGCCGTCAGAAAAACCGCGGCTATAGGTTTGGGATTGAATTTTGGGAATTTTTGTTTTCTGCGGTTTGTTCCGACAACATCACCTATTATATAACCTAAAACAGAATATAAATATGCAAGAACAGGCAGAATGAATACCCACAAGTCTTCGCTGGGTATAATAAAAGCCATTATGATATTAGTCAAAAATACATAAGCGCTCCAGTGATTTCCCGCAAGCTGGTCTCCTTTGTTGATAACCATGAAAACTAAAAACAGAATTAAGTAATAGAATACAGGTATAAGCACAGGCACGTATTTTTCAGAAAAGCTTGCCGCCGGTTTTTTCCTGAACGCGTTATATCCGTATATAATTTGTATTAAAGGTAATAAAAGCGGTAATGCCAGAATGGTAGAAAATAAAATAAACGGCAAAATAATTTGAGGTAAAATAGCTAAAAATAAGATTGATTTTGCCGTATGCCTTGAAAATATTATCCTGATTAAGCTTTTTTTCTCCGGCAAGGTATTTGGATTATCAATATTCTGAGTATCGGTACTGTACATTATGAACACTCCTTTAATGGTAATTTAATAACAGTATAAAATAAATCGGTAGCTTTGTCAATATCAAACGAAAGGAACCCGAACAATGAAGTACGTAATGGGGCAATACCCTGTAATTTCAAAAAGTAATCTTGCGAAGGATATTTACGACCTGACTGTACTTTGCCCCGAAGCCGCGGAAACAGCCGTGCCGGGGCAGTTTATCAATATAAAGGCGGAAGGCTTCATGCTGCGCCGCCCGGTTTCAATTGCCGGTATTGACAGGGAAAACGGCACGCTGAGAATCATTTTCGAGGTGAGGGGGAAAGGGACTAAGGAAATCGCCAGACTGAACTCCGGTGATATGATTGACATTATCGCGCCTCTGGGCGGCAGGGGCTTTGATACTCAAAGCTATGAAACTGCCGTAATAATCGGCGGAGGTATCGGCACTCCCCCCATGCTGCCCGTCGCTGAAAAATTCGGTAAAAATGCTGCTGTAATATGCGGTTTCAGGAACGCCTCCGCCGTTATTCTGCAGGATGATTTCAATAAAACGGGTGCGGAAACAATACTCTGCACCGACGACGGAAGCGCGGGAAGAAAAGGTTTTGTAACGGACGCGCTTGATGATGTCCTGAAACTGAAAAAGCCTGATATAATTTATGCCTGCGGGCCAAAACCCATGCTTGAAAAAACCGCTGAAACAGCCAGTCAAAACGGGATTCCGTGCCAGGTTTCATTAGAGGAAAGAATGGGCTGCGGTGTCGGCGCCTGCCTTGTATGCGCCTGTAAAAGTATAAGGGACGGGCAGGAAATTTACGCCCATGTCTGTAAGGACGGTCCCGTTTTCAATTCCGGGGAGGTGCTTTTTGATGACTGATAATACAAGTAAGCTTAGTGTCAATTTCGCGGGAGTTGAATTTAAAAATCCGGTAATTCCGGCTTCGGGAGCGTTCGGATACGGCAGGGAATATGAAAATTTTTATCCTTTGTCCGTTCTCGGAGGTATTTCGGTAAAAGGTACTACCGGTCAAAGGCGGAACGGAAACAAACCGCCCAGGATCGCCGAAACGTCAGGCGGAATGCTCAACAGCGTAGGACTGCAAAACCCCGGCATAGACTATTTTATAGAAAATGAACTGCCGTACCTTAAAACAAAGGGTACTGTAATTATAGCGAACATAGCCGGCTCGACCGCCGGGGAATACCGCGAGGTTGCTGAAAAGCTAGACAAAACGGATATTGACATGATTGAAGTAAACATATCCTGCCCCAATGTTAAAGCCGGAGGGGCGGCGTTCGGGATTTCCTGCGAAGGTGCGGCGGAAATAACGAAAATATGCCGTGCCGCTACAAAAAAACCGCTTATGGTTAAGCTTTCCCCGAATGTAACGAATATAGCCGATATTGCCAGAGCCGCCGAAGCAGAGGGCGCCGACGCCGTTTCGCTGATTAATACCCTTCTCGGTATGAAAATAGATATAAAAACCCGCCGTCCCATACTGAAAAACAACGTAGGGGGGCTTTCGGGTCCGGCTGTTTTCCCCGTTGCAGTAAGGATGGTATGGCAGGTTTCAAACGCCGTTAAAATCCCCGTATGCGGAATGGGGGGGATTTCATGCTGGGAGGACGCCGCCGAAATGATGATGGCAGGGGCTAAAATCATTCAGGTGGGCGCGGCTTTGTTCTCAAACCCCATGGCTCCCGTTGAAATCATCAAAGGGCTGGAAAATTACGCCGGTGACAATAACCTGAATAATTTACAGGAAATTGTCGGTTCGGTTAAGGTGTGGGAGCAGTAACAATTAACAGTTAATAATTAACAATTAACAATGGTGGTATACCGCCGTTGGCGGTATGATTTTAATTATTATAGGGAGGAAATAATATGCCAATGGATTATGATTTCTTATCTTTGGATTATGACATAACAAGAAAGGTTAATATAGATACAGTAAAAAGTATTCTGTCAAAGGCTGATATTGTTCAAAACTCAAATATACTCGACTTTGGCTGCGGCACAGGAAATTATACCTGTGCAATCAGGGAATTGACAAAAGCCAATGTTTACGGGGTTGAACCCTCGGATGGGATGAGGCAAAAGGCAATCGAGAAGAATAAAGAAATTGAGTTCAAAAAAGGCGACCACTCTATTATTCCGTTTGAGGATAGTTTCTTCGATTTGATTTATATGACCGATGTTATTCATCATGTACCCGATATTGGATTAATGTTTGCGGAATTTTACCGAACACTTAAAACGGGCGGGCTGGTCTGTATTCTGACAGAATCACATAAACAAATTGAAAACAGGTTTTGGTCGTCTTATTTTCCGGCGACGGTTGCGGTTGAAAAGAAAAGATACCCTGATATTTCCGTTATTATTTCCACTGCTGAAAAACATGGTTTTATACTTGATGAAAATATTAATTCTGATACTGAACAGCATTTTAATATTTCGGAGGAATTTATCGGGTTAGTTGAAAACAAGGGTTATTCCATGTTCAGACTTATAGATAAAGATGATTTTTCCAGGGGATTAAAGCTGCTCAAAAAGGATTATGAAAATAATGTAATTGTCAGCTCAAACCACGGAGAAACCTTTTTATGGCTCAAAAAGGTATAATTACAATAGCCGATAAAGAGGGGTTTATTTATAAATTAAAATCATACCGCTAACGGCGGTACACCGACATTGTTAATTGTTAATTTTTAATTGTTAATTGCTAAAAAGGAGTTATAAAATGAAAATATTATCGGTCGATTACGGAGACGTCCGCACAGGTCTAGCCGCATGCGACAAATCGGAGCTTCTGGCGTCGCCGCTGACGGTTATAAAAGAGGAAAACGCAAAAAAGTGCGCCTTAAAGATATGCGGATACGCTGAATCGGAAAATGCGGAGCTGATTGTCGTCGGGTACCCCAAAAACATGGACGGGTCGGCAGGGGAGCGGGCTGAAAAATGCGAAAGGTTCTCAAAGCTGCTGTCTCAGCTTTCGGGGCTTCCCGTTGAATTATGGGATGAAAGGCAGACTACCGTATCGGCTCACAATTACCTTAACGAAACCAATGTCAGGGGTAAAAAACGAAAGGAAGTCGTTGACGCTGTGGCGGCCGTTATTATCCTTGAGGGCTATCTTGCGTACCGGAAGAATCATCTTCCTCTTTAGGTTTATAGAAAAGCTCTTTTATTCCTACCAGGAGGATAAAAACCGCAAAGGCTTTCCTGAGAAGCGGAGAGCCTATTAATTCCGCGATAAACGTCCCCCCTACGGCAAAAACGACTCCGGTAATTATGGATAAAATAATTTTCTTCCATTCAATCAGCTTATTTTTAGTGTGCATTATAACCGATAAAACCGCAATCGGGATGAAAAAAATAAGATTTATTCCCTGGGCTTCAAGCTGTGAAAATCCGGCAAAAACAGTGAGGTAGATAATCAGTATCATACCTCCCCCTACGCCCAGCGAAGCGAAAATACCCGTGAAAAACGCCGCGGTAAAAGACCATATCATGTTAACAGCATTCTCCCCCCCGCAATAATCAGTATTAAGCCGAACACCCTTTTCAGCCACTTATTCGGTATTTTTTTCAGGAAAAGTCCCCCTAAAACCGCTCCGGCAAGACCGAAAGGAATAAGCGGCCAAGCGTCCTTCCATTTGAATGATTCCTTGTATGCGTAAAAGCAAACCGATACTACTGATAACGGGAGTGTCAGAGCCAGCGATGTGGCATGGGATTTTTTTATTTTAATATCGGCTTTCTGAAGCATCGGAACAGCGACAATTCCCCCTCCCGAACCGAAAAGTCCGTTTGCAATTCCTGTTACCGCTCCCAATATTGAGAAATAAAGCTTTCCTTTTTTCATTGAATATATCCTTTGTTTTTTATACTATTATCCGCATTTTTAACGATTTTATAAAAGTATTGCAGATAATTTTTAATATAAACAGAATGAACATAAAAAGTAAGAATTAAGACGGATTTGTATGAAAAGTAATTATAAAAAGGAACTTTTGATAAGTATAATTATAATTGCAGGGTTTGTTTTGTATTAAATAAATGTCTGCTAAAACAATTTTCTGAGAAAACTGTTTTATAAACAGACATTATCAAGAAGTATTGC